>PQAM01000010.1:0-337736 GCA_003104975.1 Candidatus Methylomirabilota bacterium
CCAGGAAACCGGGGGAAGGTCAGGGGTCCCTTCTCCCCTGGACGCCTGTCGCCGCGTGACTGTGGGGGTGTTGGCAGCACAGCAGCAGCGCCGGCAGCCTTGTTATCGAGACCGGCTTGGAGCATCAGTCGGCGACCATTAGCCGCGATCCCAAAAGCGATGTGGGTAGCGGACCCGGGAAGACGATCCGCCGGACTGCGGACGCCACCCCACCCTCGATTGAGCACATGGGTGTAGATCATGGTCGTGCTCACATCAGTGTGGCCCAGCAGCTCCTGCACCGTGCGGATGTCGTACCCATCCTCGAGCAGGTGAGTCGCGAAAGAGTGGCGGAATGTATGACAGGACGCCGGCTTAGACACGCTCGCCCGCCTGGTTGCCTCCCTCACGGCCTTTTGCAGCACCGACTCATGCAAGTGATGCCGGCGTCGCTGCCCGGTCTCGACGTGCACATAATACCTCGTGGCCGGGAAAACCCATTGCCAGGCCAGTTCGCGGCCTGTGTTCGGATATTTTCGGCCGAGCGCCGCTGGAAGTTCCGCCCAGCCGGCACCCCGCTCTAGATCCCGCTGGTGTTGCAACCGAACAATCTCTAGGTGACGGGCGAGGTCCGCTTTGGCGGTATGGGGAGCAGCGTGACGCGGTCCTTGTCGCCTTTGCCCTCGCGCACGATGATCTGGTTCGCGGCGAAATCTACGTCCTTGATTCGGAGCCTGCAGCACTCGATCACCCGGAGGCCAGCCCCGTACAGGAGGGGGGCCATCAGGTGGGGTGCTCCATGCAGATGGGCGAAGATCGCCTGGACCTCATCACGGCTCAAGACGACGGGCAAGTGCAGTGGTCGTTTCGCAGGGATGATGTTGTCGAGCCATGGCAATGGGTGCTGCAGGACCTCCCGGTAGAGAAACAGGAGGGCGCTCATCGCCTGATTCTGTGTTGAGGCGCTCACCTGGCAGTCCACGGCGAGGGAGGACAGGAACCGGGTTACCTCCTGTTCGCCCATCTCGACCGGATGGCGCTTCCCGTGGAAGAAGATGTACCGCTTGATCCACCCGATGTAGGCATCCTCTGTCCGGCAACTGTAATGGCGAGTGCGAATGGCCTGGCGAACCTGGTCAAGGAGCTTCGGCTTGGCTGGAGGCCGTGGCGAAGGGGTGAGCACGGCAGGTGTCCACTTGCCAGCCCTCTGAGGAGAGCGGTGTTGGATGACCCCTGTTTCAGTGGAAATCCCCATGCAGTCCTCCTTTCCGAGAGGAAGGCCTAGTTATGATGCATACTCCAAACCTGAGAGGCGGTCAAGTCTTTTTGGTGGCGACACAGGAACTGGAACTGGCTTTTCGAGGGAGAGGACAGAGGCTTCCAGTTTGACGACCGTATCGGCCGCGGCGATCAGGGCATCCAGCAGCCCGTCTCGATCAGATAACCGCACAACAGGCGCGGTTAGGTCCATCGCATCCCCTGCCTCCCCCTTTTCACCACCTTTTCGTCCTCGGATATAAGATTATACATATGACTAAGACCGTCAAGAAAAAAATTCGAAGCAACACAATCTCTATATTCCTACGCTCCCGACCGCATCATCGAGTGTTTCGGCTACGTGGATGCGGGGGAAGGGGTTTGTGGGTGCGGTCGCGGGGCGTACCCGGCGCGGTGGGCAGACGCGCGAGCGCGGCGGGTTCATGCCGGGGTTAGCCCGCGCCCCGTGATTGCACGCCCCCACATGGGCCTGCTGCAGTCGACGAGATTTGGTAACGGTCTTGCGCCTGGCAGACTTAGCCGGTATCAGTGCAATCAGAGAGCGCAGGGCAGCATTTACGGTGTCAGCGTTCGGGAAATACTGACGCACATCTGGCTCCAGCATCACCGCGCCATCTGCCAGCGTGAAGTAACGAATACTCACCGTTCCATCGGCTTTATAAACCTTGACCGTATGCCCTTGCCGGTAGGCGCGATAATACTTGCCGCGCACACCTTTCTTGCCCCTAACGTCGTATTCGGGAAGCATATCGGCCTCCTCGACTCTTAGGGGTTCAGTGTTCGCCGTCGGCTGCATGCGGCGAGTGAGATTTCGCGCCAACCGTCACGCGACTTCTAGGAGCGCACGCGGGTTCTTCGCCGCTACCATCAGCAGGGTTCGGGCCGCACCAGACGGGGCCCGGCGGTCCTGCTCCCAATCCTGCAGGGTCCGCACGGAGACGCCGAGTAGCTGGGCAAACCGTGCCTGGGACAGGCCCGTCTTCTCGCGAACGCCTGTAATGCTCGGAATCGTGATAACGCGCCCGTAGTCGCCCTGCTTGATTTCCCGCAGGCCCTCGAGAATCTCGCGGCCAATGTTACGCGTATCCTTAGTCATCTTCGATCTCCTTCCGAGCAGGGTTAGACAGGCTCGGAAACCTGGAGGTCACGGCAGATCTTTCGAGCGAGAAACTCGTTGATTTCGCGGTGCCTGGGGATTACCGATGTCTTTTGCGCTACCCGATTCACATACACGGTATGGTTACTGCCCTCGCGCAGGAATTCGCACCCGTGTGCCTCTAAGTGCCGGATCAGGTCGCGGCGCTTCATGCCTCAGATATGGGCAGCGGTTCGCGAATTACGTCCTTCCCCTTCAACGACTCCTCAGCCAGTGTGCGGTTGGCCTCCAGGACAAGAGTGATAGCCTCCTGCAGATTGGCGCGTGTCTCCCCTAAGGTCGCGCCTTGGGTGTTCGCCCCGGGCAACTCCTCAACGAAGCCGATATATCCTTCCGGTACTTTCTGAAACACCGCGGTCAGTGTGATAGTCATTTCGACTCCTCCGAGTTTCCTTAGCACCCTCTCCCAGCCACGCCAGGAATCCAACATTCAATATCTACTCAACTGGGAGCGTTCTTCCCGCTTGAAGTGGCAGCCGTGTCTGCGAAGGTGCTGCAACAGCGCGCTTCGCTTCACGTCACGATCACCGTCTCACGCTCAGCATTCGGCGGCACCCCTCGCAGCCCATTCTCCCGGCGGTCCTGCAAGATGAGTGCAATGGCATCCGCAAGACTTTGACGGGCCTCTTCCTTCGTTTTCCCGAGCCCGTTTGCTCCAGGAATCTCCGGACAGTAGGCGATCCACCACTCTCCGTCTCGCTCGAAAACTGCTGTGAATTCGTTCCTCATAACAGCGCACCTCCGTCCTGCTCTCCTTCCCGCTCTGGGAGTGCCGGGTTGATTCTACCTCCCAAGTGGTATTTGCCCAAATATAAATAGGAAGTGAACCACTGAGGCTGTGGTGGTGGGATAAAGCTCTTCGGGCGCCGCAACTGGGAGACCAGATCGGCCTCAGCGAAGCCGATCGAAGTATTCTCGCGGCGAGACAATCGGAATCCCGCGAAACGTCTTGAGGGGCTGAAGGTGTTTCTAGTGATTTCGCACATGCATGACCGCATGTTTTATGGCGCGATGAGACGGTTTGCGCCTTCGGGCCACACTCGTTTGAAGTCGTCGGTATTGAATGTTAACACGTGATCAACCTGTGATTTTGTCGCCACCTTCGCGATGATGGCATCATAAATTACCCCTCCGGATAGTCCAAGATCAGCCATCCGCTTGACGACGGAGCTGTACTCCGAAGGTGAAAGGGAAACCACCTTTGCCGTGGCCTCAACATTACTGCGAATCAGACGCCCGGCGATCCCAGGTGTAATCTTCGGGCGTATAGGCAACGTGGTCAACACTGCATACAATTCAGCCAAAGTGTGACCCGCGATCAACATGTCGAACTCTTTTGCTCTTGCCTGTTTGAGCCATCGGAAAGCAGAGGCGTGCAGAGGGTGCGGTTCTACGATTGCGGCTGTGAGGACGGAGGTATCAAAAAGGATTTTCATGATTTCCGTGGTGAAGACACCGTCCTGAGGCGTTCTTCGCGATGAGCCTTCACGCGCTCCATCAGATTGCCCGTTGCTGTGCCTGTATAGACCAATACGCCATCCTTCACCTTGATTGGGGGTTCTTCACGCAACGGCTTCAAAACAACCTCATCGTCCGATTGCTCCACCTTTAACAGTTCCCCTGGTTTAAGGCCAAGACTATCGCGGATTTCTTTTGGGATCACCACCCGGCCGAATCGATCCAAGAGCGTGTTCATAACACAATCCTCCTCTTTAATTGGCATTATACATTGCCACATGGCAATTAACAATGCCATGCAGTCATCGTCGGGGCCGGCAAGGCGGGAATAGGGGGCAAGATAGAGGGAAGGGTCAGACGGTCTTGTCCGGCCAGGGGCAGAGGTGGCGGACGTGGCAGCGGGGGCAGTCGGGGCGCTTGGCGGTACAGGCGCCGCGGCCGTGGAAGACCAGCAGGTGGGTCAGGCGGGTCCACTGCGCTTTGGGGATGATCCGGCAGAGCTGCTGCTCGATCTCATCCGGCTTGTCGCTGTGTGCCAGGCCCAGGCGGTTGGCTACACGTATGACGTGAGTGTCTACCGCGATCCCGGCGGTGATGCCCAGGGCGTTGCTCAGGACGATGTTGGCGGTTTTGCGCCAGACGCCGGGGAGCGTAATCAGCTCCTGCATCGTCCGCGGTACCTGCCCGCCAAACTCCTCCAGGATCTTCCTGCAGCAGCCGATGATGCTTTTGGCCTTGTTCCGATAGAAACCTGTAGACCGAATCGCCTCTTCCAGATCGATCGGATCGGCCTCGGCGAACGCTTTGGGGGTCGCATATCGCTTAAACAGGCCCTTGGTGACTTGGTTGACCCGCTCGTCGGTGCATTGGGCCGCCAGGATCGTCGCGATCAGCAGCTCGAACGGGTTCTTGAAATCGAGCGTCACACAGGCGTCCGGGTAGGTCTCCTCCAGGATGGCCAGGATCTTTTTGGCGGCAGCGGGAGTAGCGGTATGGAGATCGCCCTTCACCGGTCTCAACGTGGCCATTCAGTCGCCTCTCGCGTAGTGCCCGTCAGATCCAACGACCCGACAAGATCGGTGACGCGCGCGAGCTTATGGTCGATCAAATACGCGCTGATCCCGTCAATGACCCGTTCAGCACTGCTCGGCGACGTGAAGTTGGCCGTCCCGACCGCGACGGCCGTCGCGCCGGCGATCAGGAACTCCAGCGCGTCCTCAGCCGTCATGATCCCGCCCATCCCGATCAGCGGGAGCTTGACCGCCTGGGCTACCTCCCAGACCATTCGGATCGCGACGGGTCGGATGGCCGGTCCGGAGAGGCCGCCGGTGACGTTGCCAAGTTTCGGGCGCCGGGTTCGCACGTCGACGGCCATACCGATCAGCGTATTGATGAGAGAGAGGGCGTCGGCCCCGGCATCCGCCAGCGCCCTGGCGATCTCCGCCACGTCGGTGACATTCGGGGAGAGCTTGGGGATGAGCGGGAGCGCCGTCGCCCGCCGGACCTTCGATATCAGCGTGTGGGCCAATGCCGCATTACAGCCGAAGATCAGGCCATCGGCCACGTTGGGACAGGAGATATTCAGCTCTAATCCGCTGATCCCTTCACGATCACTCAGCCGTTTAGCCAGTTCAACATAGTCTTCGATCGACTCACCGGCGATATTGACAATCACCGGCGGACCCAATCGGCGCAGGTAGGGGAGTTTCTCTTTGATGAACGCCTCTACCCCGACATTCTGCAGGCCGATCGCGTTCAACATCCCGGCGGGGGTCTCGACGATTCTCGTCGGTGGATTCCCGGCGCGCGGTGAACGGGTGATGGTTTTCACAGCGATGGCGCCCAGGCGACCGAGGTCCAGGAACGGCTCGAACTCCTGAGCATAGCCGAAGGTCCCGGACGCCGTCATCACCGGGTTCTGCATGGGGATGCCTGCGACGGTGACGCGCAGATCGGGCCGTTTGGTGCGACCGGCGACAGACTTCACGTATTCTACTCTTGTATAGGCGCACGCAGTGCGCCCCTGCATTTGCCTCGTACCCGTTCCTCTTCGACGGCCGTCCGGTATCGCTGCTGGAGCTGTTGCGTGACCGGACCTGGGCGGCCGGTTCCGATTGTGCGACCGTCGACCGCGATAACCGGCGTGATCTCCTTGAGGGAACCGGTGAGGAACACCTCGTCTGCCGACAGGAGCGTATCAAGGGGAAGTGGGGTTTCATGAACCGTCAGGCCCTCCCGCTTTGCCAGCTCAATCACCACCTCCCTGGTAATCCCTGGTAGAAGCCCTGAACTCTCAGAAGGGGTCGTCAGTACGCCGTGTGAGATCGAAAAGACGTTGCTTGTGGCGCCCTCAATGATACAGTTATCAGTGCCCACAAACAACGCCTCCAGCGCGCCCTCGCGTTGCGCCTGCGCCGTCGCGAGTATATTATAGAGATAATCCAGCGACTTGATCTGGAGCGGGTTAAACGGATCTCCCCAGTGAACCGTTATGACGCCGACCCCCACCTGCTGACGTTGGGCGATTCCGGCATCCACCGGCTTGGCGACCAGCAGCAGCGTGGGTGACGGGGGCGCGTCGGGAGGCAGCAGAGGGCCCAGCACGTCCGGACCTCTCGTCACCGTCAACCGCAACGACGCATCCGTGTCCTGAAGGTGATTGCGCCGGAGCAGCGCATCCATCACCGGCCGCCACTTGCCCGCGTCGCCCGTAAACGGGATCCCGATCTGGTCGGCGCCTTTCTTGAGGCGTCCCAGGTGTCGATCCAGCGCAAAGACCCATCCGGCATATGTCCGGATGGTCTCGAAGAGGCCGTCGCCATAGATGAACCCGCGGTCAAAGGCCGACACCTTTGCCCGCTCGGCCTGTATGTAGCGTCCGTTCAGATAGACGACAGCCATTCGCCTTCTCTACCTCCCGAAACCGGCGCCGATCCCAAGCGTCCGAAAGAAGGTTTCGGCCTTGAGCAGCGTCTCGTCGTACTCTTTGGCCGGCGAGGAATCGGCGACGATCCCTCCGCCGGTCTGAAAGTAGATCTGTCCGCCCGTGACGACGGCCGTTCGAATGGCGATGTTCAGTTCCATCCCGCCGGAAAACCCGATAAACCCGATTGCGCCGGTATAGAGGCCGCGGGGGGTCGGCTCCACCTCGTCGATGATTTCCATCGCACGGATCTTGGGGGCGCCGGTGATCGACCCGCCTGGGAAGGTGGCGCGCAGGCAGTCGATCGGGTCTGTCCCATCCTCCAGGGTCCCCGCGACGATCGAGACCATGTGATGAAGGGTATGGTAGGTCTCGATCGTCTCGAATCGCTCGACATGCACAGAGCCGACCCGGCAGATCCGCCCCAGATCGTTTCGTTCCAGGTCCACGATCATGACATGCTCGGCACGCTCTTTCGGATCGTAACGAAGGCTCCCGATGATCCGCGCATCGTCCTCCACGGTCATCCCTCGCGGGCGCGTCCCCTTGATCGGGCAGGTCGAGATGCGGTTCCCCTCAACCAGCAGGAACCGTTCCGGGGAGTTGGACAGGACCTGGAACGGGCCACAGTGAAGATAGGCCCCGAATGGCGCCGGGAAACGTTTCTGAAGACGCCGGTACAGGGCCCAGGGATCGCCGCCAAACTGTGTGACGAAGCGCTGCGAGATGTTGGCCTGATAGATATCGCCGGCTGCGATATAGTCCAGGACCCTGTCCAATGCCTGACAGTACTGCGCCTTCGACATATTGCTGTCGAGCGGGGCCGCGATGGGCGACAACTCGGGCGACCTGCCACCGCCTGTCAGCCGCGCATGCGCGATCAGGTCGCGACCCTCGTGCAGCCGCTCCAGGGCCCGTTGCTCGCGCGCGACGCCCGGCGGCAGCGGCAGGCCGGTGGAGGTGATCAGCATCTCGCGCTTCGCCGGTTCGAACCAGAAGAGCCGGTCGTAAAAATGGATCACGCAGTCGGGTAGCCTCAGGTCGTCCACCGCGCGCGCCGGCAGCCGTTCGAGGTGGTGTCGGAGGTCGTAGCCGAAGTAGCCGATGGCGCCGGCCGTTGGAACGTCTTCGACGGGCGCCAGGTTGCTATATTGCCTGAGGGTCGCCTGAAGATGTTGAAACGGATCGCCTGTGACCCGGTGGCATTCGCCACGACGTGAAATGGTGATCTCGTTGCCCTTTGCCGAAAAGGTGAGGAATGGATCGTAGCCGAAACAGGCGGCCTGCCAGTGATTCACAGCCCAGGGATCGGCGTCCAGAAGGCTGAAGCCCGGCTGCGCAGCGACCAGACTCCAGAGATCCGCAAAGGGCGGCGGATTGGGGACCTCCTCTATGAGAACATGCGGATCGGTCTGCGAGGTCCCGCGTAGAGCGGCCGGAAACGATAGGATCATCCCTTGCGGCCCTCCAACTTCCCAACCCCCAACCCCCAACCCCCAACCCCCGTCTTATGTTCATCCCAGAGGATCTTATGGCCGTCAAAGACCGGCCCATCTTTGCAGACCAGACGATAAGCGCGCTCCTGTTTATGTGCCGTTACCGGCACAACACAGCCCATACAGGCTCCGAACCCACAGGCCATATTCGCCTCCATAGAGGCGTGATAGGGCAGGTCGTACTGTTCGGCAATCGGCGCCAGTGCTGCCAGCATGGGGTAGGGACCGCAGGCATAGAGGCGGGTGTTGGGTGTTGGGTGTTGGGTGTAGAGGTAGTGCTTGAGCAGGTCGGTGACCAAACCTTCATGGCCGGCACTGCCGTCTTCGGTGGCCACGTGGACGGCGGCGCCGGCCCGTCGAAGGTCTGAGACGCACAGCAGATCGACCTTGGATCGCCCGCCGAGCAGGACCGTCACCGCGATCCGACGGTCAGCCATCCGTCCGGCGAGAGCATCGACAAGGGCAGCGATCGGTGGGACCCCAACGCCGCCGGCAACCAGGATAACGTGCGCTACTTTTCGCGGAACCTCAAAGCCATTTCCAAGCGGACCGGTTGCCCGGAGCGACCTACCCGGTCGCATCGCAGCGAGACGTGCGGTGCCTCGGCCACAGACTTTGTAAAGGATTTCCACCTCGGCAAACCCCTCTCCACGTCTCGCGCGGCGGATGCTCATGGCCCGAGGCAGCAACGGATCGAGTCCGTCGGTCCATCCGAGCATCAGAAACTGTCCGGGGAGAAATCGTGCCAGGCGTACAGGACCGGCCAAGCGCATCGAAAAGTATTCCGGCGCGATCTGTTTGTTGGCCACGATCTCAACGTGGAACTCGGACGACACCACCATTCCCTATACCCTGCACCCTCTACCCTCCACCCTGGACCTGATGGTACTCCTGCAACGCCTTGACCCCGAGCTTCCCGTGTCGCATCGCGGCAATCGCCTCGACCGCTGCGCACGCCGCCGCCATAGTCGTAAAGTAGGGGATGCCCATCGTCACCGCCGTTCGTCGGATGGAGTAAGAGTCGAGCCGCGCGTGATGGCCCTCCGGGGTATTGATGACCAGGCCGATCTCCCCATTCTTCATCTTGTCCACGATGTGCGGGCGTACGCCGTCAATGACCTTCGCCACCGGCTCGACGTTCACCCCGCCGCCTCGCAGCACGGCTGCGGTCCCGGCCGTGGCGACGAGGTGAAAGCCCATCTCCGCGAGCCGCCTTGCCAGGGGTACGATATGCGGTTTGTCGCTGCCGCGCACGCTCAGAAAGGCCGTACCATCCAAGGGAAGGGCGCCGCTTGCACCCACCTGGGACTTGGCAAAGGCTAGTCCGAATTCGCGATCGATTCCCATGACCTCGCCGGTCGATTTCATCTCGGGTCCTAACACGGCATCCACACCTGGGAACTTCACAAAAGGCAGGACCGCCTCCTTGACCGCGACGTGGTGAAGCCTCGGCTCTTCGGTAACGCCCAACTCGTTGAGGCTCATTCCGGCCATGACCTTCGCCGCCAGCTTGGCCAGGGGAACGCCCGCCGCCTTACTGACAAAGGGGACGGTCCGCGAGGCGCGGGGATTGACCTCCAGGACATAGACGACGTCATCTTTGATCGCAAACTGGATGTTGATCAGTCCGACGACCCCAAGCTCCAGCGCCATCGCCCGTGTGTGGATGCGGATCTGATCGAGTAGCGGTTGCGGCACCGACCGGGGCGGCAATGAGCAGGCTGAGTCGCCGGAATGGACACCCGCTGCCTCGATATGCTCCATGATCCCCCCGATGACGACCTCCCGGCCGTCGCACAGGGCATCGACGTCCATCTCGATGGCGTCCTCCAGGAACTTATCCACCAGCACGGGATGCTCCAATGAGGCCTGGACGGCGCGGGTCATGTACGCCTGTAGGCTCGTCTCGGTGTAGACGATCTCCATCGCGCGGCCGCCGAGGACATACGACGGTCGCACCAGGACCGGATAGCCGATCTGCCGCGCGACGGTAAGCGCCTGATCCACCGAGACGGCGGTCCCATTTGGCGGCTGATTCAGGCCGAGGCGCTGCAACATCTGCTTGAATCGTTCCCGGTCCTCTGCCCGGTCGATGGCATCGGGTGGGGTGCCCAGGATCTTGAGACCGGCCCGTTCGAGCGGGATGGCCAGTTTCAGCGGGGTCTGTCCGCCGAACTGGACGATCACCCCATCCGGCCGTTCCCGCTCTGCAATGTTCAGGACATCCTCCAGACAGAGCGGTTCGAAGTAGAGGCGGTCGGAGGTATCGTAGTCGGTCGAGACCGTCTCGGGATTGCAATTGACCATGATCGTCTCGTAGCCGATCTCCTTCAGGGCAAAGGCCGCGTGCACGCAGCAGTAGTCGAATTCGATCCCCTGACCGATCCGGTTCGGGCCGGAACCGAGGATCATGATCTTTCGGCGATTGGTCGGGTTGGCCTCGCACTCCTGCTCATAGGTCGAGTACAGGTAGGGCGTATGGGCCACAAACTCGGCGCCGCAGGTATCGACCATCTTGAAGGTAGCCTCGATCCCCATCCGCTTTCTGGCGTCTCGGACAGCGGACTCCTGAGAGCCGATCAGTTCGGCCAGCCGCCGATCAGAAAAACCTAATGCCTTGGCCTGCCGCAGAATCGGGGCCGATAGACCGACCAAGGGCAGGTCTTCCTTATGTCCACGTTGACCGAGCAGTTCGTTCTCAAAGTCAACGATCTCCTTGATGTTCTCCAGGAACCAGGGATCGATGGCGGTCAGCCTGTAGATCTCCTGCACCGTTATCCCCAGTCGGAGCGCATCGGCCAGGTAAAAGACCCGCTCCCAATTGGCCGTGCTGAGGCGATCCCGCACCCGCATCAGGTCGGTCTCGCTGACCTCCGACCCGTGTGCAGATGGGTCTCCGAAGATCCGGCTCTTCAGTCCATACGCGTCGATCTCAAGCGAGCGGATGACCTTCTGTAATGCCTCCTTAAAGGTCCGACCGATCGCCATCGCCTCTCCGACCGATTTCATCTGCGTCGTCAGGGTCTCGTCGGCGCCGGCAAACTTCTCAAACGAGAATCGCGGGAACTTGACGACGCAGTAGTCGATGGTCGGCTCAAAGCAGGCCGTCGTCTCCTTCGTGATGTCGTTGCTGATCTCGTCCAGCGTATAGCCCACTGCTAGCTTGGCGGCGATCTTGGCGATGGGGAAGCCGGTGGCCTTGCTGGCCAATGCCGAGGATCGTGAGACCCGCGGATTCATCTCAATCGCCAGCATCCGCCCGTTCTCGGGACTGACGGCGAACTGGATGTTGCTGCCGCCGGTCTCGACGCCGATCTCGCGGATGATGGCGATGGAGGCATCCCGCATAAGCTGATACTCTTTGTCGGACAGGGTCTGTGCGGGCGCCACCGTGATCGAATCGCCGGTGTGGACCCCCATCGGATCGAAGTTTTCGATGGAGCAGATGATGACCACGTTGTCCTTCAGGTCGCGCATCACCTCCAGCTCAAACTCCTTCCACCCGATGACGGAGGCTTCAATCAGGATCTGGCGGATGGGGCTCATGTTGAGGCCCCACTGGACCTGCTCGTCGAATTCGTCACGGTTGTAGGCGACGCTCCCACCGGTACCGCCAAGCGTGAACGACGGACGGATAATGGCCGGGTAGCCGATCCGTTCGACGATGGCGCGCGCCTGCTCGAAGGACTCGGCATAGCCGCTCTCGGGCACGTCGACCCCGACCTTGTGCATCGCCTGCTTGAACAGCTCGCGGTCTTCGGCCTTTTTGATGGCGTGGAGCTTCGCCCCGATCATCTCGACCCCGTACCGGTCGAGAATCCCTGCCTCAGCCAGCGCGACGGCCAGGTTGAGGCCGGTCTGCCCTCCGAGGGTGGGCAGCAGCGCATCGGGCCGCTCCCGCGCGATGATCTGCTCCATCACGGGTACGGTCAGCGGCTCCACGTAGGTCCGGTCGGCCGTCTCCGGGTCGGTCATGATGGTGGCCGGATTCGAGTTGACCAGAATCACCTGGTACCCTTCCTCACGGAGGGCCTTGCAGGCCTGCGTTCCCGAGTAGTCGAACTCACACGCCTGCCCGATCACAATCGGCCCTGACCCAATGATTAAAATCTTTTCGATGTCGGTTCGCTTGGGCACCTATTCCACCTTCACGCCGTAGGCGAGGCCATCGCCTACCGGTAGAATCTGAGCAAGTAATTGGGGGTGATGAACGAAGTAGTCGTTGAAGTCGCGCAGCGCCTCTGTTGACTGCCGATACTGCTCGTCAACCGACTGTCCGCTTGCAACCTGCCCTCGCCAGAGGACATTGTCGCACACGACAACACCGCCGATCCGCATCAGCGGCAGGGCCAAATCCAGGTAGTCCCGGTACTCTGCCTTCACCGCATCAAGATAGACGAGGTCGAACAGCCCGGGAAGCGTCGGGATCACTTTCAGGGCCGGACCCAGGTGAAACTCCACCTGCTTCCCCAGCCTGGCCCGCTTGACATATTCCCGAGCCTTTTCAATCATCCCGGCCTTCGTATCGATCGTGACAACCTTGCCGTGAGGCGACATGGCCCGCGCCATGAAGATATCGGCATACCCGATGGCGGTCCCAACCTCCAGGACCCGCTCTGCGCGGATCGCACGGATCGTGATCTCCAGAAACGTCGCCACCTCAGGATCGGCGATGGGGATGCCATGTGCATCCGCCACGCGTTCCATCTCCTGCAGCAGCAGGTCCCTCTCGGGGAGCAGCCGTTCCAGGTATTCCTCTTGCGCCTGGTAGATGATCAGCCCGCTCTGCGCCTTCATCAGCGTGCACCTGCCTGCGCCATCAACCCTACAAAACGCTCAAACAGATAGCTCGCGTCGTGGGGACCGGGGGAGGCCTCCGGGTGATATTGCACCGAAAAGATCGGCAGGCGGCGATGACGCATCCCCTCCACGGTGTGGTCGTTGAGGTTGATATGGGTCAACTCGACCTCCGGGTCCGGGATTGACGCAATATCGACGGCAAAGCCGTGGTTCTGGGTGGTGATCTCCACCTTCCCCGTCGTCAGATCCTTGACCGGTTGGTTCCCGCCGTGATGGCCGAACTTCAGCTTATAGGTCCGTCCTCCGAGGGCAAGACCCAGGATCTGATGGCCAAGACAGATACCGAAGATCGGCTTTGTGCCGATGAGCTTCCTAACGTTGTCGATCAGATACGGCACACCCTCGGGGTCGCCGGGACCATTGCTCAGGAAGATCCCATCCGGTTTGAGCCCGAGGATCATAGATGTCGGGGTATCCGGCGGGACCACTGAGACGTCGCACCCGGCCTCGATCAGCTTTCGCAGGATATTCAACTTGATTCCGCAATCGTAGGCCACCACCTTGTAGCGTGATGCGTAAGGCGTGAGGCGTGAGGGGAAGAGCTTGAGCTGATTGACTGACTCGCCACTCTCTTTGTCGCTCTTGCTCAACTGCCATGGCCCCTCGTGCCAGGTGTACGGCGACGTACAGGCGACCTCCTTCACCAGGTCGCGCCCGATCAGGCCAGGCGAGCCTTTCGCTTTGGCAATCAGGCGCTCGGGATCAAGGTCTTGCGTTGAGATGACCCCCTCCATCGCCCCATGGTCCCGGAGATGCCTGGTCAAGGCGCGGGTGTCGATCCCCTGAATACCGACGATCCCCTGTTCGGTGAGATAGCTGTCGAGGGTTTGAGCGCTGCGCCAATTGCTCGGGTAGGGACTGGCCTCCTTCACAATGAACCCCTCGACCGCCAGGGCGCGCGACTCAACATCTTCAGGATTGATCCCGTAGTTGCCGATCAGCGGATAGGTCATCACGACCATCTGGCCCTTGTAGGAGGGATCAGTCAGGACCTCCTGGTAGCCGGTCATACTGGTATTGAAGACCACCTCGCCGACGGCCTCCCCCTCTGCGCCGAACGCGCGCCCTTCAAAGATGGTGCCGTCAGCCAGTGCCAGCAATGCCCTCTTCATCCCTATACCCCGTTCCGGCAACCTCTAGCCTCTAACATCGAACCTTGCACGTTGAACGTTGCCCTCGCACTTCTATCATGCCTCCCACACCACCTTGCCTCCGACCAACGTCGCGACCGTTGCACCGGTCAGCCGCCGTCCGGCAAAGGGCGTATTCCGGCTCTTGGAGGCAAAGGTGGTAGGGTCGACGATCCATTCACGATGCAGATCAAAGATCGTCAGATCGGCATCGGCGCCCTCGGCGATCCGCTCTTTCGAAAGCTTCAGGATCCGCGCCGGCTCGCTGGTGAGCTTGGCGATCGCCTGCGGCAGGCTCAATATGCCCGGCGCCACCAGCGTCGTCAGTATCACGGCAAGCGCGGTTTCCAGGCCGATCACGCCATTGGGGGCCAGGTCAAACTCGCGCTCCTTTTCCTGGACCGTATGCGGGGCGTGATCGGTGGCAATGACGTCGATGGTGCCGTCCTGCAGCCCTTCTATAAGCGCCTGTCGGTCGGCCTCGGACCGAAGCGGTGGATTCATCTTTGCGTTCGCGTCAAAGTCGCGGACGGCATCCTCCGTGAGCGTCAGATGATGCGGGGTGACCTCGCAGCTTACCCGGACCCCGCGGGCCTTAGCCTCGCGAATCAGGCGGACCGATTCGGCCGCGCTGACGTGGGCGATGTGGAGCCGCGCCCCGGTCGACTCGGCCAGCAACAGGTCGCGCGCGACCAACACGGCCTCCGACACGGACGGGATGCCTCGAAGCCCCAGTTCGGTCGAGACCAGCCCTTCATGAACGACCCCTTTACCGCTCAGATGCAGATCCTCGCTGTGCTGAATCGTCGGCAGATCGAACATCGTCGCGTATTCCATGGCCCGCCGCATCAGTTCGGCGTTCATGACCGGACGGCCATCGTCGGAGATGGCCACGCAGCCGGCCTCGAACAGCTCTCCGATCTCTGCCAACTCCTCCCCTTTCAACCCTTTCGTGATGGCGCCGACGGGATAGACCTGAACCGCCCCCTCGCGCTTGGCCGTATCCAGGATAAACTTGGCGACTGAGCGCGTATCGTTGACAGGATCGGTGTTCGGCATACAGCAAACCGCCGTAAAGCCTCCCCTCGCGGCTGCCATCGTTCCACTCGCGATGGTCTCCTTGTCCTCACGTCCCGGCTGGCGCAGATGGACATGCATGTCGATCAGGCCGGGACAGATCACCAGCCCCGTCGCATCCATCACCCGATCAACGCCAAGGGCGGACTCCGCATTTCTTGACGCTTTCGCCTCTTTGCCCGTACGGGGTTCCTTGGTATCAGCGCCTCCCGCCTCCCGCCTCCCGCCTCCCGTATTTTTGTCGATCCGGACAATCTTTCCGTCCTCAATGAACAGATCGAGGAGATCGTCCAATCCGGCTGCCGGATCGATGACTCGCCCACCTCTGATCAGAATCCGCATGACCGCTTCATCCCTCGAACTAATGCTTCATTGCGAAAGTTCGCGCACATAAGCCGTCATGCCCGCGAAAGCGGGTATCCAGTCAAATCAATGGATTCCCATTTAAAGACTGCGGGAATGACGTCCGGGTATTAATCCAATCAAGCACTAGTCTGCCCGCCGCCGGCGCACAGGTAGAGGAGGGCCATCCGCACCGCCAGGCCGTTTTCCACCTGATTGAGGATCAACGAATAGGGTCCATCGGCGACGTCGGGCGCGATCTCAATGCCCCGATTGATCGGGCCGGGGTGCATAATCAGGACGTCGGGTTTGGCGGCCTTCAGCCGTTCCGCGGTCAGGCCGAACAGGCGCGAATACTCCCGCAGCGAGGGGAACAGTCCGGCCTGTTGACGTTCGGTCTGCAGCCTGAGCATCATGATGACATCGACCTCGGCGACCGCTCGTTCCAGGTTGGTAAAGACCTCAACGCCCAATCGTTCGATGAAACGGGGCAGCATCGTCCGGGGTCCTGCGACTCGCACCTCCATTCCCATCCGTTGCATTCCCTGGATGTTGCTTCTGGCAACCCGGCTGTGGGCAATGTCGCCGACAATAGCCACCTTCATCCCCTCCAGCCGCCCGATCTTCTCCCTGATCGTAAAGAGATCGAGGAGGGCCTGGCTGGGGTGCTGGTGGGCGCCATCGCCGGCATTGATGATCGATGCGGCCAACCGCGTGGCCAAGAATACTGCCGCGCCCGGAGCCGGATGACGGATGACGACGATATCCGGGTACATCGCCTGCAACGTGAGGCCCGTGTCCTTCAGGCTCTCGCCCTTGGTCACCGAACTGGCCGAGGTGGAGATATTGATGACGTCGGCGCTAAGCCACTTGCCGGCAATCTCAAAGGACGTACGGGTCCGCGTGCTGGGCTCGTAAAACAGATTAATGACGGTCTTGCCGCGCAGGGTCGGCACCTTTTTGATATCGCGCCGGGCCACCTCTTTCATCGACTCGGCGGTATCCAGGATCAGCCGGATCTCGTCCGACGTCAGCTCCTGCATGCCCAACAGATCTTTGCGTGCGAGGCCCATCGTGTCTTTCCCTACGGTGTTACGATCACGACTCGGTCCTCCCCATCCTCTTCAGTCAGCAGAACCTGAATCTGCTCCTCACGCGAGGTGGGGACGTTCTTGCCGACATAGTCGGCTCGAATCGGCAGCTCGCGGTGACCCCGATCGACGAGAACGGCAAGCTGAATGAGACGAGGCCGGCCAAGGTCGATCAGTCCGTCCAGGGCCGCTCGAATGGTCCGGCCGGTGTACAAGACATCGTCAACCAGCACCACTCGCTTTTCGTTGATCGAGAACAGGATCTCGGTTTTACGAACGACCGGCTGTGGCCCGACCTTGCCCAGATCATCCCGGTAGAGAGTCACATCCAGAGTCCCGACCGGCGTCTCGGTTCCGGCAATCAGCATCAGCTCCCTGGCGATCCGCCGTGCCAGATCAACCCCACGGCTGCGCAGGCCGATCAGGACCAGGTTCTCCGTCCCGTTGTTCCGCTCGACGATCTCGTGGGCAATCCTGGTGACGGCCCGCTGGATTGCCGGCGGATCGAGGATCTGGGCCTTTTCGTTCAACTCAGTGGCCATGAAGGTCAGGGCATAAAAAAACCCCCTCACCGCCCGGCGAGGAGGTTATTCGAGACACGCTGATTAGAATGAACTGCGAACTTTCCACTTCAACTCCTTTTCGAACCTCTCTGAGTTCGATTAAAAGGCTAATTTAGTGTAACGGAATACCCGCGACTGTCAAGTTCAATCTTTAGGAGTCAGACTTCAGAGCCTTTTGACTGTAATCCCACGTCACGACCTTTTTGGGGATGACCTTCATCAGGAGCGGGTCAGGACCGCTCACCAGATACGTGTAGCCCGGGTGCTCGGCGGTACCGAAGTAGCGCTGCGCCATCGCATCACGGAACTGCTGGAGCCTCTGCGGATCGTTGACGAACTCCACCGTTCCCTGAATCATCACCCCTTTGTAGTCCTCAAAACGATCGCCACCATCGACCACGAGGGCGACCTTCTGGTTGGCCTGCAGGTTCCGGCCCTTTTTGGATCGCGGCGAGGTCTCGAGATAGAGTTCACCGTCCAGCAGGATGTGCCACACGGGCACAACATGCGGCTGGCCGTGTCGATCCACCGTCGCCAGTCGGCAGACCTTCTGCTGCCCCAAGAATACCTTCATAGCCTGTTGACTCATGTGTGCTCCCATATCCGTCCTCCTCCCTCCTATGCCGCAGGCGGCGCGGTCCGTCGCGCGTCGATCAACTCGCGAACAGCCGGGATCAGATAGATTGCGGAAAGATCGAAACGTGACAGGCAATCGGCCAGGACCTGTATTCGATCGCCCGGAGTAAGGTGATGATCGATGATCACCACTAGCCGGCCCCGCAACGTACAGGTCCCGCTTCTCACGACGAATTCCTGCTGGTCCAGGTTCTCGTAGAGGACCTTCACGCCAAGCTGGTCAGCCAACTGTTCAAGTTGTTGCAGAACCGTAGCGTCCACCATCACGCGTCCCGATACCGCATGACTCCGAGCGTTAGGGTCACCCTACCGAAGAAGCGCACGGATGTCAAGGCGATGAGCGGGACCCGGAGTAGAGCTGTCATGCATGGGTAATACCCCTCCTGTGGTGGAAGAGTTGTCGCAGCCGCAATCGTTCACTCACTACGGTGCTGCACCATTACGATTCCCCGCACTGCCGATAGAGCCGCCACCCCATGACTGCGGCAGCGCCAATCAGGCTGGTCATCCCGAGCAGGCAGAGGCCGAACGGGACGCCCGCGTAGTAGGCGTAGGCAAACCATAGGTCCAGGGTCTCGGGAAGTTTCGCAAGGTCCGCATCCGAGAGAGGAATGCGCTCGCTGCCGGCCTTAATAGTGAATGCCGGTTTTTCGCCTCTCAGAAATCGACCCCAGTTTCGTACCGCTATTTTCATGTGCCTCCAGGCTGGTGAGTAGTTGGGGACAAAGTGAGCCTTGTACATAAACAGCGGGTCCGAGGGAACACTCTGATACGGATACTCTCCGATCACCCGGTAGTAGGTCCCGTAGTAGATTGAGACGCCACCGAACTGTACCAACAGACCCACCAGCGAGAGCGCGAGAACTCCCCGCCTGATCTGACGGGACGCACCTTCCAGCATAGTTCCGAACGGTAGAACCAGACAGGGGAGCACCACCGTCAAGTAGCGGGGTCCCCAGCTCCCTTCGCCGGCCCATGTGTGGTATGTGGAAGAGATCATGAGATTTGCGCTGAAGAGCCCAAGCAAGAGCAACATCTCTCGCCTGTGACTCTTTCCGAATGGTCTCATCGCGACACACCCCAACACGGCGATGGGCGCGTAGAGGAATAGACTTTTGCCGGCACTGAACAAGAGCCCATACAGCCCCACCAACAGGGGGGTTGAAAAGACCGCGACTCCCCCGTACCCAGTCCGCACGATGGAGCCAAACCGCATATAGTTGTATCCTAGCGCGAGGGCAAGGAATAGCATCACCGGGAGGGCGAAGCTGGAGAGGTCGCGCGCTCGGCGGTTCCTACCTGAGGCAGCAAGCAGGTATGCGATCACTATCGGAAGGTTGATGAGGAACACCCACTTTGTCAGGATTCCTATCCCGCAAAAGCCTCCGGCGTACAACGCCGCCATCGTGTCAGGGGCGCGACTGTATTTGATGAGGCAGTAGAGGGTGCCGACGAGACAAAGGGTCTCCAGGGGTTGAGTGAGGAACGACTTGGTGGCGTATACGATGAAGAACGTCGTAAATGCGAAACACACGGTAAGCAGCAGGGACACGCGATCCGAGTAGCCAAGCTGCCTCCCCGTCAAGAAGAGGAGCAAACAGACGAGCGCGCTCACGACCACATTCGTCAGGGAAACGCTTCCTTTCAGAACGAGGCTCTGAAAGGACTCCGGGGCGAAGACGGAGACCAGTCTGCCCAAAAGGTATGACGGGATGGCAGCCAGCGAGAGTCCAAGCCCAAATCGCGAAACGGATTGCTCTTCATGCCCGGTCGGGATATTTTCTCCACTGATGGTAATCTCGCCGCGCTCCACAAGCGCCTGGGTGACTTTGAAGACATAGAGCCCGTCGGTGGAAGCGATGATCCCGCTGGAGACCGAGAGAAATGCCGTGAGGAAGAAGACCGTCAGCCACAGGGCAGATACACGCATCTCACTCCTTCCGAGCCGCATGACAAGCCAGCCGCGTGCGGCTATTTGACCAGCCGGTGATAGTCGCCCCGCAGGTAACGACCCATGAGCGTGAGGACGTCGATTCCGTAAGGGATCGGTTTGAGGTGCGACTTCTCACCGGCATAACGCGTGGGGACGGGCACGTCGACGACCCGCAGTCTGAGGATCTTGGCTACGACAATCATCTCCTGGTCAAACACGAAGCCGCGGCCGGTGAAGTGCTGGAAGGGGATAGCTGCCAAGGCCTCGCGCCGATACAGCATGTACCCACTATGATATTCGGCAAGATGCAAACCAAAGACGCGGTTTTCCAGCCATGTTAGCGCCTTGTTTGCGACAAACTTGTACAGCGGCATGCCGCCCTGCAGGGCCCCTCCGCCTTTCAGGCGAGACCCCTGAACGATGTCGGCTTCGCTCCTCTCCAGCGGCGCAAGCAGCTCGGGAATGGACTCAGGAGCGTACTGGCCGTCGGCATGAAGCCACACGATAAAGCCCGCCCCGAGTTCCAGGGATTTGGTAAGCCCGGTTTTGGCGGCTTCCCCGTAGCCCCGGTTTGTCGGGTGCTCGATCAGTGTGAGGTTCTGGAGGCGCTCGTGGAGCCGACGGGCCACGTCGGACGTGCCGTCGGTGCTGCCATCATTGACGACAACGTAGTGAGCGGTTCGCCCGATGATCTCCTTTGGGATCCGATCAAAGACGCTCTCGAGGGTGAGGGCTGCGTTGTACGCGGGAATGGCGATGACAAGGGCGGGGTTAGGCATGAGGTCGCGGGTTGTCGCTATCCCTGGCTTCAGGCGATAGTTGCACCGGGGGCGTAATTGGCATATCCCGCTATGCTCAACTCGATGGTCCGATCGAGATCGTACCTGGGCTGCCAACCCAGGAGCGTCTGTGCCTTGGTGATGTCCGGGATGCGACGGTCGGAATCCTCGTATCCCTCACCGTAGAATTCAGTGCTGTCTACGTCCAGTATCTCGGGAAGCCTCTCGCCAGGCTTGATAAACTTCGCAGCGTAGATGTCACGCATTCGGTAGGCGAGATCTCGGATGGAGATCTCATTAGCCGGGGAGCCGACATTAAAGATCTGGCGATCGCATACGCCTCCAGGATTCTCAAGAATCCGTGTGATGCAGTCGATGGCATCGTCGATATACGTGTAGCATCGTTTGTGATGACCCCCATTGACGAGTTTCATTGGAGAGCTCTCCAGTAGGGCGGACATGAAGTTCGAGAATACCCGTGGGTTCCCTTCCTGTTCAAACGTGAGAAAGTCGATCTTGGGCCCGATGAAGTTAAAGGGGCGGACTACCGTCCAGTTGAGGCCGTACGACATTCCGTAGGCGTGAAGAACACGTTCCAGGAGTTGCTTGGCACAACTATAAATCCACCGGTGCTTCCCGACCGGACCGAGAATGAAATTGGTGGTGTCCTCAGTGAAGAGCGCATGTCGGAGGTTCGCGGGATCCTGGAGCTCATCCGCGCACACGCTCGCCACCGTCTTGCCGTACACCTCGCATGAAGAAAACTGGACCAGGTGCTTTTTCTTTGCCATACACAGTTGGGCAATACGCAGGTTCTCGAGAAAATTCAGCTCGAAGACCTCCAGGGGCTTCTGCACATAGAGGCTGGGGTTGGCGTGGGCGATGAGGTCGACCACAATGTCTGTCCCGTCGATCATCTCACTGATCGTGTCGCGCTCGTGGCGGACATCGCCCCGCCTGAAGGTGAATCGTGGGAGCTCCAACACCTCCTCTAGCTTCTTATCGGTGAGGTCGAAGCCCGCTACCTCGTGCTCCGTCGTGCGGAGCAGTCGGTGAGCCAGATGTGATCCAATAAACCCTCCAACTCCAAGAACCAGAACGCGCATCGTATGAGACCTCTGTGTTCTAGAGGAAGCCTGCCCTGTCTTCCGACGCTTGGAACGGCGTGTGCGCAGTTAGAGCCGTGGTCCCCACATTCTCATCCTTTGTGAACGGTCTCCGGATAGTACTTCGAAAGCCCATCGCAAAAATAGATCGGATCAAAGCCAAGATCGCGTCGGGCAGGATCAATATTGCAGTTCACGGGGGCTTTCTGCGCCAGGACTTGGTCCATAAAGACGATCGGGTGCGTAGAGCCGGCCTGAACCAACCGGGCGATCAGCGCGCACACACCAAGTGGTACATGGATCTTCACTGCCTTGATGCCAAGACGGTCCATCAAATAGTCCACGATCTGGTCGTACGTCAACGCCTCCGGCCCACCTATATCGTAGGTCTTGCCGATCGTCTCGGGGACATCGATAGCCTTGAACATGGCCGCCACGAGGTCGCCTACGAAGATGGGGTAGATGACATAGGAACCGTCTCCGATGATCGGCACGACGCGCCATTTCTGCATGATGTCCCCGATCGTTCGGAGCCGCACTTCGCCGGGTCCATAGAGCAGGGCCGGTCGAAAGACGGTGAGGTCCAGATCGGCCTGCTGGAGTATCTCCTCCGCTTTCTTCTTGGTTGTGCCATAATAACCTGGGTAGTTGCGCGCGGCCTTGATCGAACTCACAAAGAGGAAACGCCTGGTTCCATGCTCCGCGCAGGCGCGGATGATGTTGCGAACCCCCCCGAGGGTGATCCGCTCGTGAGCCGTCTGAAGCATGTGTTCGTGGGCCGTGACTAGGTGAAGCACAGCCCGAGCGCCCTTGACCGCTTCGGTCACCTCCTCATAGTTTGTGATATCACCGCGGTAGATTTCCCCTCCCATTGCTTCAATTACCTTCAGCCGCTCGGAGCTGAAATCAAAGGCGCGAAACCGAACGTTTCCTACTGCGGCAAAGCGACACATGTGCGTTCCGACAAATCCGCCAGCACCGGTAATTAATATGTGAGTGTCCGTCATTATCGAGTCATCCTTCTCTGTTGGGATCGTGAGGGCCTGCGTCCACTCTCAACAGAGATCGCCAGTCTCAGAGAAGTCAGTCAGTCCTTCGAGGTGGGTGGGAGATAGGTTCCACTCGTAACGGCGGCATTCTAAGGGGTTGGAGAATCAGAAGTCAATGGAATTTGTAGCAGGTAGTGTACCATTCCGTTGATACAAAAGTCTGGATGCTACCCGGAACCCCAAAGAGCAATAAAAAACACTGAGGGACCGGCCGGGCGGCCAGTCCCTCAGCGGTCGGAGGGAGGGGGAGGGGGCAGGAGGAGCAGAATGGGTTTATCGCCAGTGGCTGGGGATCCAAGCGCCCCAATGGTTGTAATGTCCGGGAATCCAGACAGGCCGATAATGGGCCGGCGCGGGTCGTACATATCGAATCGGGGCCGGTACGACAACGGGAGCGCGGGCAATGACGACCGGGCCGGGGATACCAACATTGACGGCGACCCTGACCCATGCCAGAGCCGGCTGCGTAATAGCCACCAATCCACCCGTGATGAGCGCGACGACCGCCAGTTTCGATAGAGCCTGCTTCATGATCGTTCCCTCCTGTTGGGGTTATTGTGACTGTTTGCCTCATTAGACAGCCGACCGTGGAGAGGGTTTAAGGACCGATTTACCTTGCCTCACTATACGAACTCTGCTACCAATAGGCTGGAGGTAACAACTGTAAATCCAGCTACTTACAAGGAGTCGCTCTGTATATCATGTCGAGAAAGGGTCCGGATACCGTTACACTTCGCGCGCAGGCCGAGGAGCTTCGACGGCTCATTCGCCGCCATGAATACCTGTACTATGTGTTGGACCGGCCCGAGATTACCGATGCCGAGTTCGATACGCTGTTTCAGCGACTGCGGCAGCTTGAACAGGCCCATCCCGAACTGATCACCCCCGACTCGCCGACCCAGCGCGTCGGTGGCCGGCCGGTCGAGGGATTCGCCTCGGTCCAGCACAAGGCTGCGATGCTCTCACTGGACAACGCCTACAATGCCGGCGAACTTCGAGAGTTCGAGGCCCGGATCCGGCGGGCGCTTCCCGGCGAGCAGTTTACGTATGTCGTCGAACCGAAGGTCGATGGGCTGGGCGTAGCCCTGCTCTATGAGGATGGGTGGCTCGTACGGGGAGCCACGAGGGGGGACGGGCGATACGGTGAGGATGTGACGCAAAACCTGATGACGGTCAGAAATCTGCCCCACCGTCTGCACGGATCGTTAGTCGCGTTCGCCGCCGTGGAGGTGCGCGGCGAGATCTTCATGTGGCGCCAGGCGTTTGAGAAATTGAATCGGGGGCTTGAGGCGGCAGGTGAAGAGCCATTCGCCAACCCCAGGAATGCCGCAGCCGGGTCGGTCCGGCAGAAAGACCCGCGGATTACCGCAAGTCGTCCCCTTGATATCTTTATCTACGGTGTCAGCTACGCCGATCCCGATCCGTTCATACGCCATTGGCAGGCGATAGAGCAATTGCTGGAGTCCGGATTCCTGCTCGATCCCAAAGACCGAAAACAGACGCTGGAGCGGTATCGTCGGCGTTGCGCCGATATTGAGGAAGCCATCGTGGCCTGCCTTGAGGTCGAGGCTGCCCGTGACGAGATCGGGTGCGACTGCGACGGGGTCGTAGTCAAGGTTGATGCGATCGAACAGCAACGGGGACTTGGCTCGACCACCCATCACCCCCGGTGGGCGATTGCCTACAAATTTCCGGCGCGACAGGCGACCAGCGTGATCCGACAGATCGATATCAGCGTCGGACGGACGGGGGCCATGACGCCGACCGCCCTGCTCGATCCGGTGGAGATCGCCGGTGCCACGATCAGCCGGGCCACGCTGCACAACGCCGATGAGATCGAGCGGCTGGACGTCCGGGAGGGGGACACGATCCTGGTCGAGCGGGCCGGAGATGTGATCCCGCACATTCTCAGAGTCATTCAGGACAAGCGGCCGTCTCACAGTCGGCCGTTTCGTTTCCCCACCCGGTGTCCGGTCTGCGGCGCCGCGGCCTTCCGACCGGAGGGAGAGGTTGTCAGCCGTTGTACGAACTCCGCCTGCACAGCCCGGTTGAAGGAGTCGTTGCTGCATTTCGGCTCCCGGCGGGCCATGGATATCGAACATCTGGGCGAGGCCGTGGTGGAGCAGCTTGTGGATCGGACGCTGGTCACGGGGTTTGCCGATCTGTACCGTCTCGACGTGGAGACGCTGGCTGGGCTCGAACGGCTGGCACACAAGTCCGCCACCAACCTGTACAACGCCATCCAGGGCAGTAAGGACCGCGGGCTGAGTCGCCTGTTGTTCGCGTTGGGCATTCGATATGTGGGCGAGCATGTGGCGGCGACTGTGGCCCGGCAGTACGGCTCGATGGATCGGCTGGAGCAGGCGCCGGAGGCGGAGCTGGCCGGGATCTACGGCATCGGCCCCCGCATCGCTCAAAGCCTAGCGCTCTATTTTTGCCAGCCGGAGAACCGCCGCCAGATCGACCAGTTGCGAGAGGTGGGTGTGAGCATGACGGAAGCAGGAGTCACGGCGGGACCTCGCCCGCTGGCAGGTAAAACGTTCGTCTTGACGGGCGGGTTGGAGACACTGACGCGCGACGAGGCGAAAGAGCTGATCGCGCAGGCCGGCGGTCGCGTTACCTCATCGGTCAGCTCGAAGACCGACTACGTCGTCGTGGGCAAGGATCCCGGCAGCAAGTTTGACGATGCCAAGTGCCTCGACATCCCCACCCTCGACGAGACTGCTTTTAAGAAGCTGCTTCACGATGAGTAACTGTTGAGACAGTACAGCGAGATGGTGTGTGACGTTACAAAACCGTAGGATAGGACTGATGATTGCGTTGCTGGCCTTGACTGGCGCGGCGGCTATTGCCGGATGGGGGTTGGTGCGCGACAAGGGGGGCGGCAACAGCCTGGTGGCGAACGGGACCATCGAGGCGACCGAGGTCGAGGTGAGCTCGAAGCTTCCGGGCCGCCTCGCCCAGCTTTTGGTTGACGAGGGCGATCAGGTCCGGACAGGTCAGGTCATTGCGCGTCTCGACACCGCAGAGTTTGAGGCGGAGGCGGCACAGGCGCGGGCGGCGCTGGCCAGGGCCGAGGCGCAGCTCAAAGAGCTGTTGGCCGGCTCGCGTACGCAGGAGATCGAGGAGGCGCGCGCCAATCTGCAGCAGGCGGAGGATAATCTGAGGCTCGCGCGGGACGACTGGGAGCGATTCGACAACCTGTTGAAGGAGGGTGCGATCTCGGTGCAGGAGCGCGACCGCGCCACCAATCGGATGGAGGTAGCCATGAGCCAGGTCAAGGCCGCCCGTGAGCGGTACGACCTGGTCCGGGTCGGGCCTCGACCGGAGGTGATCGAGGCGGCCCGTCACGAACGCGATCGCGCCAGGGCAGCGCTCGCAATGGCCGAGGTCCGACTGCGCGATGCCGCAATGTCGGCGCCCCTCTCCGCGATTGTGCTGACCAAGCGTGCCGAACAGGGGGAGGTCGTCAATCCCGGTTTTCCCATCGTGATCCTCATCGATCCGGATGATCTCTGGTTGCGCGTCTACATTCCGGAGTCGGAGATCGGATTGGTCAAGATCGGCCAGGAGGCGGCGATCACGGTCGATTCGTTCCCGAGCCGGCGTTTTGGGGGGAAGGTCGTCGAGATCAGCTCCAAGGCCGAATTTACCCCTCGTACGGTCCAGACCAAGAAGGAGCGTGTGAACCTGGTGTTCGGGGTCAAGATCCGCCTGGACAATCACGAGCGGCTGCTCAAGCCGGGGATGCCGGCCGATACCGAGATCAGGACGGATGGCGGAGGGGCGCAGCCGAGCAGTCGTCGCCCATCCGCTCACGGGGGTCCTCTCAATGGCTGAACTTGACCCTGACGTCTACACTGTCATCACCCGAGGGCTGACCAGGCGATTCGGATCGATCGTCGCCGTAGATCATGTGGACCTGCAGATCAAGCGCGGCGAGATCTATGGGTTTCTGGGTCCCAACGGGGCCGGCAAGTCCACGACCATCCGGATGCTCTGTGGGCTGTTGGATCCGACCGAGGGGTCCGGGTATGTGCTCGGCTATGATATTACGCGAGAGCCGGAGCGGATCAAGGAGCGGATCGGTTATATGTCCCAACGGTTCAGCCTGTATGAGGACCTGACCGTCCGGGAAAACCTCGACTTTTACGCCAGCCTCTACTCGGTCCCCAACGGGATCAAGCGGGCCAGGATCGAGCGGATGGTCCAGATGGCGGACCTGACCGGACGCGAGGGGGCGCTGGCGGCCCATTTATCTGGCGGCTGGAAGCAACGTCTGGCCTTGGGGTGCAGTATCATCCATAAGCCGGAGCTGCTCTTTCTGGACGAGCCGACCGCCGGGGTCGATCCGGTCTCCCGCCGAAACTTCTGGGACCTGATCTACCGACTCTCTGAGGAGGGGATCACCATCGTGGCCACCACCCACTACATGGACGAGGCGGAGCACTGCGACAGTCTGGGGTTTATCTATCAGGGCCGGATGACGGCCCAGGGGACCCGTGACGAGATTAAGGCGAATGCCCTGAAAGGCCAGGTCTTCGAGATCGAATGCCGGCCGATGCGGGAGGCGACGCTCTTCCTCGAAACGCTGCCCGGTGTGGCGGAGGTCGTTCGATTCGGCAACACCATCCACGTCGTGACCGAGGACAAAAGCCTGGTGCCCGCCGATGTCGAGGCTCGCCTGAACGGCGAAGGGCTGAAGGTCAACCGGGTGGAGGCGACGATCCCCTCCATTGAGGATATCTTTGTCTCGTTCGTCGGCCTGGCCGACCGCCGCTCGCTTCGGGCACAACTGAGGCGAATGCGGGAAGGGGGGATATGAGATCGCGCCTGCTCGGCCTCATCCGTAAAGAGTTCATCCAGATGTGGCGCGACCGCTTCACGCTGGGGATGATGCTGTTCATGCCGATGATGGTTCTCGGCATCATCGGGTGGGCCATCAACACCGACGTCAAGCATATGGTGACCGCGGTGCTCGACCAGTCCCGGACGCCGGAGAGTCGGGAACTCCTTGACGCCTTTACCAACTCTCAATATTTCAACCTCGACTATCGTGTGGACAGTTATGACGCGATGACCCGACTGATCGATGGCGGACGCGCGAAGGTGGGGATCGTCCTGCCGCCGGACTACGCCCGTGCCCTCAAGCAGCAGCGCGTCGCCCAGATCCAGGTGATCGTCGACGCCTCGGACCCGCTGGTGGCGACCTCGGCCATCAATGCGGCCAACGCCATCGGCCAGGTCGGCTCGCTCAGGATCGCATCGGAGACGCTGCAACGGAGTACCGGCCGGATCCCACCGCCCGCCCCCCTGAATGTCCGGGTCCGGGCCTGGTACAACCCCGACCTTGTCAGCGCCATCTTTATCATTCCCGGTCTGTTGAGCTTCATCCTGATGCAGACCACCATCACCATCGTCGCGATGGTCGTCGTGCGCGAGCGGGAGCGCGGCACGCTCGAGGCGCTGATCGTGAGCCCGCTGCGCCGCTGGGAGCTGATGATCGGCAAGATTGTTCCGAATGTTGTTATCGGCTACGCGCAGATGACCTTCGCCCTGGTGTTCGGCGTCTGGTTCTTTGAAATCCCGATACGCGGCAGCCTCATCCTCCTCTACTTTCTGTCGCTCTTTTTTATTATGGGGACCCTGGGTCTCGGTATCCTCCTCTCCACCATTGCCAAAAGCCAACAGCAAGCGATGCAGATGGCGTATTTCATCTTTGTCCCATCGGTCTATCTCTCCGGCGTCCTCTTTCCGATTGAGGGGATGCCGCCTCTCGCCAAAAGTATTGCCTATGTGATTCCTCTCACCTATTACGTCGAGATTGTCCGGGGGATCATGCTGAAGGGGATCGGGATCTCCTATCTCTGGACCCATCTGTTGATCCTGACCGCCATCGGGGTTGTGCTGATCACTACAAGTATTCTTCGATTCCACAAGAAACTGGCCTGAGTACAGGGCCTCTTTTCAACACGCAGCACTGCCTGTTCACGTGGTAGAATGAAATCGTACATGCTGGTGTAATGTCGCTTACGCTCCTGACATCATTTCCGAAGCCGTCATTCCCGCGAAAGCGGGAATCCAGCACAGACAGACTGGATTCCGGGTCAAGCCCGGAATGACGATCACTGTGAAGGGACTTATGGGATACTACACCACCGTAAGGCTGGCCGTCTCAGCGCCGACAAGGTAGAAAGCGGTGAAAACCATGCCTGATCCGGGACGACTTGAGTTGGCGGAATTCTACTTTAAAGAGGGATACCGATTGCAGGCGGACGGTGATCTGGAGGGTGCCATCGCGGCCTACAGACGATCGATCGAACTCTACCCGACGGCCGAGGCGCATACCTTCCTGGGGTGGGCCTACAGCCTGCGCGGAGAGATCGACGAGGCCATTCGGGAGTGCAAGGTTGCCATCCGGATCGATCCGGAGTTCGGGAATCCGTACAACGATATCGGTGTCTATCTGATTGAGAAGGGGGACTATGATGAAGCGATGGTATGGCTGGAAAAGGCCATAGCGGCCAGGCGGTACGAGCCGCGCCACTACCCCTATATGAATATGGGTCGGGTGTTGATACGGAAAGGGAGATACGAAGAGGCGATCAGAGAGCTCAAGAAGGCGCTGGACATCGAGCCGAATTATACGGCGGCCCGCGTCGAACTGCACAAGGTGCTCGGCCTGTTGAATTGACCGGCCGACCTGCTTTCAGGCTTGTAGGATATGGCATCGCAATGGTCAGGTCTGCTGATGTTGCTGGCGCTTGCCGGTGTGACGATGTCGATTGACAGGCAGGCGCGTGGGGATAATGCGCCGCCCGCAGAGTCGCGCGCGTCGTTGGCGGAGAAGGCCCGACACTATTTTACGACTGATGAGTTGGCGAGGGGACGAGCCTACGCGCGCGGGCGATATCTGTTGTACGGCGTGCGAATGATAGTAACCCTCGGCCTCTTCGGGCTCCTGACCCTGACTCCGCTGTCCGCAAAGATCGGCGATCTCAGCGTCTCGATGACTGGCGGACGCGTCTGGCTGACGGTCGGATTGTACGGCCTCATGGTGGCCGCGTTGTATCATGTGGTGACCTTTCCCGTCAGCCTCTACGGCGGCTTCGTTCGCGAGCACCTGTTCGGTCTCTCCCGCCAGACGCTTGCGGCGTGGTCAGGGGATTATCTTAAGGCGATGCTGGTCAACACGGTGATCCTACTCCCGCTGCTGATCGTACTCTATGCGTTCATCCGGCGGGATCCCGTGCGCTGGTATCTGCCGGTGTGGATTGTTGTCGTACTTGTCATGACCGTGCTGGCCGAGCTGTCGCCGATCCTCTTCGATCCGCTTTTCCATACGTTCCGACCGGTGCAGGATCAGCAATTGGTGAACCGACTCCGTATACTGAGCGATCGGGCGGGTCTGACGGTCGGGCCGATCCTGGAGATCGATGCCGGCCGCAAGACGACGAAGACCAATGCGTACTTTACAGGGTTTGGACGAGCGAGACGGATCGTGCTGTACGACACGTTGCTTGCGGCCTCGACCCCGGAGGAGGTGGAGTTAATTGTCGCACACGAGCTGGGCCACTGGAGGCGGCACCACATCTGGAAGGGGATGGCGCTGAGCGCTGTCTCGGCGCTGGGGACCCTCTGGCTGATCGCCCGCCTTCTTCGTATGGCGGCCGACTCGGGACGCTTCGGCTTCATTCATCCGGCCGATCCCCGTTCGCTACCGTTCGTACTGTTGCTCCTGCTCGTCCTTGCCATCCTGACGACGCCGATCCGGATGGCGATTTCACGCGCCTTCGAGCGCGAGGCCGATCGCGAATCGCTCCGTCTCACCGCGAACCCCAGGGCCTTCATCGACTCGGAGGTCGTGCTGGCCAGATCGAATCTCTCGGACGTCGACCCGCCGCGCGCTGTGGTCTGGCTCTTGTATACCCATCCCCCGATCCTTGAGCGGATTGCCATGGCAGAGGCATATCTCGCGCAACAGCGACAGTGAGGAGGTCGCAGTGATGGTCGTCAGATCGTTCGGTCCTGTGATCTTGGTACATGGTGGAGCGGGGACGATCACCCCCGACCTGCTCGAGGTTCGGCAGGCAGGCATCCGCGCGGCCGCGGTCAGCGGGTGGCAGGTCCTTACAGCCGGTGGCTCCGCAGTGGAGGCTGTCGAACAAGCTGTCAAGACGTTGGAGGACGATCCGGCCTTCAACGCCGGCCGAGGCGCCTGTCTGAATCGGGATGGCGAGATCGAGCTTGATGCCTCGATTATGGACGGTCGAAGCCTGGCGGCTGGGGCCGTCGGCGCCGTGAAACGAATCGCCAACCCGGTGACGCTGGCGAGGGCCGTGATGGAGGCGGGGGGACCGATCCTCCTGGTGGGTGAAGGGGCTCGGCAGTTCGCGGCTGTGGCCGGAATTCAGGAGTGCGGGGTCGACACGCTGGTCACCGATCGGCAGCGCGCCCGATGGACCGCGCTGCGAGAGGAGACCGCCGCAGGGGTCGGCACGGTCGGCGCTGTCGCCCTCGACCGATCGGGACACGTGGCGGCCGCCACCTCAACGGGCGGCCTGCCGCTCAAGGCGCCCGGCCGCGTGGGCGACTCGGCATTGATCGGCTGCGGGACGTATGCGGACGATCGGCTTGGCGCGGTCAGTTGCACGGGTAACGGGGAGGCGATTATGAAGCTTGCGCTCGCCAAGACGGTTCTCGAGTTTCTGCGAAACGGCGAAGATCCGATGGCGGCCGCCAGACTTGCCGTCGGCGAATTGACCGCCAGGACCAGCGCTGAGGTCGGCGTCATTCTGTTGGATCGATTCGGTCGCATCGGTGTAGCGCGGAATACCGCGCAGATGGCCAGCGCTTGCATCCGGAACAATAATACCGATCCTGAACTCTTTGATTAAGCTATACGAACAACCGAGGCGGAGAGCATGGTCTTGAAGAACGATGACGGGATACATGCTCGACGGGATGGAGACGGTCCCAAGATCTCCGTCGTATTCTTTTATGGTTTCCTGCTCCTACTCCTTTATCTGACCTACTTGATCGTCGTGCCTTTCGCATCTCCGATTTTGTGGGCCACCGTTCTGGTCATCATCTTTCAGCCGGTCTATCGTAATCTCCTGGGGCGGGTCGGCGGCAAGCCCGGACTGACGGCGCTGTTACTGACAGTCATGGTGATTGCGGCTGTGATGATCCCGGCTGTACTGTGCGGATGGGTACTGACCCAGGAAGCCGTCAGTGTCTATCAGACGGTAGAACGGATCTACCAGCAGGAGGGGCTGGCGGGAATTGCGTCCCATCCGGCGGTCACCGCCGCCAGGGCGGTATGGGATCGCGTCAACTCGCCTTTCAAAAGTCTCGGTCTCGACTTGAACGCACTGCTGCTTGGCGGTTTGAGTGCGTTCAGTGGCTTTATCGTCGATCACCTGAAAGGGATCGCCGTCAATATCTTAAGCTTCACCATCAATTTCGCTCTGACCGTGTTTACTCTGTTCTTTCTGCTTCGGGACGGCGAGGCAATCGTTCGCAACCTCCAGGGACTGTTACCGTTGGAGCGCAAGCATGCGGAGGCGCTGTTTTCACGCCTCTACGATGCGGTATCGGCCGTCGTGCGCGGAACCATCCTCACTGCGCTGGCGCAAGGCATCCTTGGGGGCATCGGGTACTGGGTGGTGGGGGTCCCGTACCCGGTTTTTCTGGGACTGGCGACCGCCCTATTCTCGTTGCTCCCGATTGGCGGTTCGGGGTTGATCTGGGTCCCAGCTGTGCTCTATCTGTTCCTGGAGGAGGGCTGGATTCGCGGTCTGCTGTTGCTCGGCTGGTCGGTGGCCATCGTCAGTACCGTCGATAATCTGTTGAAGCCCGCCCTTATCTCCGGCGAGACGAATCTGTCGACGCTTGTATTGTTTTTTGGTATGCTTGGCGGTCTTCAGGTATTCGGTATTCTCGGATTCATCCTTGGACCGGCCCTGCTCGTGACGCTTTCGATCTTTCTCGAAATCTACAAAGAGCTGTCACCGCCTCCGGCCGATTGACTCAGCAGCAGTGGCGCAATGCCTGGTACACGGACCTTTCCGAGAGATTTAGAATTCCGATTGGTCGCGACGCACCGCACGGGCCGCCTGGCGGCGAAGCCTGCGCGCGGCCTCTCGGACCTTTCGACGCCGCTTCTCTCCCGGCTTTTCGTAATGCGCCCGTCGTTTCAGTTCTTTCAGGATGCCATCGCGCAAAACAAGCTTTTTGAAGAGCCGGATGGCCGACTCGACCCCGCGGCCGTCTACTTTGACCTCAAGGGGGCGATGCCGGGCCCCTTTATCGGGCCTCGAACCCCCGCCTGTGTCCTCAGTTCCATCGTCAAGAGCCATTATCCCTCTTCATCACAGCGCTATATTCCGCTGATATGATCAGGGTCTTAGAAACGGAAAAACCGCGAGCCCCTGGTCCTCGCGGTACTGTAAGTAAAACGTCAACGAAGCCCTCAGACCACTAAACAACTTATTATGGATATCCACGATACTATTGTCAAGGATAATCGGCCCGAGGACAATCGTCTACGGTGGAGTCGCCAACCTTAATGAGTCCTTGCGCCCACTACGATCCCGATGTATAAAAGGGGTCGACGTAATACGGACGATTGACGAAATTGCCGATGTTGGAGAACGGACAGCGTATGAATACACGCCTGATCCGAATCGGGCACAGCCCCGATCCGGACGATGCATTTATGTTTTACGCCTTGGCCAAGGAGCGACTCCAGACGGGTCGATTTCGCTTTCAGCACATCCTCGAAGCCATCGACACACTGAACGGTTGGGCGATTGAGGGTAAACTGGAGGTCACGGCGCTCTCAGTCCACGCCTACACCTATGTGGCCGACCGCTACATTCTGTTGCCCCATGGCGCCAGTATTGGACGGAACTACGGGCCGATCGTTGTGGCAAAGCGCCGGTTCGATCCGGCCGATCTTCGCGGTAAGCGTATTGCCATCCCCGGTAAATTTACGACGGCATTTCTCGTGCTGCGGCTTTATCTGGATGAGTTCCAGGCCGTTGAGGTCCCATTTGATCAGGTATTCGACGCCATTGACAGCGACAAGGCGGATGCTGCGCTTGTCATCCACGAGGGGCAACTGACCTTCGAGACTCACGGCCTGACTAAGCTGGTTGACCTCGGAGGCTGGTGGCACGACCGGACCGGTCTCCCGCTGCCGCTGGGCGCCAACGCCATCCGGAAGGATCTTGGCGAACCATGTTGTCTGGAGGTGTCCGGCTATCTTCGGGCCAGTATCGACTACGGCTTGGCCCACCGACAGGAGGCCTTGCAATACGCCATGCAGTTCGGACGCGGTCTGGACGCGAGACTGGCCGACCGATTCGTCGGCATGTATGTCAATGAGGACACCCGCGCCTGGAATGAGGAATGCCGACGCGGCCTCGAACATCTCTTGAATCTGGCATGGGAGCAGGGGGTGATTGCCAGGCGAATCCACCCCGAGTTCCTGCCGGATTAGACGTTACGACACCCCCTCTCGTCGTTTTTCAATCAATCCGATCGACCCGCACTAACTTCCGATAGCTGTCGACAACTCTTTCCGTTCTTCCCACATCACATTCCACGCTGGAATCATCAAATCGATGGGTACGATCTATCACATTAGATCTAGCACTATTTTTGCATATGATAACATTGCTATATAAATATTATAGGGTGAAATAATGGCGCATTCTATCCACATCAATAGACCATTTACATTATGTTGGCATCTCCGCGTGGTCACATTACGACATCTCGCAACCAAAAACGTCACTCACTCGATCAACGCTGGACCATTCCGTTCCGCATTCGGACAAATCTCGGCCAGCCATCCCCACCCTCCGCTCGGAGGGTGGGCTACACAGAAGGAGGATGCACCATGAGCAGCGCAAACGGTCATATCGCGCACGATGATCGAGTCACAGAGATACGAATCTACATTGAAAAGCAGCGAAAGAGACGACAGAGCAACAGGGTTCTGCACGCCCATCCCTCCCCGCTCTTTTGGCTGGAGCGGGATGTGCCGATAAAGGAGGTCATGGTCGAGCGAAGGTTGGCCAATGCGGCTATACCGAAGCGGCTCAACCTGTATATCGGTACGCCCTACTGCCTGCCTACGAACCCCGAGCGGTGCGGTTACTGCCTGTTTCCCAGCGAGGTGTATCAGGGGCAGGAGCAACTGGAGCGCTATTTGAAGTATCTCGAGTGGGAGGGACGACGATACCAGCATTTCTTCGAAGACGAGCAACCCGCTACCATCTACTTTGGAGGCGGGACCTCGAACCTCTACAGGCCGGACGACTACTATAGACTGATGGAGATTGTGCGGGCCGTGTTTCCCGCGATGGCTCCGGACATCGAGGTGACGCTGGAGGGGATTCCCCAACTGTTCACCAGAGAGAAGCTGGCCGCTATGAAGGCCGCGGGAATCAACCGGATCAGCATGGGCGTCCAGCAACTCGACGACGAGATGATCAAGCTGAGCGGACGGAAGCAGAAGGCGAAGCACGCCTTCCAGACACTTGAGTGGTGTGAGGAATTGGGGCTCCGGAGCAGCGTCGATCTGATCTTCGGGTGGCCGAGACAGACCATGGCGTTGATGCTGAAGGATCTCGACGCGATCGTGCGGTCCGGGGTGCAACACATTACACACTACGAACTGAATGTGGCCGGCCGGACCGATTTTGCGCGCCATCGACGGGACGAACTCCCGTCTACCGAACAGAACCTTGAGTTCTATCACGCATCCAAGCAGTTCCTTGAGAGCCATGGTTACCGACAGGTGACCGCCTACGACTGGGAGAAGTCGACTGACGACCAGCCCGGCGACCTTCGGTTTGAAGAACATATGCGTCAATTCTTCGCCTATGACGACACGCACGGGCTCATCGGGTACGACATGTGGGGCTGGGGGTTTGCCGGCGTCTCATACTTTCTTGGGACCCCCGAGATGCCGGGTTGGACCTATATGAATTCTCTGAAGGTGGGAGACTACTTTGGGAAACTCGACGAGAGTCGATTTCCGGTTGAGCGAGGGTTTCGTTATACCAACAAGGATCTCCGGCTTGCCTGGCTGTTTCAGTCGCTTCAGGGGATGAGCGCGGACCTGCGCCTGTACAAAAAAATTTTTGGTCTGAATTTGCTTGAAGAGTATGCCGATATCTGGCAGGTGCTCGCCGAGAAACAATGGGTTGAGATCGATGACGAGAAGGTCACGCTGGTAAGCGATGGGGTATTCTACACTCCGTTGATCCAGGGTCTCCTGGCGCACGAGCGGACAGAGGAGATGCGAAAGGACAAAAGCCAGACGCCCACCGTTCAGGAAGAGGCGTTGTCGTCGGCTCAGTCGCAACCTGCAACTCCAGCCGCCAAGTCCGAACGGCTGACCGCAACACCTATTTCCAGCACGGAACTGCAGCGTATGTCCGAACGCCTCGATACGGATGATCGGTTTATGACACTGCGGCGACGCGAATCGGTTGAACAGTTATGGTATCGGGAGCTGACCAGCGACCGCGTCGAACTCTCGCTGTTGAGGATATACGGCGAGGTCTGGCACGAAACCCCTGTCCTGCTTACCCACGGGACCTTTTCAAACGCCCAGACCTGCACCAAACTGGCCACCTATCTTGCCGAAAGTGGCTTTGACTGCTGGATTCTGGAACTCAGGGGTCACGGTCGGAGCGAGATCGGACCGGCTCGCCCGAACTTCGAGCGATTCAGCGAGTTTGACGTCCCGGCGGCGCTCCGTGCCGTACGAGAGCGAACGCAGGACAAGCCGCTGTTCTGGGTCGGACACAGCGGGGGCGGCCTTGTCCCGCTGATGTACCTGGCGCGACACCCCGAAGCCTGCGTACAAATTAAGGGGATCGTGACGCTGGCCAGCCAGGCAACCGATGCGGGCGTTACCTGGTCGGGTTGGGCGAAGATCGCCCTCAGTGCGGCGGCCAATAACCTGATCGGGTATGCGCCGGGGCCGTTATTGAAACTGGGTCCGGAGAACGAATTTCGTGATGTGATGAACCAGTGGTTTCGTTGGAATTGGAAGGGTCGATGGACCGGAACCGATGGATTCGACTATCTCGAGGGGCTCAGCAGGATAGGGGTGCCCGTGCTCTGTCTCGCGGGGGGAGGCGATCGGTTTATCGCTCCCTATCAAGGCTGTCGTCGGCTCTACAATGCGTTAGGGGGCCGGGATAAGCAGATGATGTTGTGTGCCAAGTCCGAGGGGTATGGCGAGGATTACAGTCATGCGCGGATCATCGCGAGCCGTCGGGCTCAGCAGGAGATCTGGCCCATCATCTCAGAATGGCTGGTCAAGCGGGCGAATCAGCGTAGTGCGGCAGACATCGAACGGGGTATGCATCGCGTCTGTGTCGGCTAGATCTTGTCGCGGAGGTCCAACCCCTCCGCGACAAGCGCCATGACCTCGGCCACCTGGAACGGCTTGTTTAAGACCAGATCGACGCCGGCCTCTTTCAGCTTCGTCCGATCAAGCGTCAGCGCCCATCCGGTAATAAGGGCGACGGGGGTGCGGGGGGCCGTCCGTTTGATCGCCGACGCCACCTCCCAACCTGTACACTCCGGCATGCCCAGATCGGTCAGGACAAGATCGAAGCTGGCCTGTTGGAATAGACGAAGCCCCTCCCGGCCGCCACCGGCTTGAACGACGGTATGACCAACCGTACGGAGGAGTTCGGAGAGCAGTTCACGGACCATCTCATCATCATCGATGACCAGGATATGTCCCGGTGTGGCAACCGACGCCTGTTTTGACTGGGAGGGTGCTGCCGATTCGGAGGTTATAGGCAGCCTGATCGAGACGGTGGTCCCCTGCGCGAGTTGACTCTGCACGGTGACCTCGCCGCGGTGTCCTTTGATAATCCCGTACGACACGTTCAGGCCGAGCCCGGTCCCCTTTATCCCCTTCGTCGTGAAAAAGGGGTCAAAGATTCTGCTTTTCACCTCCTCACTCATCCCGATTCCGGTATCGGATACGCTGGCACAGACCCACCCGTCGACCTCTTCAGTCTTCACGGTGAGTACGCCGCCGTTCGGCATGGCCTCCACGGCGTTGATGATCAGATTGGTGAGGACCTCGCGGAGTTCGGAGATGTTTCCCATAATGGGAGCGATACGACCGTAGCTGGTCGCCACCTCGATCGTCTTGCCGTCAAGATTAGCCTCGTCTTTCCACTTGGCCTCGGTGATGGCCAGGACATCCTTGACCACCTGATTGAGATCGACCGGAAAGAACTCCTCCTCCGGTTGCTGCCGTGTGAAGCGCTGCAGGCGGCGGACCATGTTGGCGCCATCGAGCGCCGCCTTCTCGATCGTCTCGAGCCCTCGTTGCGCCTCCACATCCCTGGCGACCCGACGCAGGATCTGCGCTCGCCCCAGGATGGCGCCCAGCACATTGTTGAAGTTGTGGGCGACCCCGGACGCCAGTTCACCCAGGCCCCGAAGCCGTTCGGTCCGAAGAAGCTGCTGTTCCAGCCGCTTCCGCTCGGTCAGATCCCGCGCAATCCCGTGCCAGCCGGTCACCCGACCCGCGGCATCTCGAGTGGTGAGCATCCCGATCTCGAACGGAACCGAGACGGCATCCGCTCTTTTTACCATATCGAGCTCGTAGAAGTTGAACGGGTCCGTCCCCTCGGCCGCCTTGGCAAAGATCTCCAGGACGTGGTGGCGGCTGGCTGGTGTGAGGATATCGATGAAGTCGCGATCCGTCAGTTCATTCGGTGCGTAGCCGAGTATCGCCTCTATCCCGGGGTTGACGTAGGTAAATCGACCGTCGGCGTCCAGCGCGTAAATGATGTCGCGGACGTGTTCGGCCAGCAATCGATATTTCTCCTCCGACGCCTTGGCCGCCTGAGCATACGTGTGAACCTCTTCAAACAGTTTGGCGTTCTCAATGGCGACAGCCGTCTGACGGGCAATGGCATCGACCAGCCGTACCTCTTCCTGGGCGAAGTGGTGCTCCTTCGTCCACCAGATGGTGAAGAGGCCGCCGACGACCGTATGTTTCGCCAGCATCGGGACAAACAGCGCCGATTTACAGGTAAAGGCGCGAAACACCGGGTGGTCGACCCGGCTGTCCCTGGCAGTATCGCTGGTGTAGACCGCCGCCTTTGCACTGAGCGCCTCTTCCACAAACTGAAATCCTTTGACCGGGATCGGTGTCCATTTCAGGCGATCGAGGAGCGCTGTCGGCAGGTGATACCCGGCAAACGGCAGGAGCTGTCCGCCGTCGCTGTTCAACAGATAGGCGCCGGCCGTGTCCGCCGAGAGGACGCGGGCGACCGCCCGCGCAATACGTCGGACAGCCTCTTGCAGGTCGAGGGTGGAATTGACGGAACGGCTCACCTCGAGCAGAGTCTGGGTCTCTTTGAGCCTGGCCCGGGTCTCGCCCATCAGAACCGCATTCTCCAAGACGGCGCTCAGTTGGCCGGCGACGGTCTGGAGGAACAGTCGTTCGACGGGTGAAAAGGGCGCCGAGCCTGCCTTAGCCAGGCTCAACACCCCGATCGGGCGGTCTTGCGCAAAGAGGGGTACGCATGCGTGACCGCCGATCGACGGCTCGAACAGGGTCAGATGCGGGCAGTGATCGATAACCGTATACGTGGGGGGCGGGCCGTCGCCGGTCAGAAAGCGACGACAGGCACAGTCGGCGCAGGCAATAGCGGCGGGCGCCGGGATCTCCTTATCGATGTGTCTGACGATCGCCAGGTAGACCGAGTCCTGAGGCACCGCGGTGACGGATGACCAGTGTAGAGCGCCCGCCAGCCCTCGGGTCAGGCAGATCCAGCCAAGGACCGCGCCGTCGATGGCCCGCAAGGTCTCCTCCAGCACGGTTCCAAGCAGTCGGTCCGGGGTGGAGGACCGCGCCGTCGAACTGTTCATCACAGCGGCGAGACCTTTGAAGAGCCGTTCCATCAGACGTTCACCGGATCAGACAAGTTGCTGCACATTAAACGTGATCAAATCATTGATGTTATGATCAGATAGCGATACTAAATAAACAGTAATACTAATCATAATATGCTATAATTAACCCGTATAGATGTAATACAGCTACTCTAGCATGAAACCGCTAGGCTTGCAATAGGTCACAAGAGTCCCCCCACTCTTTCAGGCGCGAGGAGTTACAGGCCTCAACAGCAACAGGAGCAGGGGGGCCGACAGACCCGCCAGGGCGGCGCCGACGGTAAACGCCGGCCCGGCGCCGAAGGTCTGGTAGAGATAACCCATGAGCAGGCTGCTGGGCAGGGCCGCGATCCCGATGCAGGCGTGAAAGAGGCCGAAGGCGGAGGCCCGACGCTCCGGAGGAACCAAGTCGGCGATCAGCGCCCGCTCGCCCCCTTCGGTCAACCCGAAATACAGACCATAGAAGCCCAAGAGCACCCAGATCTGCCACGGCTGATCGGCGACGCCGAATCCCAGGTAGGCGAGGGCGTAGACCAGCCATCCGGCGATGATCGCGCCGCGCGGCCCTCGAAGGTCCGAGAGTATCCCGCCCGGCAGTCCCGTCGCCGCCTTCACCAGACTGAAGAACATCCAGAGCAGCGGAAGGTGGATGGCTGCGACGCCAACCTCCTGGGCCCGCAGCAATAGAAAGGCGTCACTGGAGTTGCCGAGCGTGAACAGCGTCACGACCAGCAGGAAGCGCGTGAGTTGTCCATCCGGGCGACCGGTCCTCGGCATAGCTTTGGGCGCCGTTGCTGAGGCAGCCTGAGCCTCACTCACCCGGAGCATCAGGATCAGCACCGACAGGATGCCGGGGATTGCGGCGAGCAGGAAGAGTATCCGGAGCCGATCGTCCAGGAGTAGGAGCAGCCCATAGGCCAGGGCTGGGCCGCCGACCGCCCCCAGATGGTCCATCGAGCGGTGAAAGCCATAGGCCCTGCCCCGGATGGCCACATCGGTGGAGGCGGCGATCAGGGCGTCCCGTGGCGGAGTTCGCAACCCTTTGCCTAGACGGTCCGTGAACCGCACCATCAGGACGTGCCAAGGCGCCAACGCCAATGCGACAAGCGGACGCGCCACCGAGGACAGCGCGTAGCCGACGACGACTAGTCCCTTACGCCGCCCCAAGCGGTCGGATAACCAGCCGGAACCCAGCTTGGTCAGGCTGGCCGCGCTCTCAGCGATCCCCTCCACCAGTCCGACAAAGGTCTGACCGGCCCCGAGCACGCTGGTGAGAAACAGCGGCAGCAGCGGATAGATCATCTCGGAGCTGACGTCGGTCAGCAGACTGACCAGCCCGAGCGCAACGACATTCCGGGTGAGGCCGAACGGACCAGTCCCCCGACTATCTGAGCCGGTAGGTTTCGATGCGCTCATGGGCTGCGCCTCGACCCAGCCAACCGGATGTCAGGCTCGTTCGCCCTTCCAGGTTTTTATAGACATTGAAGAAGTGTTCGATCTCCTTCAGGACATGCGGTTCTACGCCGGCGAGGTCCTCGATCCGTTGATAGCGCGGATCGCCATGGGCCACGGCGAGGATCTTTTCGTCGATCCCCTTGTCGTCGATCATGTCCAGCATTCCGACGGGGCGGGCCTCCACCAGACATCCGGGAAAGGTCGGCCGCGAGATCAGGATCAGGATATCAAGCGGATCGCCGTCGCGACCAAGCGTGCCGGGGATGAACCCGTAGTCGGCCGGATAGTGGACCGGCGAGTACAGGACGCGATCCAGCTTGAAGACACCCAGATCGACGTCGTACTCGTACTTGTTGCTCGATCCCGAGGGGATCTCCACAACCGTATTCACGATGACCGGCGCGCCCTCGCCGATCGGCAACCCCTTGTAGTTCATCCTTGATCCTCCCGTCAATGCGGCTCATTATTGCACGTGACAGCATGTTGCGAAAGCGATTTCACGGTGATCACGTCCGAAGATTGCCTTTCAGACCGCCTTCGTGTATGATTTTGTGCGATACGGCGTGAATGCACGAGACAAAGGAGAGTGCTGGTGCGTAGCTTCCGACAGGCGATGGTGGATGAGATTCTGCCCAAGGTCAGTAAACCGTCCCGCTATATCGGAATGGAGTGGAACGCCGTCACGAAAGACCCCGCCACGGCATCCGTCAGGATCGCGCTCGCCTTCCCCGATACCTACGAAATCGGGATGTCCCATCTGGGCCTGAAGATCCTGTACCAGATCCTCAACCGGCGGCCGGAGTTCATGGCCGAACGGGTCTATGCCCCCTGGACCGATGCGGAGGCGCTCCTGCGGCAGCATCGGATCCCGCTGTGCAGCCTCGAGTCCGGCTATAGCCTGGCCGACTTTGATCTGATCGGCTTTACACTCCAGTACGAACTGTCGTACACCAACATCCTGAACATGCTGGACCTGGCCGGTATCCCGTTGACGAGTGCCGAGCGGCGAGAGGGCGATCCGTTCGTCATCGGGGGCGGCTCGGTCGGCTTCAATCCCGAGCCGATCGCCGAGTTTTTCGACCTGTTCGTCCTGGGCGACGGCGAGGAGGTGGTTCTTGAGATCTGCGAGGCGGCGGCTGCGTGGAAGGGGTCGGGCGGGCGGCGTGAGGCGCTCCTGGAGGCATGGGCGCGAATCCCGGGCTGCTATGTCCCGGCGCTCCACCAGGGTGAGACGATCCGGAAGCGGACGGCGATCCATCTCGATGGGATCGACTACGGCGCCTTCCCGGTCCCCTTCATGGAGATCGTCCACGACCGCGTAAGCATCGAGGTGATGCGGGGCTGTACGCAGGGGTGCCGGTTCTGTCAGGCAGGGTATCTGTATCGGCCGCTGCGGGAACGGTCGGCCGAGGAGATCCGGGCGCTGGCCGCGCAGGCGGTCCGGCAGACCGGCTACGAGGAGGTATCGCTCGCCTCATTGAGCATCGCCGATCTGACAGTCCTTCCGGACGTGGTGCCGTCGCTGATGGATCAGCTTACGCCGGAGAAGATCTCGCTGTCGCTCCCCTCCCTGCGGGTGGAAACCCTCAACCGATTCCCACAGGTGGCCGAGGAGATCAGTCGGGTCCGCAAGACCGGTTTTACCATTGCGCCGGAGGCCGGCAGCCGTCGGCTGCGGAAGGTCATCAATAAGGAGGGGTTCGACGAGGAGCAGATCTTTACGGCGGTGCGGAACGCCGCGAAATCAGGCTGGGAATCGGTCAAGTTCTATTTCATGATCGGGCTCCCCACCGAAACGCAAGAGGATCTGGACGAGCTGGTGCGCATCACGCGGGAATCGGCGCGGATCGCGCGGGCCGAGTCTGCGCGAGGGTTTGGCCTGACCGTCAGCACCTCGCCATTTGTGCCGAAGCCCCATACCCCCTTTCAGTGGTTTGCCCAGGACCCGATGGAGCTGCTTCAGGAAAAGCAGGAGTTCCTGAAGCGGAAATTACGGGAGGTGCGGGTCTCGTACAAGTGGCACAACGTCCGATCCTCGTTTCTGGAGGCGGTCTTTTCGCTGGGCGACCGGTCGCTCGGTCCGGCCATCCGGCGCGGTTATGAGCTGGGCTGCCGCCTTGACGGCTGGACCGAGCATCTCAAGTTCGACCGGTGGATGCAGGCATTTGACGAGACCGGAATCGATCCGAAGGCGATTGCCAATCGGCCGCGCAACCCGGATGAGCCGCTACCGTGGGATCACATCGACACCGGCGTCACCAAGGCGTTTCTGCAGCGCGAGTACAAGAAGGCGTTGGAGGCCCGCACAACGGTCGATTGCCACACCTCGACCTGTACCGCCTGCGGCGAGATCTGTATGCCCAACTGGCCCGCCTGGGCGGAGCAGGTGGGAATGGACATCGGCAGGCGGCAGGCGGCAGGCGGAAGGTGTGGGGCTAACCCCCAGCCCCCAACCCCCAACCCCCAGCCCATCCAGCGCCTCCGGTTCGTCTTTCAGAAGGTCGGGATGCTGCGGTTTCTGTCGCACCTGGAGGTGATGCGGGCGCTGAGTCGAGCGTTGCGGCGGGCCGGGATCGCCGTAGCCTACTCGCAGGGATTCAACCCTCAGCCGAAGCTGTCGCTCGCGCTGGCGCTGCCGGTGGGGGTCGAGGGGCTGGCGGAGTTGGGGGATCTCGAGTTGCGCACAACGATGGCCCCGGAGGAGTTGTCGACGCGGGTCAATCGCTGTCTTGTGGACGGCCTGCAACTGGTGCGCGCCTGGGAGGTGCCGTTAACGGCGCCGTCGCTCACAACGTCGGTGCGGGAGGGCGCCTATCGTGTGTCGCTGCCACTCGACGGCATGAGCACAGAGATCGCTGAGCAGTTGAGCGCCCAGGCGCTCTGTGATGCGTGGCTGGATCGGCCCAGCATCGTGGTGAGTGTCGAGCGGAAGGAGGGGCGAAGGGAGGTCGATGCCCGGCCGCAGATCCTGGGGTTGACGGTGCTCCCCGAAGAGGATGGGGCGCTCTGTTGGGCGCTTCGTCTGCAAACGGGCCAGGGCGTCGGCGTGCGGCCACAGGCGATCATGACCAGCCTGCTGCGGGAGGCGCCGAACGGGATGTGTGAGGGATGGGAGACGCGGTTACGCGTGGCGCGGACCGCCCTGATTCTGGATGACAACCGATGAAACGTGAGATTATTGTCAACTCGTCTATCGTAGAAACCCGGGTAGCGGTCCTGGAGGACGGTGTCCTGGTCGAACTGCTGATCGACGACTCAAAGAATAAGAGCATCGCCGGCAATATCTATAAAGGGCGTGTGCTGAAGATCCTGCCTGGGATGCAGGCGGCCTTTGTCGATCTGGGTCTGGCCAAGGACGCCTTTCTGTATGTCCGGGACATCTTTGAGGACGTGGAGGAGTATGAGCAGTTGCTGACCATGGGAGAGGAGGGGGAGCCGGCGGAGGCTGCTGCCGAGGAGCCGAGGCCGACCTTCACCCGAGGCCGCCGTCAGCAGGCCAGCATCGAGGAGCTGCTGAAGGAGGGGCAGGAGATCGTCGCGCAGGTGGCCAGAGAGCCGCTTGGGACCAAGGGTGCGCGGATTACGTCGCACATCACCCTGCCCGGCCGCTACCTGGTCTACATGCCGACCGAACAGCACGTCGGGGTCTCGCGGAAGATTGAAAATGAGGCGGAACGCTCCCGACTGAAGGCCATCATTGAAGAGATCAACCCCGAACGCGAGGGAGTCATTGTCAGAACGGCCGGGGTCGGGAAGGGGAAGGCGGAGATCGAGGCCGATCTCGAGTTTCTTCGATCGTTATGGAAAAAGATCAAGAGCCGGGCCGAGACCCTCGCTGCCCCGGCGTTGGTGCAGAAGGATCTGGACCTGATCTTCCGGATCTTCCGCGACCTCTTTACAAAAGAGGTCGTTCGCCTGGTGGTGGATAGTCCGACCGAATACGACCGGTGCCTGGAGTATGCCGAGTCGCTCCACCCGGACCTGAAGTCCCACCTGTTCCTGTACACAGAGGACGAGCCGATCTTCAAATCGTTCGGTATCGAGCGAGAGGTCGAGAAGGCGCTGCGCCACAAGGTCTGGCTCAAATCCGGGGGCTACATCGTCCTGGAGGAGACCGAGGCGCTGGTCTCCATCGATGTCAATACCGGCAAATATGTCGGCAAGCACGATTTTGAGGAGACGGTCCTCAAGACCAACCTGGAGGCGGCAAGAGAGATCGCGCGGCAGGTGCGCCTGCGGGACCTGGGCGGGATCATCATCATCGACTTCATCGACATGGCCCGGCAGGAGAGTCGGGATCGGGTACTGCAGGAGCTGAAGGAGGTACTGAAGCCGGACCGTTCTCCCACTAATGTCTCGCTGTTGTCGGAACTGGGGCTGGTCGAGATGACGCGGAAGCGGGTCCGCCAGGGATTGAACAAGGCATTAAGCGCCTCCTGTCCTGTCTGCGGCGGTCTCGGCTATATCCGTTCAACGCCATCCATCGCCCATCAGGTCCTGCGGGAGGTGGAGTGGCGGCTCTCCCGCAAGCGGATCCCCCTGATCCGGGTACGGGCCCATCCCGACCTGATCGGCTGGTTCCAGGCGGAGGACGGCGAGGTGATCGAGGCGCTGCAGCAGACCTATGCCGGAGAGATCGTCCTGGTGCCGGAAGAAACGTTGACGCCAGGGAAATACCAGTTGCTGGAGGGGTAGGGCGCATGAGGCGCCTGATCCTCTCTAACAGCCGCCTCGGATTATATCGCGAATGCCCCCGCTGTTTCTGGCTGGAGCTGAACGCCGGGATCAAGCGCCCAGATACGATCTTTCCCAGTCTTCCCGGCGGGCTGGACCTCCTGTTCAAACGCTACTTCGACCGGTTCAGGGAGCGCGGCGAGCTGCCGCCTGAAGTCACAGGGAGGCTCCCTGGGAGATTACTTCCGGATTCACGAACCATCGATCAATGGCGCGACTGGCGACGCGGGATCCGCGCTGCGACGGCCTGGACGGATGTTGAGGTGATGGGCGCATTGGATGAGTGCCTGGTCGATGTGGCCGGCCTCTACTATCCGCTGGACTACAAGACCCGTGGGTATGCCCCGAAGGCCGATAGCCATACCTTCTATCAGGACCAGATGAACCTCTACACGCTCCTGTTGGAAGACAATGGCCATCAGACCAAACGGCTTGCATATCTGATCTACTATCATCCGGTCGAGGTCAAAGCGCACGGTCTCATTCAGTTTCAGGTCGACGTCCAGGAGGTACCGACCGATCCCGCCGCCGCCGAGGCGCTTGTGAAAGACGCCGTCGCGACGCTTCGCGGCCCCGCACCGGCCGCCTCATCGACATGCGGCTTCTGTCATTGGACTAATGCCGTCCGGGAGTGGGAGTCAACCCCGCGGTTAAACCTGTGAATTGACATCATGCCGGCATGCTGACATACTGTTGTTGGATTGATCCTTGCGGAGGAGCGTGATGAAGCGGACCCAAATTCAACTCGACGAGCGGACCTATGAGGCCCTACGAAGACGGGCCTTTGAAAAAGGGTGTTCCATGTCCTCTCTCGCCCGTGAGTTGATGGCCCGATCGCTCGGAACGAGCACAACCACACAGCAGCCTACCATTAAAGACTTCACCTTCATCGGCGCGGGGCGCTCCCGTCAAGGCCGATTGTCGCCGGTTTCGGAACGTCACGACGAGGCGCTGGCTGAGGCCCTGAAGGAAGAGCATCGTCGATGATCTTTCTGGATACGTCGGCGATCTACGCCATGGCCGACCAGGCGGACCCTCAACATGAGCGCGCTAAGGAACGGTTCGAAGCACTCCTCGACATGGGCGAGAGGATTCTCACGCACAACTACGTACTGGTCGAGACCATGGCCCTGATCCAGAGTCGGCTCGGCATGACGGCGGCCCTGAAGCTGGCCCACGACTGTCGTGTCTTTGATATCGATTGGATAGACGAGGCGACTCATGGGGAGGCTGTTCGTTGCTTAACCGAATCTGCTAAGCGGCGCGTAAGTCTGGTAGATCAGGTCAGCTTTTTGGTGATGCGGCGGCGAGGCGTCCGGACGGCGCTGGCCTTTGACCAAGACTTTGAGCGAGAAGGCTTTCAGGTATTCCCCGGAGGGAAATATACGGAGAGAGGGTGATGGTGAGATTACTGATTACGGCAACCCATGGGTACGATAACTCCACGCGGGCGGCGATGCCGTTTTTTGTGGCGAAGGGGGCGAAGGAGTCGGGGATCGATGTCGGCATCGTCCTGGCGCTCGATGCCACGGTGCTGATCAAGCCGGAACTGCGACAGCACGTCAAGCCCTACGGACTTCCGCCCCTTGACGAGCTGTTCCAATTTGCCGTCGACCATCAGGTCCCGATCTATCTCTGAGGGGGGTGAGCCCAGACCCGTGGGGTCTTGGATGCAGACCTCAAGCATGTACCGGGTATCGTGAAGATCGACATCAAGCGATACGCCCAACTACTGGTAGAATACGATCGATCGGTCACGTATTAGGAGACACCACAATGCGCGCGATTCGTATACATGAATTCGGCGGTCCTGACGTCCTTCGCTACGAGGAGGTCCCGCTTCCCGAACCGGGTGCCGGCGAGGCGCGGGTCAGGATCGAGGCCATCGGGATCAACTATATCGACGTCTATCAGCGGAAGGGCCAATACCCCGACTCGCTGCCGGTCATCCCCGGTCGGGAGGCGGCCGGCGTGGTCGATGCCGTCGGCCCCGGCGTGTCCGATCTTGCGCCGGGGACCCGCGTGGTCTATGCGATGCACGTGGGCTCCTACGCGGAGTATGCAGTGGTCCCGGCCCGGCGGTTGGTGCCGATCCCGGATGCCATGGATACGCGACTGGCGGCGGCCATGATGCTGCAGGGACTCACCGCCCACTATCTGGCCCACAGCACCTATCCGCTGAAGCCGGGAGACACCGCGCTGGTTCATGCGGCGGCGGGCGGCGTCGGCCTGCTTTTGGTCCAGATAGCCAAGCGGCGTGGCGCCCGGGTCATCGGGACCGTCTCGACGGAGGAGAAGGCGCGTCTGGCTATGGAGGCCGGGGCAGACGACATTATCCTTTACACGCAGGCCGACTTCGAAGCGGAGACCAGGCGCCTGACCGACGGTGAGGGCGTCCAGGTGGTCTACGACTCGGTGGGGCAGAGTACCTTCGATAAGAGCCTGAACTGTCTGAGACCGCGCGGCTACATGGTTCTTTACGGGCAGTCCAGCGGACCGGTCCCGCCGTTTAACCCCCAGGTACTGAGCGCCAAAGGTTCCCTCTTTCTCACCCGCCCCAACCTGATGCACTATGCCCTCGATCGCGCAGAGCTGCTGCAGCGGGCTGAGGATCTGTTCGGATGGATCCTTGCCGGCGTCCTGATCGTCCGGATCGACGCGTTCTTCCCGCTGGCTGAGGCCCCGCTTGCCCATCGCCGCCTTGAAGGGCGCGAGACCATAGGGAAACTGTTGCTGATCCCGTGATGCGCGCGGTTCGGTTTCTTTCGTCCACACTCCTGTTGCTGATGGGGCTGACATCGTGTGCGGGTGCAGACAACGCACAGGGGCTGCCGCTCCATCAGATCACGCTACCGCCCGGGTTTGAGATCGACGTTTACGCGAGCCCGGTTCCCAACGCCCGATCAATGACCCTGAGTCCGAACGGAACGCTGTTTGTCGGGACGCGTACGGCAGGGAATGTCTATGCCGTCGTCGACCGCGACAAAGACGGGCAGGCTGATGAAGTCGTTACGATCGCGCAAGGGCTGAATATGCCGAATGGCGTCGCCTTTCGAGATGGCGCGCTGTACGTGGCCGAGGTCGACCGGGTCCTGCGATACGACGATATCGAGGCCCATCTGAACGACCCTTCTGCGCCGGCGGTCGTGCATGACGGCTTCCCTAAAGATCGTCATCACGGCTGGAAGTTTATCGCATTCGGGCCGGACGACCGGCTGTACGTCCCGGTCGGCGCGCCATGTAACGTGTGCGAGCGCGACGATGCGCGCTACGCATCGATCATGCGCATGAGACCGGACGGGACCGGGCTGGAGATCTTTGCGCGGGGCGTCCGCAACACGGTCGGCTTCGATTGGCATCCAAAGACGCGCGAGCTGTGGTTTACGGACAACGGACGGGACTGGATGGGCGATGACCTGCCGCCGGATGAGCTGAACCGCGCGCCGCGGCCGGGCCTGCATTTCGGTTTTCCTTATTGCTACGGGCGGGTTGTTCCCGATCCAGGATTCGGGAAGGAGCGGAGGTGTGAAGAGTTTACCCCGCCCATACTCGATCTGGGGCCCCATGTGGCGGCGCTCGGTATACGCTTTTATACGGGGACGATGTTTCCGGATGCGTTTCGGGATCAGATATTTATCGCGGAACACGGGTCGTGGAATCGCAGTCGGCGGATCGGCTATCGTGTGATGCTGGCGCGGGTGACGACCCGACACGTACCGGAATATACGGTGTTTGCCGAGGGGTGGTTGCAGGGCAGCCATGCCTGGGGACGCCCCGTCGACCTACTGGTCATGCCGGATGGGGCCATGCTGGTATCGGACGACGAGGCGGACGTCATCTATCGGATCAGCTATAGAAAATAGGTGTCCAGTGTTCTGTTCCTGGAATTTGTTGTATATTTCTCGACGTCGTTCCAGCCAAGCCCGCATAGCGGGCGGAGCCGGAATCCAGGAAATAGTCTGGGGCCTGGATTCCTGCTTCCGCAGGAATGACGAGACCGAGGGCGCCGATGCCTTTATCGAATCTCTGGTTCACGATACCAGGGCAGGAATTATACATTTTGCGCGACAAGAAGAAAAATTCGTGGTAAAGATGTTAGGCTCTTTTGGGGGCCCGGGCAGATAGTGTCATGATGAAGGGTATCGATAAGCGATCGTCAACATCGGCTGTGATCAAAGAAAGGAGAGAGAGGGTGGGACACAGGGCCGGGAGATCATTGTCGTGGGTAGGGGCTATGACCGTTGCAATGGCATGTGCAGGCTTGGTTGTTGCGTCGGACGTCATGGCCGCCGATCCGTCATCGAGCGATGGAGGGACTGTTCAGCAGGTGGAAGGGGCGGTGTCGTTAGAGAAAGAGCAGGTGATCGAGGAGTACGACCCGTGGGAGCCGTACAACGAGAAGATGTTCAGCTTCAATCACGATGTGGTCGATCAATATGTCCTCAAACCTGTGGGGACGGTGTGGGATTATCTGCCTGACCCTGTGCAGGAAAGTCTCGGTAACGCCTTCGACAACGTCGCGATGCCTCGCCGCGTCGTCAATAATCTGCTGCAGGCGAAATTTAAGGGGGCCGGCACCGAGCTGACCCGATTCGGTATCAATACAACGGTTGGCGTCGTCGGACTTTTTGATGTGGCGAAGAAGTGGGGATTTGAAAAGCAGGATGCGGATACCGGTCAGACGCTGGGTAAATGGGGGGTGGGTCCCGGTCCGTATTTCGTCCTCCCCTTCTTGCCCCCGCTGACGGTTCGTGACGCCTTCGGCCTGGTGGCGGACGTGGCGATGGATCCGATTAATTACTTCGTCCCGTTGGCCGCATCGTTCGGGAGAAGGGGTGGAGAAACTGTCAATACTCGGTCGCAGAACCTGGAATTATACGAGAGTGTTGAAGAATCGACGGTCGACCTGTACAGTGCGGTGCGAAATGCGTACCTTCAGCGGAGGCAAAACGCGATCGAGCAATAATCGTAACTGCCGCGCCCCTATTCTTGTTCTGTAATGTGAAGCGGTGGTTCATGCGACGCCTCTTCCGACGGATGTGCTGTGAATTAAGTAGCGTGCTGAACTGTTCTCAGGAAAAAGGGCCGTTACCGATTCAGTACGTTCCGGATCAAGCCTCGTAGGACCCGGCCGGGGTAGCCGTGTCCGGAGATTCGGGTACGACCTCACGAGGTGTCTGCCGTCTTCTTCCCCACACCGGACTGGACGGTGACCTGATGACTCTCCGTCCGTTTGATGCTGTATATCCCTGCCCTTAATGATCCATACCGGCGCGTCACCGCTCTACGTTTGTCTCTCCGGACAGTACGAAAAATTTACTCACCCAAATGCAATTCCAACCATTCCGGATTGAGCCGCTTTCACCGCAACATGGTCAACTATGCGTCGTACCAACACCTTTCGAGGCGTCATACCACAGTTGAGCATGGCACGATAGTTGCCAGTGTACAGATATATTCACTGCGGTTCGAATCCGCCTTTTACCGAGTCCACATGATTTCCTCGACCGATCAAGTTCAAAGGTCATGGACGAACAGGCACCTTCTGTTGATCGGACACCAATGCATCCGAAGATCCCCCGGTTACTGCTCGTACTCGCGGGTGGTGCGGTCATTTGGGTGGTTTGGCATCTGGCGGCGGGCCGAGTATCCGGTCCTACGTTGCTGATTTACGCCGACGGCGCTCAACGGCCGATGGCCACCTTTAACGGGTCGGCATACGAACTGCGCGACGAGCGTCCCTTGAGCGCCTATCCTCCCCTCCTGATCGATGCGGTATTGCTCATGGAAGATCGGCGATTCTACGAGCATCATGGCGTCGACCTGCGGGCCGTTATACGGGCCGCATGGGCCAATGTGAGGCGTGGCACCATTGTACAAGGCGGAAGCACGCTGACTCAACAACTGGCCCGCCTGCAATATCTGAATCATGAGCGCACACTCTGGCGGAAGATCAAGGAGGCCGTCCTGGCCCTCGGTCTGGAAATCACCCTGTCGAAGCAGGAGATCCTGGAGCGATATCTCAATGAGGTCTATCTTGGCCAGTACGGGGGCTACGAGATACATGGGATGGCGGCCGCCTCACGCTACTATCTGAGCAAAGAACCGAGTACACTTCGTCCGGCCGAGTTGTCGCTGCTGGTCGGTCTGATCCGGTCGCCCAATACGGTTTCGCCTCTCGTCTCGCCACGACGCGCCGCCGAGCGTCGCGACCTGGTCCTCCGACGGCTGTGGGAGGAGCGGCGATTACGCGACACAGACTATCGCCGTGCTCTGCGGGAACCGGTACGGGTGGGGCGGGATTCGACGGTAGAGACGTCATTTTTTTTGGATTTTATCCGGAAAGAGCTGGGGGCTAAACTTCCTGGCGTCTCGGGCGGCAGGATGCTGAAGGTCTACACCACCCTTAACATGGCAACCCAACGGGCGGCTCATCAGGCGGTTGTGCGGGGGCTGGTAAAGCTGGACAAGGGGCGACGCACGGGACCGGAGCACCCGGTCGAGGGCGCGCTGGTTGCCCTGGATGTACAACATGGCGCCATCAAGGCGATGGTTGGCGGGAGGAACTATCAACGCAGCCAGTTTAACCGCGCCGTTCAGGCACGCCGACAGCCCGGCTCGCTGTTTAAGCCCTTCATCTATCTGGCGGCCTTTGAAACAGGACGCGGGGATGGTCGCGAGACGCTGACCCCTGCAACGCTCGTTCCCGATCGACCTCTGACGCACGTTATCGGGAATGAGCGATGGGCGCCGAAGAATTTCAATGATCGGTATCACGATTCGGTGCGGCTGCGTGAGGCGCTTGAGCAGTCCCTCAACAGCGCCACTGTGACACTCGGGGAGCGGATCGGGCTGGATCGTGTGGTGGAGCAGGCCAAGGTATCCGGCATCGAAAGTCCGCTTCAGCCGACCCCGGCCACACTATTGGGGGCCTCCGAGGTCACCGTTCTGGAAATTACCGCAGCGTATGGTACGCTCGCCAGGGGTGGGGAGTGGCGCAGACCCTACGCCATTAACAAGGTGGAGGATGGGTACGGGCAGGTGGTGTTCGAAGAGAAGCGCGAGGTACGGCGAGCGGCTTCACCCCAGGCCGCCTTCCTGGTGACGTCGATTCTTCGTGGCACAGTTGAACGGGGCACCGCTGCCTCGGCTCGCCGTCTGGGACTCACCAGGGAGGCGGCCGGTAAGACCGGGACCAGCAATGGGATGCGCGATGCCTGGTTTGTCGGTTATACGCCCGATCTGATTGCCGGCGTATGGGTCGGCATCGATTCCGGAGCACCCCTCCGGCGAACGGGAGCTCAGGCTGCGCTGCCGATCTGGACACAGTTTATAGAGCAGGCATCGGCTCGCTATCCTCCACGAAGTTTTCAGTCCCCGCCAGGGATTGTCACAACCAAGATCGATCCCGTCTCCGGTCTCCGCCTGACACCGGATTGCGAGGGCGGGGTAGAGGAGGTATTCATTCAGGGGACCGAACCCACAGCAAACTGTCCGGAGGGCGAGTTTGCGCTCCTCCAGTGGTTCCGTCGTCTCTTTTCCCGCTGATCCTTCAGAAACGGGGCTACCCCAATTGGGATAGCCTACCCCCTAAATCGGGTGGACAAGGAGGTGCGACAGTTGGCGATATCGTTCATTTCTGGCTGAGGTGGCGTGTAACATATCGGAAATATTCTGAAGGATCATTTGTTGCCATGGCCGTGAGATTTGGTATCCCCTATGCATGGAATTCGGGCGTAGTCACAATCGAGCTTGTGATCCCAGTAATGGGAAGGAGGCAATGAAAGCGATGATGAAGAAACTGGGTATTGTTATGATGGCAGGCCTCTTTACCGTCTCCGTGGCCGGTCTCAGTTTTGCCGACGAGAAGGCGGCACCGTCGCCCGCGGTGATCGGGACGCCCGCCCTGCCTGATGTGCGCAAGGAAGTAAAAGAGGAGATGAAGAGCATCAAGGGCAAGGCGAAGCAGATGAAGGAGCAGGCGACGACGGCTGTGACACCCCCCATCGTGGGGCCGGTTCCGACTGAAACGCCCGCCCTGCCTGATGTGCGCAAGGAAGTAAAAGAGGAGATGAAGAGCATCAAGGGCAAGGCGAAGCAGATGAAGGAGCAGGCGACGACGGCTGTGACACCCCCCATCGTGGGGCCGGTTCCGACCCCTATACCTCCAGCTTCTGGAGAGAAGAAGTAATCGCTCGTCTTCGGACGATCTGACGTCGAAACCAGGAAGGAGGTGATGTGAACAATGATGAAGAAACTGGGTATTGTTGTGATGGCAGGCCTCTTTACCGTCTCCGTGGCCGGTCTGAGCTTTGCCGATGAGAAGGGGTATAGTGCGGCACCTGCACCAGCCGCTGCCAACCCCTGTGCCGGCAAGGAGATGAAGAAGGACGAGAAGAAGAAGCGGGCGGCCAAGAAGGCGGACAAGAAGGCCGCCGAGACCCCGGCTGCCCCGGCGGCAGCCCCCGCAACAGAGAAGAAGTAATCACTCGTCTTTGGACGAGAGAATGTGACAGTCTGGAAGGAGGTGATTTGACGCGATGATGAAGAAACTGGGTATCGTAGTGATGGCAGGCCTCTTCACGTTCTCCGTGGCCGGTCTCAGCTTTGCCGACGAGAAGCCGCATGCCGCGGCGCCTGCGGCGGCTGCCAAGGAAGAGATGCAGGAAAAGGCTGCTCCCGCCAAGAAGGCAGGAAAGAAGAAGGCGGCGAAGAAGGAAGAGGCTCCAGCCCCCGCTCCAGCGGCGGCTCCAGCCCCTGCGCCTGCGGCGGCTCCTGCGAAGAAGTAAGATATTACTGCGTGCCAGAAGGCACCCCGCGCATAGCGGGGTGCCTTTTATTTTCTTGACATCGAGGTAGTGTGTAGGATTAGATAAGGCCCGTCTGCTGAAATCGGATGGGATCTGGGTCCGCCGAACGGCGGAAAACAGGGAAAACGGTGAAGCCCTCAACTTGGTCGGTGTAGGGCCAGGCCGTTGCTGCCCCGCAACTGTAAGCGGTGTTGAAATCTGCTGAACGCCACTGGTGAAAAAACAGGGTGGAGGGTGTAGCCATAAAACAGCTTTAACCCCCCTACACCCTGCTTTTCACTGGGAAGGCGCAGAGAGTAAGCTAAGCCGCGAGTCAGGAGACCTGCCCAGCCCTGAGGTGCTGATCACCTTCCGAGGGGAAGGGCGGCCTTGTCGCGTATCGGTTTGATTGCGGCGCAGGTATAGCGCTCGGTGTGGGTATAACAACCCCAATCCTCTTCGGAGGATTGGGGTTGTTTGTTGTGGAGGAGAGGTCTACATGCGATCAGCCTTCCATCCATTCGCGCTCAGCAGCCATGGGTAGACGTGCTCAGGCGATTGCAGTGTTGGGAACCGGGTCTGACGTCGGCAAGAGTGTTATCGTCGCCGGCCTCTGCCGTCTGCTGCATCGAGCAGGGGTTCGAGTGGCTCCCTTCAAAGCCCAGAACATGTCCTTGAACTCCTTCGTCACCGTCGAGGGAGGGGAGATGGGGCGGGCGCAGGTCCTGCAGGCCTATGCCTGTGGCCTGGTTCCGCATGTGGACATGAACCCGATCCTCCTCAAGCCCGAGGCGGACGATCGCTCGCAGGTCATCCTGTATGGGAAGGTCCTGGGCAGCCATGACGCCGGAGGCTACTTTACCCGCACCAGGGAGTTGTTCCGCTTCGTGAGGGCGAGCTATGAGCGCCTGGCCAGCCAGTACGAAGTCATCGTGGTCGAGGGGGCGGGGAGTGCCGCCGAGATGAACCTCCGCGACCGGGATCTGGTCAACTGGCCGGTGGCCGAACTGGCAGACGCGGGGGTCGTGCTGGTGGCTGACATCGACCGGGGTGGGGTCTTCGCCCAGGTGATCGGCACCCTGGATCTACTCTCCGCCGACGAGCGTGAGCGGCTGGTGGGGGTGATCGTGAACAAGTTCCGAGGTGACACTCGCCTGTTCGCGGACGGGGTTGCCTTTCTGGAAGCCCGCACGGATCTCCCAGTCCTGGGAGTCCTCCCCTTCCTGCGCGATCTGGAGCTGGATCAGGAGGATAGCGTTGAAGTGGAGCGGTACAGGCACACACGCTTTACCTCCCAAGGCGTGAACGTAGCGGTGACGCTGCTGCCACGGATGAGCAACTTCACCGATTTCAATGCCCTCGCCGCCGAGGGCGACGTGGCCTTGCGCTACGCGGCTTCACCTCGGGATATCCAAGGGGCAGACGTTGTGGTGCTTCCCGGGAGTAAGAACACGATCGCCGACTTGGAGCACCTGCGCCGTGCCGGTTTTGACGAGGCCCTGATGGCGCATGTGGATCGTGGAGGGGAGCTGGTGGGGATCTGCGGCGGCTATCAGATGCTCGGCCGTGTGATCGCTGACCCGCATGGTGTGGAGGCAGGTGGGCGGATGCAGGGTCTGGGGTTACTGGACGTAATCACTGAACTGCGGCCGCACAAGCGGACAGTGCAGATCGAGGCGCTTGCACTTCACGTAGAAGCGTTGCCGGACAGCATAGTTTCGGGGTACGAGATCCACATGGGTGTGACCCGCCGCGAGACCGCCATGCCCTGCTTCCGTATTCTGCGCCGCATTGGGCAGGCGGGTCCGGGAGGAGATCCCGCTTGGCAGGAGGAGCAAGAGGCTCTGGATGGCGCGATCCGTCAGGACCGACTCGTGTGGGGAACCTATATCCACGGCCTCTTCGACCGACCGGGCTTTCGCCGCCTGTGGCTCAACCGGCTTCGTGAGCGAAAGGGCCTGCCGCAGCTTGACACTGTGGTGTCAGAGGCCGTCGCGGCACGGCTGGCCTCCGCGCTCGATTGCTGGGCCGACCACATGGCGCAGCACGTAGATGTGGGTCGGATCTTCGCTGCGGTGGGGGTGGGCAAGGCGCTTGAAAGGGGGTGAGAGGAGACCGCACGATCAGAGATCTATTCGGAGTGAATTGAGCGCCCCTGGATGTAAGGGAAGCTGGTGGGTCATACCGCATAGCGCGGTTGGACAAAGCCAGCACGGTCCCGCCACTGTAAGTGGGGAGTCGCTCTGCACAATGCCACTGGCGTAAAAGCAGGGATTAGGGATTAGGGGTTAGGGTTTAGGGAACAGGAAGAGGATATAAGCTTTTCCCGGCCCCCAACCCCCATCGCCCATCCCCTGCTTTTCACTGGGAAGGCGCAGGGCCGGCAACGATCCACGAGTCAGGAGACCTATCCAGGGGAAAACGAGAACGTACCACCTTCGCGGATAAGGGGACGAATGATGATACGTTGGAGCGGTGTAGTCACGGCATGGCTGTGTGTGGCGATCTTGTGGTTCTGTGGACAGGGGAGTGCGTCGGGACAGATGCTCGGATTGGTTTCTGAAGAGGCGGTAGAGCTGGGGCCGGTGGTGGTGACGGCGACCAAGACCGAAGTCCCCGTGAAACAGGTGGCGGCGTCGGTTACCGTGATTACAAAGGAGGAGATCGAAGCGCGTCAGGTGACCCAGGTGTCGGATCTGCTCCGGGATGTTCCGGGCTTGAGCGTCAGGCAGCAAAGCAGCCGCGGCAGCATCGTGAGTATTTTTCCAAGAGGCGGCAACTCCAATTTCAATCTGGTGTTGATTGATGGGGTGAAGGTCAACGATGCTGGCGGCGCCTACGACTTTGGTGACTTCAGCACCGATAACATCGAGCGCATCGAAATTGTCCGAGGTCCCCACAGCGGGCTCTACGGCTCCGATGCTATGGGGTCGGTGATCCAGATCTTTACCAAGCGAGGCAAAGGGACGCCACGGGTCGAGGCCTCGTTTGGGGGCGGGAATCTGAAGACGTTTGAAGAGAAACTGAATCTCAGCGGGGGGGCGGGGCAGCTGGACTACTCGTTAGGGGTGGGACGAAGCGATACTGATGGGCACCTCCGCCTCAATAATCACTTTGGCGTCACAACGGTAACCAGCCGTGTCGGTTTTACGCTTGAGAAAACGTTGGATCTGGGTCTTACCGTCCGATACACAGACAGCGATCTCAATTTTCCCACCCAGACCGGTGGCGATCGGTTCGGCGTGCTTGATCCAAACCAATCCAGCCACCAGCAACGGCTGGTTGTCAGCGGCAAAGCCGGCCACTCGCTGACACCATGGTGGCAGCAGACGCTGCAACTCGGCTGGTACCGGCGCAACTTTGCGTTCGATGATCAGTTCGATCCAGTGGATCCCCGCACTGGGGAACTCGTCGATTTCTCTGCCTTCCACAGCAAGAGCGAAGAGCGTCGGTTCTCCCTCGATTACTCCTGGAATCTGACTGCTCCCACCGTGCTGGATGTCTCCAGCCTCCTGACCGTCGGCTTTGCCTTCGAGCGCGAGGAGTTCGATCAGCGGGCCGCCGCTACCGAGACCGATTTTCCTTTTGCAAGCGCGAACGAGGCCACGCGGGACAATAAAGCCGGCTATCTCCAGGGCCAGCTCGACTGGAGGAAGCAGCTTTTCCTGACGGCGGGATTCCGGGTTGACGGCAACAGCACCTTCGGGACTGAGGTGACGCCAAGAGTTTCGGTAGCGTGGATTATGCCGTATGTGGGGACCAAGCTGAGGGGTGGGTACGGAGAGGGGATCAAGGAGCCGAGTTTCATTGAGAATTTCGGCGACGGGAGTCAGTTTGTCGTCGGCAATCCCGACTTGCAACCGGAGCGCTCCAGGAGCTGGGAGGTCGGGCTGGACCAGCCGCTGCTTCAGGGTCTGGCCGATGTCTCAGTGACGTACTTTCACAACCGTTTCAGCGACCTGATCGCCTTCATTTTCAGCCCCACGCCCGGCTGTGCGGCCAGCTTCTGTAACGTCCAGAAAGCGAAGGCGGAAGGGGTCGAGTTGGCTGCGACCATCCGCCCAGGGTACGGCCTGACTATCGGCGGCGCCTACACCTTCCTGGATACGAAAGTACTCGACGATGGCGGCATCGACTCCGTCGCGCTGCGGGAGGGTAAGCGGCTGCTCCGCCGACCCAGGCACGCCGGGAATCTTTCCATTGACTACGTATGGGATCGCCTGCATACGAGCCTGACGACCACGTTTGTCGGTGACCGGCCGGATATCTTCACCGATCCGGCTACCTTTGTCACCAGGCGGGTGACCGCAGAGGGCTACACGACTGTGGACCTGGCAGGCTCGTATCTCCTGTTGAAGGACGCCCGCCATCTGCGGGAGCTCACACTGTTCGGAAGAATCCAGAATCTCTTCAATCGGAATTACCAGCAGGTCGCCGGCTTTTCGGCGCCGGGCATCACCTGGTTGTTCGGCCTGAAGGGCAGCCTATGACGTGCCGGGCGATTCTGCTGGGCTGGATTGCACTGTTGCTGTGGGGAGTTGCCGACGCATCTCCCCTCACGATTGTCGATGACGCAGGGCGGTCCGTGACATTGAGCGGGCCGCCCAAGCGGATCATGACGCTCACGCCGGGCCATACCGAGATCCTGTTCGCCTTGGGTGCCGGGGACCGCATCGTCGCCGTCGATCAATGGAGCGACTTTCCAGCCGCGGCGAAGGTCAAACCACAGATTGCTCCCTTCACCCCCAACCTGGAGCAGGTCCTGCGTCTCCATCCCGACCTGATTCTCTCAACTCATGGGGGCGCCGACCTGCTGCTGCCCCTCGAGCGGCACGGGATCAGGGTGATGATCTTTGCACCGCGAACACTCGAACACCTTTACCGAAATATCCTTCTGATCGGACGGATCGCGGACGCTGAGGCGCGAGCCGAGAGCTTGGTCGGCGCCATGCGGCAGCGGGTAGCCGCGGTGGTGGCGAAGGTGCGAGACGCCCCCAGGCCCACACTCTTCATCGAGGTTGATGGCACCGATCCGGACCGTCCCTTCACAGCCGGTCCCGGATCATTTATCGATGTCCTTGTGCGACTTGCAGGCGGGGTCAACGTTGCTGCGCATTCGCGGACGGCGTGGCCACAGTTCAGTCTTGAAGAGCTTGTCAAGGCGGATCCCGACCTGATCATCCTGGCTGACCCTCTTGCGCCTGTAAACCCCGACGCGCCGGGACTGGCGGCTCGACGCCCGGGATGGGGACGCTTGCGGGCAGTACGTCTTGGAGCGGTCGCTGCGATCGATGCGAACCTGATCAGTCGGCCAGGGCCAAGGATTGTTGAGGGTCTCGAGCGGTTGGCCGGGCTGGTTCACTCGGACCGGTTTCGATGAAACAGCACTCGCGCCCCGCGCCCCGCATCTATGTTGCCTTGTCGGTCTTGCTCCTGTTGGCGCTGCTTATCGGTGTGATGCAGGGCGCGGTTGCCTTATCGCCGGTCACCATTCTCCGCATCCTGCTTCGATCGATCGGCATTTCGCTTGGCCCGGTCACTTGGGAGGGCGCGGACGAGACAATCCTGTTGGAGCTTCGGCTGCCAAGGGTCCTGGGTGGGGCATTGGTGGGTGCGGCGTTGGCGACCGCCGGTGTACTGTTCCAGGGATTACTCCGCAACCCGCTCGCCGATCCGTATATCATCGGCACATCGGCCGGCGCAGGCTTCGCCGCGACAGTGGCCATGCTTATCCTGCCTCCGGCCTCCATCCTCGGCTTCGGATCGGTTGCGCTTTCAGCCTTTGCGGGCGGCCTGCTGGCGGTGCTGCTGGTCTACCGGCTTGCGCGGGTAGATGGACGCGTTTCGCCGGTCACCCTGCTGCTCGCCGGAGTCGTTGTCAACACCGTCCTTGGCTATCTGGGTTCGTTGAGCATCGTGCTCTTCGAGGGAAGCGAGTTTCGACTCCGTCACGTCTTTACCTGGCTCATGGGTGGGATCGCCGTTCACGATCTGCGACAACTGTTGGCGGTGGGGCCGATCATTGTCGCAGCGATTATTGTAGCGTACGGATTTGCGGCGTCGCTCAATGCTCTGACGATAGGAGAGGAAGGGGCGCAGGCCCTGGGGGTCGATCTGGACCGAGAGGTCGGCCGAATCATCGCCCTTGGCGCGTTGCTGACAGGTGCTGCGGTCAGCGTCGGCGGCCTGATCGGATTCCTTGGGCTGGCTGTTCCGCACATTCTGCGCCTGCTGGTCGGATCCGATCACCGACGGCTCTTACCGACTTCGGCCTTGGCCGGTGCGACCCTTTTGGTATTGGCGGATACGGCGGCGCGCTCCATTGCGGCCCCGGCCGAACTCCCTGTGGGAATCTTTACGGCTCTGCTCGGCGGTCCCCTTTTTCTTGTCCTGCTCCGGCGGGACGGAAGGGAGTCAGGGTGGCGATGAGACCGGAGATCCGGCTCGACGGCGTTCGTTTCACCTACTCGAGCGGATCCGGGCTCACCCGGATCGATCTGAGTGCGGAACGTGGCGAACGGATCGCGATTCTGGGTCCGAACGGCGCCGGTAAAACGACGCTCCTGAAGGTGATGCTGGGTCTGTTGCACCCACAGGAGGGCACGGTCTCTTTTGAGGGTCAGGACCTGAGCCGGATGAGCCGGGCAGAGCTGGCGCGGGCGATGGCCATGGTTCCCCAGGAGCTGCTGCTGCCTTACGCCCTTACGGTCAGGGAGGTCGTCCTGCTTGGGCGTACACCGTATCTGCATCGCTACCGCGGTCCCGCGCGCGAAGACCTGGATGCGGTCCGGTCGGCCATAGCCGCCGTCGACCTCGTCTCTACTGCCGAACGGCCGTACAACGAGCTATCCGGTGGAGAACGGCAACGGGCGATCCTGGCAATGGCCATGGCTCAGCAACCGCGTCTGCTGCTGCTTGATGAACCGACCCGTTCCCTTGACCTGCATCACCAGATCCGAATCCTCTCGTTGATCCGGGATTTGAGTCTCCGTGGAGGGCCGACGGTCATCGCGTCCATGCATGACCTGAATCTGGCATCGCTCTACTTCAGTCGGCTGGTTCTTCTGTCATCCGGTCATATTGTGGCGGATGGCCCCCCGGAAAAGGTCATCCGTCCGGATACGATTCGAGAGGTTTTTGATGTACCGGTGCTGGTACGGCGGCATCCCGAAGTCGATAGACCCTGGGTGACCCTTCAGTCGGACCTCCGCGATACGAGTGCTGCTCGTGGAGACGCCTCGACAGAGGCGATCAACCCTTGACAAATACGACGGCTGCAGACTATTGTAACGGCCAGTGTTGAGAGTCAGGATTCACGATAGCGGGTTGCGAATGTTCACGGCGACGCATCCGCAGATCCGCAACTTTCTTGTCTTTTCGCTGCTGGCGCATCTGCTGTTGCTTGGCCTGTTCAGCATATTGCGGCAGTCCGTCCAGCTTCCCGCCGATCGACCGCTTCAGGTCCGGATTGTCGACCAGTCGGTTCGAACGTCGCCGTCGCCCTCGACTGATCGCAGAACGCTCGGGAAGGTCACCGCGCGCGCACACCGGCGTGCGAAAAAGGCCGGCCTACCAAGAACGCCCAGAAGTTCACGTATCCCGCATCTTGCATCGGCGTCCCCTCGTCGAGCGGTCGCGACCCCACCTGCCGCATCGACTGCGGCAGCGGGACCGGGTACCGCGTCTGCCCATCGCGCTGCCCTCACGCCGTGGACGCCGCCCCCGTTGCGGACGCTGCAAGGGTCGGCCGTCCCTACCGGGCCGAAGACCGTCCAGGTAGAGCCGCTTGAGGGTGAGGGTACCGGAGGATCCGGCCGCTCGTCGAATCTCAGGGGCCAACTGGCCACACTCTGGAAAAGCCTCGATGTCGGTCAATATCCTGGTCAGGGGGCCGATACGGGCGAGGAGGGCGATACCGGCTCAAACGGGGGACCGACGGTCTCGTTGGACAGCCAGGATTCTCGGTTTGCCTCCTATCTGCTTGGGGTGAAACGGCGAATTGAAAGTGTGTGGAGCTATCCTCGGGAGGCGCGAGGCCTCACCGGGAACCTGATCGTGACCTTCGGGATTACCCGCGATGGACGCTTGGGTGATCTGCGGCTTACCCAGACGTCCGGTATCGCCCCGCTGGACAATGAGGCGATTCGAGCGATTCGAGAGGCCAACCCCTTTATGCCCTTTCCTGAGCAGATGCGCTTCGAGCGACTCAATATCCGAGCAGCATTCTACTACCATGTCAGTCGGACCACCCTCAGAAATCAATAGTACGTACGCCTATCGCAGCATGACCGATCTACCCGCGGTGGCGTAGTATCCGACCCTCTGGAGCGGGCAATGGAAGGTTTTGACGGCTCACCGGCTCCATGGTATAAAAAAGACATGGCAAGCTGGCTCGATCCGGAAGAGGAAGTGCTCTTTTTCCTTGAGCGGGAGATGGCAGGTGTGTTTGCCATCAGCGAGGGACGCCTGTTTGACGGAACCGTCCGTTTCCAGGGAAAACTACTGATCGACCCCGGCCAGGCGGTGGCCGAGTTGACGCAGCGACTGGCGCCCCACGGCTATTATCCCCTGCTCCGAAGCGAGGAGGACCTGACAATCCTCCGAACGAGGCCCGTGACGCGTCTGTTTCGAACGGGTCCGTGGGTCAACGTCGTCCTGCTGTTGACGACCCTTGTCACGACGGTGTTTGTAGGGGCGGTCAATCGCGGCGTCGATCCCTTTACGGATCCGTGGTCGCTGATGCGGGGACTGCCTTTTGCGATCAGCCTGCTGTTGATCCTTGGCGTACATGAACTGGGACACTACTTCACCGCTCGACGCTACGGGATTACCGTCACACTTCCCTATTTTATCCCCGCTCCGGTCGGACTCGGGACCTTCGGGGCCTTCATCAAGATGAAGTCGCCGGTGACCGATCGTCGGGCCCTTTTTGACGTCGGGATTGCGGGACCGCTGGCAGGGCTGTGTGTGGCGCTGCCGGCCATCGTTGTGGGACTGCACTGGTCTGAGCTGATTACGACCGATTCGACGGGACATGTCGGCATTGCGCTGGGGTCGCCGCTTCTGTTTTCGCTTCTCCAGTGGTTGACGCTGGGGCCGATACCGGAAGGAGGCGACGTCCTGTTGCACCCGGTGGCGTTTGCCGGCTGGATCGGCCTGTTCGTGACGGCGCTGAATCTGCTTCCTATCGGTCAATTGGATGGCGGCCATATCGCATATGCATTGGTCGGCAGGCATCATCGGAAGGTGGCGATCGTCGCCCTGCTTGCGCTCTGTATCATGGGGATTGTGTATTGGCCTGGGTGGCTGTTCTGGGCGTCGCTCTCTCTGATCCTTGGGCTGAGGCATCCGCCGCCGCTTGATGATGTGACCAGGCTGGACGACCGCCGGAGGCTGGTGGGCCTTGCGGCGCTCCTGCTGTTGGTGAGCGTGATCACCCCATCCCCCTTCAATTTCTCAGAGTCGTAGACCCCTCATGTTGAAGCATCTGCTGTATCGTCTGTACGAAGGGCGGCTGTTGCAGGAGGTTCGAGACGGGGAGTTGCCCCGGCACATCGGTCTGATCCTCGACGGCAACCGGCGATACGCGCGCGAGAGAGGCTATTCGACGCTTCTTGAGGGCCACCGAAGAGGGGCGGAGAAGTTGGAGGAGGTGCTGAACTGGTGCGAAGAACTTGCGATCAGTATGGTCACGGTGTGGATCTTTTCCACCGAGAATGTGTCCAGGAGTCAGGAGGAGGTGGACGACCTCCTCGCACTGATCGAGAAAAAGATGCGCGACATTGCTCGGGACCCCAAGGTGCACCGGAAGCGGATGCGGATCAGGGCTATCGGTAAGATGGATCTTCTGCCTCAGTCCACGGTGCAGGCGATCCAGGAGGCCGAGGATGCGACGCGGGACTATGACGCCTTCTACCTGAATGTCGCCGTGGGGTACGGCGGACGACAGGAGATCGCGGATGCCGTCGCGACCATGCTCCGCGACAAATCGGCAAGAAGAATCCCGATAGAGACGATCATCGATGAGATCTCTATCGATGAAATCGGCAAATACCTGTATACTTATGACCTCCCCGATCCGGATCTCATCATCCGGACCAGCGGCGAGGTACGGCTGAGTGGGTTTCTGCTCTGGCAGAGCGCGTACAGCGAGTATTACTTTTGTGATGCCTACTGGCCGGTCTTCAGAAAGATCGACTTTCTCCGAGCCATTCGAAGTTTTCAGCAGCGCGAACGCCGGTTTGGGGTATGAGGAAAGAGTCGTTCCACGTTTGAGCTTCGAGGTTCGGATGGCGTCGGCGTCAGGAGGATACCAGCATGAAAACTATCAGACGAACGTCAGCACTCCTTGCGCTGTGCCTCTTGGTGCAGACGGCGGCGGCGTCCTGGGCAAGGGCTGAGGAGACGACGATAGGGGCGGATCTGTCCGCCGGCGCGATCAGCGTGATTGCCACCGTGATCACGGTACCGCTCAAGCTGGTCACGTGCGCGCTGACTGTGGCCCTTGGCGGAACGGCCTATGGGATTACCATGGGGACCAGCGAGACCATTCGGGAAGAGCTGGTGGCCGGGACCAACTACACCTGCGGGGGGCGATACTATGTGTCGCCGCAGCAGGTCAAGCAACTTGCGACAGAGTCAGAACTATACAGGTAGTCGTCATCAATAATCTATGGGGCAGCCGTGCAACGCGCTTTCGAGGTGGCAGAGCGGCTCCCCGAACCTGTTGGAGGCGCCAATGAAAATGTCCTTACGAGCTGTTGCGCTTGCGTTGGTGATATCGACGGCCCTCACCACCCAGGCTGTGGCGGGAGAACTCGCCGCGTCCTCGCCGGGTCAGAAGGCGTTACGGGGGACGGCAAATCTCTTCCTTGGGTTGATCACGGAATGGCCCAAGGCGATCTGCTATGAGGCGCGAGAGCAGGGTCCATTACTCGGGATTCCGACCGGTTTCCTGGCAGGTTTTGGTCTTGGATTGATGCGGACAGGTGCCGGGATATGGGAACTCGCGACCTTTCCGATCCCGATCCCGGCCGACTACAAGCCGCTCTTGAGCCCGCGCTATCCCTTTGAGCCGGGGCGGACGGTGGTATCGCCCGCGCTCATCGCGCGACCGCAACAGTAGGGGCGATTCGTGAATCGCCCCTACACGCCTCCAGGGTCTACGGAACGCGACGCTATCTCTTAACCAGCCTCAACGCGATCGAATTGATGCAGTAGCGCAGATATGTGGGCGGCGGTCCGTCCGGAAACACATGACCCAAGTGTGCCCCGCACCGTCGACATCGGACCTCGGTGCGTCGCATGGAAAGACTGGTGTCTTCCTCGGCGCTGATCCGCTCAGGCGCAAGGGGAGCCGCAAAGCTCGGCCACCCGGTCCCTGAGTCGAACTTGGCCTGGGCATCGAACAGTTCACTGCCGCAGCAGACGCACTGATAGATCCCGTCTTCCGTACAGTCGTAGTATTCCCCAGAAAACGGTCGTTCCGTCCCCTTCTGCCGACAGACATAAAACTGCTCCGGCGTCAGCCGCGCCTTCCACTCCTCGTCACTCTTTGGCAGCGTGTCATTCATCGGTACATGTCGTTTATGTCGGGTGACGCAGACCGGAGAGATCAACGCGCCACTGCTCCTCTTCGAGGTAGAAGTGAAGGTTGATCCGATACGACTGCTCCGTGGCGGATCCGGGGAGGCTCTTGGTCTCGAAAAGTAGTGTAGCCGACACGACGACGTGACCGGACGATACCGGTCTGATCTCGACATGACGAAGCCGCTTATCGCAGCATGCAAGCTGCCACCGACTGCCAGCCATCTTCTGAGCGAATTCGTCCTTCGAGATGACGGAGCGGCTCTGACGTGTGCCCTGTTCCCACATCGACCACCATTCCCGATAACCCCACTGATCAAGGAGCTGCTGAAAGCGGGCCTGAACGATGTCGACGTGAGTCGCACTCTCAGTAGCGAAGGTGTAGACCGTTGGAAGCACCAGAAACCACAATGAGAGCGTTATGACGATTATGGTCCCGGCTTTCATAAAGGATGGGGGGCCTCCCTGTGATATGATGTGGTGCCGAAGCGGGGACTCGAACCCCGATGAGCGAACGCTCACTGCGCCCTGAACGCAGCGCGTCTACCAATTCCGCCACTTCGGCACGGCCTGCGGCATACGGCCCACGCCCAATACTTGTAAAGGCTCAACCCGGAAAAGTCAACGGAAAAGCGTAGGACGCGTCCATGAATTACGAAGACGATCAGATGTGTTTTGTCTGCGGCAAGCGCAATCCCGACGGCCTCCATCTCCACTTTGAGCTGATCGGTGAGGATCGGATCCGGACGGAGTTTACCCCTCCCAAGCGGTTTCAAGGCTGGAAAGATATCCTGCATGGGGGGATCATCGCCACGATTCTGGACGAGGTGATGGTCAACAACGCCTACCTGCGACAGATCATGGCCGTCACGACAAAGATTGAGATGCGGCTGAGGCGTCCCGCCGCCATCGGCGCGCGCCTGATCTTCTACGGGCAGATCGTGAAGCAGGATCGCAGGACGGTTACGACAAGGGCCTGGGCCGAGCAGGAGGACGGGACCATTGTCGCCGAGGCCAACGGTCTGCTGATGAAGATCTGAGGGATCGCATGGGAGAGAATGTGCGCCGGGTCATTACGCTGCTGACCGATTTCGGGTTGAGCGACCCGTTTGTCGGGATTATGAAGGGGGTCATCCTTGGGATCAGTCCTCATGTGGCGCTTGTTGATCTATGCCATACCGGCAAGACGTATGACGCTAGTGAGGCTGCGTTTCTGCTCCTCACGTCGTACCGCTATTTCCCCATCGGCTCCATCCACGTTGCGGTGGTTGACCCAGGGGTCGGCGGGTCTCGTCGGCCGATCCTGGTGAGCTGTGATGGCCGTCTGTTCATCGGTCCGGACAACGGACTCCTGGCCCCACTGGCCGAAAAGACCGGGTCGACGGTCAGGATCATGACGGCGACGCGATATTTCCTCCAACCGGTCAGCACCACCTTTCACGGACGCGACATCTTTGCGCCCGTCGCGGGCTATCTTGCGCGCGGGGTCGATCCCGCCGAGTTGGGCGAACTCATCGATGATTATGTCCGCCTGGTACTGCCGCGCGCGACCCTGTGCGGGACCTCATCAATCAAGGGGACCATCCTGCATGTCGATCGGTTCGGCAACCTGGTGACAAACATCGCTCGGGCTGATTTGGAGCGCCTAGCGAAGCGCGGTTCGTCGACCGACTACGCGGTGTATGTCGCCGGTATGAGGATCCCGATTGTCTCGTTCTACGGTCAGGTCGCCCCCGCTGCACCCGGCGCCATCATTGGCAGCGCCGACTATCTGGAAATCTTTGTGAATCAGGGCGACGCGTCCAGGCGCTTCGGCATTGAGCGTGGATCCGAAGTGGTGGTCGACAGGCAGGACACTGAACCGCCGCGTCTTTGACAATGTATAAAACAGTGTGTTACCCTGAAATGCTATTGCGCGACGTATCCATCGCATCGGCGGTCATCGACTTGACGGACGAGTGAAACAGCGTGTCGAAGGGATCGTTTGCAAATTTTTATAAAGGGGTCTCCGACGACGCCCTTGGCGCCTATCTGAAGCGGATTGCCCAGGTTCCCCTTCTGAAGAAGGAGGAGGAGCTCAGGCTGGGAAGGGCGAGTCAACGGGGGGATGAGAAGGCCCTCAAGCAACTGGTCGAGGCCAACCTCCGCTTCGTTGTCAAGGTGGCGCTCCGCTATCGCGGGTGCGGTCTGTCGCTGCCGGACCTGATCAACGAAGGCAACATCGGCCTGCTGGAGGCCGCACGTCGCTACTCCCCGGACTATAATGTCAAATTCATTACCTATGCGGTCTGGTGGATCCGGCAAGCCATTATGCAGGCCTTGGCTGCCGGTGGTGGGGCGGTGCGGCTGCCGCTTCGAAAGGCTCGCCTCGCCTCGCAACTTGACGACATCCGCGCCGATCTCTCCCAGCAGTTGCAGGCGACACCGACGGACGCTGAGGTCACGGAGGAGCTGGACCTGAGCGCAAGCGACCTGGAGGGGGCGTTGCACCGGGCGGGTCAGTTGGCGTTTCTGAGCGATGACATCGGTCTTGAACAACGGATCGGGATGGAGCTGTATGACGCGAAGCAGCTTCCCCCCGCCGATTACGAACTGATTCGCCGATCGCTCCGTGAAGAGGTGGAGCGGATGCTCGGCAGCCTCACCTCCCGAGAGCGGCTCATTGTGGAACTGCGCTTCGGTTTGGGGAGGGAAGAGGCGATGACCCTGAAAGAGGTGGGCAAGCGACTCAAGCTCTCGCGAGAGCGGGTTCGACAGATCGAGGAACGCGCCAAGGCGAAATTGCGCGTATGGGCCAAGTCCAGACACCTGAAAGACTATTTGAATTAAGCCGCTTGCCCTCCCGCATCGGTGTGCATGACAACACGGGCGGACAGCCGGTCGCCTGCTGATGATGGTCGAATCAGTAAGCCCTGATCTGTGGCCGGAGATCAGGGCTGTTGTTTTTGTTCTGTATAGCTCACGCCTCATGGCTCGGTCGTGAATAGCGAGATCGTGTGAGCTTCTCCATCATCACGTCATTGTTACGTTGCCGTGCCTTCGCGTGGCTCCAGAGACAGATCGGATCAGGAGGCGACGTGGCCGACTTACAACACGAAGATGAAAGTGCGCGGATAGCGCGATGGCGCATGATAGAGGAGCAGCTCCGAGCCCGGGATATCATCGATGAGCGGGTGCTTACTGCTATGGAGAGGGTTCCGCGTCATCTGTTCGTCGAGCCGACCCTGCAATATTATGCGTATGAAGACCGTCCGCTTTCCATCGGCGCCGGTCAAACGATCTCTCAGCCGTACATTGTTGCGCTCATGGTCCAACTCCTCCGGGTACTGCCGTCATATCGAGTCCTTGAGGTAGGGACCGGTTCGGGCTACCAGGCCGCGATCCTGGCCGAGTTGGCGGCCGAGGTCTATACCGTGGAGATCATCCCGTCGCTGGCCGAGAGCGCCGGCGCGCGACTCGAGGCGCTCGGATACCGGAATGTGCGTACCCGTCAGGGAGACGGGTACGAGGGCTGGCTGGAGGCCGCTCCCTTCGACGGGATTGTTGTCGCAGCCGGCGCTCCCGAGATCCCCCTTCCCCTGATCCAACAGCTATGCGAAGGGGGGCGAATCGCGATCCCGGTTGGGATTGCCGGGGCAACGCAAGATCTGATCCTCGGGGAGAAGCGTAGCGGAAAGTTGCAGATCCGTTCCATTGCGCCCGTCCTCTTCGTGCCGCTGACGGGTAAGGGGGGCGCCGACTCATGGCGGAAGGCTGATTGGTGAGGTTGAAGAACTTCCGTGAGCCTGCATGATTCCGCTCAAAGATAACATCCCGTCCTCTCGCGCCCCGGTGGTGACGCTTGCGCTTATCGGTGCGAATATCCTTGTATACATCAATCAGATGATGCGTACGCCACAGGAGGTAGTCGCGTTTATCCGCCTCTATGGTCTCACCCCATTGGAGATCAGCAGCGGCGATTCGTTGGCCTCGCATCCGGTCCCCCTGTATGCCACCATCGTGACGTCGATGTTTGTGCACGGTGGCCTGTTCCATCTTGGCGGCAATATGCTCTATCTGTGGATCTTCGGCGATAACGTCGAAGACAGGATGGGGCGGCTCAAATTTATCATGTTTTATCTGCTCTCCGGCCTTGGGGCCGCCGCTGCCCAGGTCTGGGCCGATCCCGGATCTAAAATTCCGATGATCGGCGCCAGCGGGGCGATCTCCGGTGTTCTTGCGGCCTATCTCTTCCTCTTTCCCCGCGCCCGGGTGCTCACGCTGATTCCGCTCGGCTTGTTCTTGCAGGTTGCCGAGATCCCGGCGTTGGTGGTCCTGGGATTCTGGATCGTCATCCAGGTGCTGAACGGTCTCATGACGCTGGGGGGGCAGGCGGGAGGTGTGGCGTGGCTTGCCCACGTCGGTGGGTTTGTGGCGGGTCTTGTCATGGTGATCCCCTTTGCCGGATGGCGCCGACGGCCCCAGTGGAGGGATCAGCTTTTGTGAGCGGGACAAAGCGGATAGCACCTCTGAGTCGCGAGGAGTTCCGTCAATTGGTGGCGCAGGCGATCGCCTCTCTGCCGTCGGGTGTGGGGGAGCGCCTCACAAACGTGGAGATCGTGGTGGAGGACCGCCCGACGTCTCGGGATCTGGCGTTGGCCGGAACCGATCCGGCGCACACCCTCTTGGGTCTGTACACCGGCATCCCGCTCACCGAGCGGAGCAGTTCGTACGGGATGGTTCTCCCCGACAGGATTGTCCTGTACCAGCGATCGATTGAGGAGGGATGCCGAACCAAACAGGAGATCCAGGCGCAGATCCGCACCACCTTGCTGCATGAGATCGGTCATCATTTCGGTCTGTCTGAGGACGAGTTGGGAGAGGCCGGATACACATAGTGCCGGGAAGAGCCAAAACGCTTGACAGGCTGGGGTAAATCCCGCTAGATTGATCGGGTTTTGCGTTGAGTCACAACGTTCAGGAGGAGCAATGGCCCCGAGGGGACGACGGCGGTCGGAGACCAGATTTTACGAGCTGTACTGTGTCGTATGCGGCGCCACCTGCACCGAGCAGGAGAGCAGTTCGCGTTGCGTCAGTTGCGGTAAGCCGCTGGGCGTCCGCTATGACTACGCCTACATCCGGGCCCGCCTGAATCGTTACTCGCTCAAGACCTCTCCGATCAAGGCGCTGAAATACCTCGATTTCTATCCCATCCTAAACCTCGATCTGGTGGTCTCGCTGGATGAGGGCGGAACGCCGCTGTACCGGTGTCATCGGTTGGCCGAGGAGCTGGGGATCAAGCAGCTCTATATCAAGAACGAGGGGATGAATCCGACCGGGGTCTTTAAGGATCGCGGCACACTCGTCGAGATCACCAAGGCCAAAGAGCAGGGCGCGAAGGCGATCTGCGTGGCCTCCACCGGCAACATGGCCGGCTCCGTCGCGGCCTATGCCTCGATTGCCAATCTCCCCTGCTATGTGGCGGTACCGGAGGGGACTCCGATCGGCAAGATGGCTCAGTCGCTGTCGTATGGCGCCCGGGTCCTTCAGATTCGAGGGACGTATAACGACGCGGCCTCCATCGCGGAGCAGATGAGCCGGCGTTACGGGTATTATCTGGCGGGGGATTACGCCTTTCGCGTCGAGGGCCAGAAGTCACAGGCGTTCGAGATCGTAGAGCAGTTGGACTGGCGGGCACCGGCCGTCGTCATTGTCCCGATGGGGTGCGGGACCAACATCGCCGCCTTATGGAAAGGTTTCAAAGAGTTTTACGAGCTGGGGTTGATCTCGTCCCTGCCGCGCATGATCGGTGTCCAGCCGGTCGGCTGTTCGCCGATCGTGGCCGCATTCAACCAGGGAAGCGATGAGATCATTCCCGTGAAGAAGCCGGAATCGGTCGCCTCGGCGCTGATGGCGGGCGATCCGCTGGACGGGCTGAAGGCACTGGCCGCGTTGCGCGAATCGGGCGGATGCGCCCTGTCGCTCAACGATACCGAGATCCTGCAGGCCCAGCAACAGCTCGCGCGCCAGGAGTCGATCTTCGTGGAGCCGTCCGGGGCGATCCCTGTCGGGGCGCTCTCGCTGTTGCTGACCAGCGCCCGTGTGAGGGCCGATGAAACGGTCGTCTGCCTGGCCACGGGGAATGGGCTGAAGGACCCCAAGGCGGCATTACGGGTCCTCCCGTCGCCGGCGACGATCGATCCCTCGTTGCAGGAGGTTGAGAAGTTCCTGAAGCTGCGCCTCTACGAGATCCGGGCCGCCGGGGCCAAGAACGGCGACAAGAATCTGTTTGAGCAGGTTCCGTCCGTCGCCGACGTCACCGCGCGAGTGCGGCAGGAACTGGGGGTCAAGCTGACGACGGAATACGGCAGCAAGGTGCGGGCGTTGATTGAGGAGTTTGTCAAGAAGGGGAAGCCGATCATGAAGGCGGACCTGCAGTACATCGTAGAGAATGTCCTGAAGGGTCTGTCGGTCCATGAACCGATCCTTACCGTAGAGGACTTCAGGGTCTCGACGTCGCTCCACGGCCAGGCAGAGGCAGCCGTCCGCGTGCTGTTCGAGGGGGAAAAGGTCGAGGCGACCGCGGTCGGTGTCGGGCCGGTAGATGCGGTCATTAACGCCCTGAAACAGGCCGCCTTGACCCGCGGGAAGCTCTTCTTTGAGCTGATCGACTACAATGTGGAGATCAGCTCACCCGGGACCGATGCCTCAGTCGAGACGACGATCGTCATGAAGGACGCTGAAGGCAGCCGGATCGTCGCCATCGGAACCTCCCCCGACATTATCGTTGCCTCGGTGAACGCCTTCGTCGAAGGCTACAACCTGCTGTGGGCGCGGCAGAAGGGGTGATCCGTCCGGCAGGTCGTCGCGGAGGGGGCAAGCCTCGCAGCGCGGTATTTTCCGACAGTAGGTTTTCCCGACGGCGACCAGCAGGGCGTGATACTCGTTGAAAAGCGCCGGATCGGTCGGCAGGTGGGTCATGAAGAGGCGCTGGATCTCACCATAGGAAAGCTTCGCCGCAATCAGCTCGTGCCGTTCCAGCACTCGACGGGTGTAGGCATCCACGACAAAGATCGGTCGTCCGCCGGCATACAGCAGGATCGAGTCGGCCGTCTCCTCGCCGATCCCTGAAATCCCCAGCAGCTCTTCGCGTAATCCATCCCGCGCCCCTCGAAACATCCGCCGGATGCTCCCGCCATACCGTGTCAACACGAAGTGTGTTAGATGCTTCAGCCGTTCGGCCTTCATGTTATAATATCCTGCCGGGCGGATCATCTGGGCGAGCCGCTCATGCGGCTCGCCATCAATCGCGCGGGGGCTGAGCAGTCGCGCGGCTCGCAACGCCGTGATCGCCTTTTCAACATTGGTCCAGGCGGTATTCTGGGTCAGGATGGCGCCGACCATCACCTCGAATGGGGAGCGGGCCGGCCACCAGTGCTGCGGTCCGAAATATCGGAAAAGCTGCCGGTAAAGGGAGAGAAGTCGTCGTCCGGTTGGTGTCTGCGGCATAGTATAGTATTGTGACCGGTTTTTCTCAAAGGTCAAGAGGAGAGTCGACGGACTGTGGTGCGATACCTGGGAATCGATTACGGGACGAGGCGGATCGGTGTGGCCGTCAGTGACGAGCTGGGCCTGACAGCCCAGTCGCTGCCGTCGCTGGAACCGTCGTCGGAAGAGGAGGCGCTCAGCGCCATTCGAGCCTTCATCGAACAGTATGGTGTGCTCGAGGTTGTTGTGGGCCTGCCGAAGAATATGAACGGCACGCTCGGGCCAGCGGCAGAGCAGGCCATGGCGTTTGCCGGACGGCTGGAGGAGCACGCGGCCGTGAAGGTAACCATGTGGGACGAGCGGCTGACCAGCAGGGCGGCCGAACGCCTGTTGATTGAGGCCGATCTGTCACGGGCCAAGCGGAAGGGGCGCGTTGATCGGATGGCCGCCGCACTCATCCTGCAGGGCTTTCTTGATCGTCGCCATCGTCAGCAGGAGCAACGTTCGTGAGCATGGCGCCCTCTGTTCTATCACTGCCACACCGGGCGCTTGTCCTGGCCTGCGGTCTGTTGGTCGGGGTTGGTCTCATGTGGTACGGGCTGACCGGCCCCGCGCCATCCGCGAATGAGGCCGCACGGGCGGTCGTCATCAGGCCTCAGACGGGGGCCCTGGATATCGCGCGGACACTTCAGGAGGCGCGCGTCATCCGCAGCCGTCTCGCCTTTCTGGTCGTTGCCGTCGCCCGGGGGACGCAACGGCGCCTGCTGGCCGGGGAGTACGAGTTCGCCCCCGGCCTCAGTCTGCTGGAGGTGATCCGCCGGATCGAGCAGGGAAAGGGGTTCGTCCATCAGGTAACGATCCCCGAGGGATATGCTGCGCGGCAGATCGCCGAACTCCTCGAGGAAAAGGGACTGATCGATCAGAAGCGGTTTATGGCGCTCTTGCAGGATCGACAAGTGGTCCGGCAGTACGGTGTGGACGGTCCGTCGCTCGAGGGCTACCTGTTTCCTGATACCTATCGCCTGGTCAAGGGGCTGCGCGAGGAGGCGATTATCGGGTTAATGACCGAACGATTTACCGAGGTGTTCGGTTCCGCGGAGCGGGCGCGCGCCAAAGAGTTGAAGATGTCGATTGATGACGTCGTCACGATCGCGTCGCTGATCGAGCGGGAAGCGATGGCGGACGAAGAACGACCGCTCATCTCGTCGGTCTTCCATAACAGGCTCCGATTGGGTATGCCGCTGCAATCCGATCCTACGGTCCTCTATGGCCTCTCTCGGTTCAGCGGCAAGCTCACCAGGGCGAATCTGCAGGCGCCCTCGCCATACAACACTTATCTGCACCGAGGGTTACCACCGGGTCCGATTGCGAGCCCCGGACGGGCATCTCTCATGGCCGCCCTGTATCCCGCCACCTCCCGGTATCTGTACTTTGTCTCAAAAAATGACGGGACGCATGTCTTCTCGGTCACGTTACGGGAGCACGATGCGATGGTCAGGCGCTATCAGATCGGGAGGGCCGGGTGACGCGCGGCCGGGTTGTCGTCGTTGTGCTGGGCTGGATGCTGACCGCCTGTGCCACCGAACAGATGGCGATCCAGGCGGAAAGGGCCGACGCCCATTACAATATGGGTGTCGCGCATCTGGCCGGCGGAGACGCCAAGCAGGCGATTGCGGAGCTCAATCAGGCGATCGCGGATGTCTCGGACAAACCGACCTATTACAACGCGTTGGGACTCGCCTACCTGTTGGATCGCCGGCCCGATCTGGCCATCACCTCGTTTCAGAAGGCCGTTCACCTCGACCCGCACTTTTCTGATGCCTACAACAATCTTGGTTCGGCCTATGTCCAGCAGGCCAAGTATGACAAGGCCGTGAAGGCCTTCAGGCAAGCGCTTTCCAACCCAGCCTATCTCTCCCCGGAACAGGCCTACCTCAATCTGGGAAATGTGTATATGGTCCAGGGACGGACGGCCGACGCGATAGCGGAGTTCAAACGCACTCTGGACATTGCCCCTGATTTCACCGAGGTCCACAACCGACTCGGCTACGCCTACCTGGTGCAAGGGCAGTGGGAGCTCGCTATCGCCGAACTGACGCTGGCCGTGAAACAGGCGCCAGACCTCGCCACTGCCCATCAGAGCCTCGGTTTTGCCTACCTGTCGATCAATGAGAAAGACCGGGCCAGACAGGCATTCCAGAAGGTCGTGGAATTGAGCCCTGCCAGCGAGATGGCGGCCGAGGCGATGCGCCAACTCAAACGGCTCAACCAGTAGCCTCTGTCCCGCCCTATCCGTTATCGATAACATGCTTACCGGGATCGACCTGAAGGGGCTGAGCCTCGAGGAGATGGAACAATTGGCCGCCGATCAGGGCGAGCCGACCTACCGTGGCCGCCAGCTCTTCCACTGGATCTACGGACGGGGCGCACGTACCTTCACGGCGATGACCGATCTGCCGACCGCGTTTCGGACGAGGCTGGCCGAGCACACGTCGGTCGGCGCCCTCGCGTTGCTCGCGAGAGAGGTCGCCCGCGACGGTACACGGAAATACCTGTTCGGCTGCGCGGATGGGCGAGCGATCGAGACGGTACTGATCCCCGATGAGGAGCGGCTGACGGTCTGTCTCTCTACCCAGGTCGGGTGCGCGCTGGCCTGCGCGTTCTGTCTCACGGGGAAGATGGGGTTCGTCAGACACTTGCAGTCTGGTGAGATCGTCGATCAGGTGCTCGCCATTCAGCACGATCTGCATCCGGGGGAGCGGATCGGCAATCTGGTGTTGATGGGGATGGGCGAGCCGCTGCACAACTACGAGGCCACCGTCAAGGCGCTTGCTATCCTCACCCATCCATTGGGCCTCGCCTATCCGACGCGCCGGATTACCCTCTCGACCGTCGGCCTGGTTCCGGAGATTATCCGACTCGGCCAGAGCGGACTTGGGGTCAACCTGGCCGTATCGCTCCACGCCGCCACCGATGAACTGCGCGACCGCCTGGTTCCGATCAACCGCCGCTATCCAGTGAAGGAGCTGATGGCTGCGCTCAGGGCCTATCCGCTTCCACCTCGGCGGCGGATCACATTCGAGTACGTGCTGATCGACAGGGTCAACGACCGGCCGGAGGACGCTCGGGAACTGGTTCGGCTGCTGCGCGGCCTTCACTGTAAGGTCAATCTCCTCCCCTTAAACGAGGCCTCCGCCATTCCGTTTCGGCGACCCTCGCGGGAGCGCGTCGAAACATTCCAACACATCCTGAGGTCGGCCGGTATCCTCACTACCATCCGCGAGAGCCGCGGCCTGGACATCTCGGCCGCTTGCGGCTTGCTGGCGACAGAAACCAACCAGAAAAGCCTTGACACTACAGCGTGTCTTGCCTAAGATACATTCGCGGGGTGGAGCAGCCTGGTAGCTCGTTGGGCTCATAACCCAAAGGTCGCAGGTTCAAATCCTGCCCCCGCAACCAATAAGATAATCAATAGGCCAGGCGATTTAGCCTGGCTTTGCTATTTGTCCCTCGTCCTTATCCGCACCGCGCTAATCCTGTCGATGCTGACCACCGCATCGTAGAACTCCCTGCCCGACAACCTTGAGAGATGCAGCAGGGCGTTGCCGACCATCGTCACGGTCCCCTCGATCTCATCGCCGGACTGGAGTCTCAGCGCGACCTTCTTCCCGGTCTGCTCGGCAAGGACCTCCCTCATTGTTGCGCCCGCTTTGAGCGTAAAAGCCGCTTCCTCCGCCCGGAGCTCAAATGCCGGGACCGTTGCGCCTAATACGAATAGCGCTGCTACGGCGAAGAATCTCTTCTTCATCCTAATCTCCTTCCTCATGGAACTGTGTCATCCGGACCGTCGTATGATTCGTATCGAAGGGCAAGGTCGGTATTGTGATGAAACCGCGACCATCGTGGAGAGCGATCCTTAAAGGCTGTTGGGATAGCGCAAGATAGCGATTGACAAGTAGTTGGTGCCGGGGGCGGGAGTCGAACCCGCATGAGCCGAAGCCCGCAAGATTTTAAGTCTCGTGCGTCTCCCTGTTCCGCCACCCCGGCAGGGCTCTTGCTGCTAAAGACCGCCGCGAACCAGCGGCTGAAGCTTTCGCCACTGCTCCGGTGTCAGGGTTGCCTTACCTTGTTCGATGGTCCTGATTCGACTCATGCGGAGGTCGGTTCGGAGCGCTTCTATCTTCCGCAACCCGGTCTCCACCTGTGCAAGGTCGATCTTCTCCGCACTCAACAGACGCCGCAGGTCCAGTTCCCGTCGCTGCAGTTCGGCGGCCTGCAACTCGGTTTGTCGCTGGAAATCGCCGCGAAGGCGGTCAAGTGCCTGGATCTGCGCCGGAGCGAGCGAGAGGTCTTTTGCGTGCCACAGCATCAACGTAATGAGGGGCACCTGCTCCATGGCGAGTGGACCCGATGGCTGGTCATCGAATGGAGCAGAAGACTGAATCGCCGTACAGCCGACGGCCATTGTCAATGACAGACCGACAAGCCACAACCTGTGTCGGTTCATGGACTCGTACCCCCTGATCAGGGCGTGACAGATCTTATGCATGGGACACTCCCTACCGGATCGAACAGCCGACAACGCAGACGACTATCCCACCTATACATTGAAGCCCACCCTTACCGGAGCTGATTCTATCTTGTTCAGCATCGTAGTTGTAGCATAAAAGCTGCATGATCACCATAGCGTTCTCTTGCCGTTCCTTTCTTTCCTCTTGACAGTGGGACGAAAGAACGGTATCACCCGAGCAGCAGCAACGAGGGAGTGCGATGGCTACAGAACGATATACAGGCATTGTGCTGAGGCATGCACAGAATACGCTGGCCGAAGACGTTCGGCAGGGACTGACCGCCTCCCAAAAGTGGCTTCCATGCAAATACTTCTATGATCCTGAAGGCAGCGAGCTGTTTGAGCGGATCAGTGAGCTGCCGGAGTATTACCTGACGCGAACCGAGACGGCTATTCTCCAGCGCTACGCCGCGACCATTATCGAGCGCTGCCCTTTGGACCTGGCATTGGTAGAACTTGGCAGCGGCAGCTCCACGAAGGTTCGATATCTGATTGATGCCTGTCTGGCTCGCCAGCGAGAACTTACTTACTATGCTGTCGATATCTCACCGACCGGATTGGAGAACGGGACCCGCCAGCTCTTGTATGACTACCCTCGCTTGCAGGTCCGGGGGGTTGTCGCCGAATTTGGAGACGGGTTGCGCTACCTGGTGAGCAGGGGCGGCGAACCTCGATTGGTGGTGTTTCTCGGCTCGACCATCGGTAACTTCACGGAAGACGAGATCGGCCGATTTTTTACGATGTTGCGTGATCAGCTTCGCCCAACGGACCGATTCCTGCTTGGTGTTGACCTGATCAAAGATCAAGCCGCCCTTGAAGCCGCCTATGATGATGCCCAAGGCGTTACCGCTCAGTTCAACCTCAACATTCTAGCGCGGCTGAACCGAGAGCTGTCCGCGAATTTCGAACCCTCGGCGTTTCGACATCAGGCGGTATGGAATAGTGAAAGGAGCCGGATCGAAATGCACCTGGTCAGCCTGCGTCCTCAGCGCGTACGGATCGCGGCGCTTGACCTCGATATCGAGTGTCGTCGGGGTGAGACTATCCACACGGAAAACTGTCACAAGTACTCTCTGGAGCATATGGAATCGTTATTGACCGACCATGGATTTCGGGTACGTGGTTGCTTTACCGATCCTCAGGATCAATTTTGCCTCTTTTTGGTCTCCTGATCATGTGATCATTCCGCCTGGGATGATCCGGATCGCCTTGTCCTTCAATCATGTCACTCATGGATGAATCGGCTGCGATTGAGTTTGAGCGCGTACACTACCATACCCCTGGTGGTGCGGTCATTCTCGATGATGTCAGCTTTGTCATAGAGCGCGGTACGATACTCGTCCTTGTAGGCCGCAGCGGTGTCGGCAAGACGACCATCCTGCGGTTGATTAATCATCTGCTTGTTCCGACCGCCGGTGAGGTCCGAGTCGAGGGGCGGGCGACCTGCGAGTGGGACCCGATCGCCTTGCGTCGCCGCATCGGCTATGTCCTGCAGGAGGTCGGCCTGTTTCCGCATATGACGATCGGCCGCAACGTCGGGATCGTCCCGCGCCTCAACGGGTGGCCGGAGCCCCGTATCGAGGCGCGTTGCCGGGAGTTGCTCGAGCTGGTCGGGCTGGATCCATCGACCTTTGAGGAACGATTCCCCCACCAGCTCTCAGGTGGGCAACGGCAACGCGTCGGATTCGCCAGGGCGCTGGCCGCCGATCCCCCCGTCATTCTGATGGATGAGCCGTTCGGCGCGCTCGATCCGCTGACGCGAGCCGAGTTGCACCGGGAATTCCGCCGTATTCAGGAACAGCTCCATAAGACCGTGGTCATGGTGTCGCACGATATGGGCGAGGCGTTTGCGCTCGCCACCCGGATTGGCGTCCTGGATCAGGGACGCCTCGTCGCCCTCGACACGCCGGAGATGGTTGCCCGTACGCGCGATCCAAGGATCCGGATGTTTCTGGACGCCATGCCGCCGGTACCGGCCATTGCCCGTGACGCTGATTAACTTCTGGATTGCCCATGGCGCCGACATGCTGGGCGCCGTCGCTCAGCATCTGCTGCTGACGCTGGTCGCGACCGTCGCGGCCATCGTCATCGGGGTACCGCTCGGGATCGTCGCAGCGCGCCGGCCCCGACTCGGCGCCGCACTGCTGGCCTTCGCCAACATCGCGCAGACAGTGCCCAGCCTCGCCATGTTCGGGTTTCTGGTGGCGCTGCCGCTGATTGGGGGGGTCGGCGCCAGAAGCGCGCTGCTTGTGCTGATCCTCTACGCGCTCCTGCCGGTCATGCGCAATACGGTTGCCGGGATTCAGGGGATCGACCGGGCTGCGCGGGATGCCGGTGTGGCGCTGGGGATGACGCCGCGACAGTTGCTGCTGCAGGTCGAGCTGCCGCTGGCGATGCCGACGATGGTGGCGGGGGTGCGGGTGGCGGCGGTCGTCGGTGTGGGGGCGGCCACGATTGCGGCCGCCATCGGAGCCGGAGGGCTCGGCGACTATATCTTCCGAGGCCTCTCGATGACCGAGCCGACCCTGATTCTGGCGGGCGCCGTGCCGGCTGCCCTCCTGGCTCTGACGGTGGATGCGTCGCTCGGCCGGCTGGAGCGCGTCATGACGCCGGGAGCCGCACGAGCGGGGCGAGTGACGGCCCGCGTGCTGGCGGCTGCCGGCATCGCGCTGATGCTGATTCTCATGGGCAGCTTCGCGGTCTCAGGGCGCTGGGGTGTTCGGGTGATCATCGGCTCGAAGAATTTTTCGGAGCAGGTCATCCTCGGCGAACTGCTGGCCCAGACGATCGAACGGACGACCGATCTCAGGGTCGAGCGCCGTCTCAATCTCGGCGGGACGTTCATCAGCGATCAGGCGCTTCGCTCGGGCGCCATCGACGCCTACGTCGAGTATACGGGAACGGCCCTCACCGCGATCTTTCATCAGCCGGTGCCGCGTGATCATGCGGACGTGCTGTCGCGTGTGACTGCCGCGTACGCGGCGACCGGTCGTACCGTCCTGCCGTCCCTTGGCTTCAATAACACCTTCGCGATCCTCATTCGAGGTGACAAGGCGCGCCGACTCAACCTCAAAACGATCAGCGATGCGGCGCCGCACGCGCCGAGATGGAAGGCCGCCTTCGGATACGAATTCCTGGAACGCGAGGACGGCTATAAAGGACTGGTGCGGACCTACGGACTGCGATTTGCCGAGACGCCGCATGTGATGGATCTGACATTAAGCTATCGGGCGCTCGCGGGCGGCTCCGTCGATCTGATCGCCGGCGAGGCGACCAATGGGTTGATCAAGGGACTCGATCTGTTCATGCTCGAGGATGATCGGCACTATTTCCCGCCCTATCACGCCATTCCTGTTATACGAACAGAGACATTGGCCGCCCACCCACAGCTTCGAACGGCCATCGAGCGGCTTGCCGGACGGATCTCGGAGGAGGCGATGCGACAGATGAATTACGATGTGGATGTGAGCCACCGCGATGTCGCGGTCGTCGCGCGGGAGTTCCTCGATACACTTCTTCAAACGCCTTAGATGAGCAGTCTGCCGGGTAAGGCGGTTGTCTTGCCGGAGGTTGACCTTCGTTCATTCCTGCAGTCTGATGATGTGGTCCGGGTGATCGTTGACCTGATCACCGGCAGACGCCGCGTGGAAAACGGCTCTGCCGTGAATATTGACTAAGGCGGCTCCGAATGTGGCGGGTCAGGTCTGATGTTCCGTCAATCGCCCCGTCAGCCGTCAGACACGCGAGGTCTCGTGAAGAATATCCGTCCGTTACTGCGGTACCGTTTATCGAGCGCCGGATTTCGAGGTCAATTGACGGAGTGGGGACCTTAGAGCCAGATCGGTTGCCCCTCTGCCGATACGCCTGCGAGATGCCGATGGAATTGAAGCCGCGGCGAGATTATTCCCCTCGTCCGACTCGATCACAAGGTTGCTTGAGTCGATGACGGCCAACAGATATTGTCCTTCACCGGGCGACGGGAGCATAATCCGACCACTCAGACTTGTCCCCCTTCCCGGCGCCAGGCTCCGGGACCGCACGGTTTGCGTTGTGAGAAGGCGATCTGTACCATCAAGCCCACTATCGGCCGAAAGATAGAAGGCGACCCTGAAACGTCCGACAGCCGTCTGATTCCCGAGATTCTGAACTGTGAGACCGAAATTGACCCGTTCTTGCCCCTTGGAGATCGTGGTTGATAGCGACGTAAATTGACCGGTCAGATCAGGCCCACTGGTAAAAATTGCCGTACAGGTAAGATCTCGGGTCATTGTGACGTGTCCGTCAGTACAGTCCGCTTCTCCGCCCCATCCGGCGAAGAGCCACCCGGTATCCGCAACTGCGGTCAGGTTCACAACGGTCCCACTCTCGTAGTGTTCTTCGCAGTCAGGCCCGCAGTCGATTCCCGGCAGATCGGTCCTTACAGTGCCATTTCCGCTTTTCGTTACCGAAAGCGTGTGCTGCAGATTTGACCCGCCGTAGTTGATGGCCACAAGAAAGCCGCTGGTAGTGGTCGATAGCACCGACACCGTGATCCCGTTCGCCGTATCGGCGAAGGTATCGCCGGGCAACCACATCGCCCCGGCATCATTCGGATTGCCGTTGTTGTCGGTGTCAACGACCTGCGCATCCCGGTCCCACCTGGTTGTATCGACAAAATGGATCACGACGGCGCTATCCGGGAGCGGGCCGTCATACCCGACCTTCTGTCGCGCCTCGACAGTGTAGAACTGTGTCGCTGAGCCTCCGAGCGGAATCTTGGCCATCAGGTATCCCGTAGTCGAGGGTTGACCCAGTCGCTCAAGTTCAATGGTCGTATTGGAGCCGGGAAGGGCTACGTATCGCCGAACAGAGGGGACCCATCCTAAGAAGTCCTTATGATACGCGATGGTATGGACCCCGATACATCCGTATTCGGGGTGCTCCGGCCAGCAGTTATCCCATACGTCACTCATCACATCCCAACGGGAGTCGTAGGTTGCGCTGTATGGCCCGGAGGAGTGCGGTAGCCCGAACCCGTGGCCCATCTCGTGGCCGATCACACCATGGTTCTCGTACCCCCATGGCGGGAGCCAGGTGACATTGTAGCTCTTCGTTTGCCCGTCCAATGTGAGGGTCAGGCTTCCACCCCAGGCGCAGCAGTCCAGATTCTGGTTGAAGACAAGATTAACCCCAATGAGATCGGGGAAGTAGAGGTCGTCGTTGGCGACCGTGGTGCAATCTCGAGCCGCCCTCCCGTGATCTAATTCGACCGATCCATTGCCGTCTCTGTCATAGATGTAGTAGGACCGCGGTTGTGGGAGGTTATACCAGCCGACGACCAGGCTACCGCCCAGGTTAATCTGGCCGTACGACAGTTCCTGCCAGTAGTGCTCCATTCCCGGATAGGTCCCTCCCAGCATCAGCGTTTCGAACCACGTCTTGGGATGGGGAGTGATTCCAGTGGAATCGGCGAAACGACAAAGGATGGTTGCCCACCGTTGCGACCCGCTGACAGCCGCCTCTTCCAGAACGGCCGATTCATCCGCTTGAGTTGAAAATTTCGACAGCCGCCGAATCGCCCCGACTCGGAATCCGGGTTGCCCGCCCTCTCGGGAGGGATCCGATGTCGCAAACAGACGCTGCCAGGTACCCTCAAGTACTACCGGTCGGCGGTTAAGAGCCAAAAGCCCCCCTGAGAGCCGTTGAGTTGTTTCATCCATCGCAAGATCGGTCCATTCACCGTTATGATCAACCAATCCGTAGCGCACCTGCGTCGCAGATGATTCCGGTTCATTTACCTGAGGCGGGCGGTCGCCCCAGATAGTATGGAACCAACCCGACAGTGACGAAATTTGTCCATCAAGCGGCTGAGAAGCAGCCGTTTGTGTCAGTCCACCCAACAATATAAACGATAGCAGGGCTACGATCCATCCCTTTCCCGCTGCCCCTTGCACAGCCTGGGGTCCGATGCGACGACGAGGGTAGAGACGTGTTTGTGCCTCAGTCAGCCTGGACCGCGGCACCTGGAACCTGGACATCAGACTACAATAAGCATTGCCCGGTGTGTCTCTCATTATTCGCCCCTTTTGTCCTCCGGGTTGATCGTAATGACTTGAATTACTTCAGGTCTTGTCTCCAACGGGAAGCCTGAGACGCGGACGCGCTTCCGATCCAGAAAACGCGGTCCACCGGTATTACGCAACACCTGCTCGTCGATGAGAAGCTCTATCCACTCTCCATCGTCGTCCACCAGTGTATAGCGCGGCTCACCGTTCCAAATAATGTGGAACCATCCCGAGATGTTTAACGGCGCATCCGGATACGATAAGGTTTCAGCAAGTAACGAGCCAGCCATTGCGGACGGCGATGATCCGATACGGACACCGATCCGTTTTGGAAACGGAACTGCCCGCGTGGCCGTATCTGCAGCACTTCCTGCTATGGCGATTCGGCAGGACAGCAATACGATGGCAAGCATCACCCCCGCTATGCGGTTCGGAAATCGCTTGCGCCATCCGGATAACCTCCAGCAAGCAAACCGATCCTGGGCGTTGATCATGATAGATCTCCCGGCATCGATATCACATCTTATGCTGCGATTGACAGCGAAAAGTACCATACAGCATATTAGTGTACATGACAATAAAATACGACTATGTGGATGAATGAATATCTGGCTCATAACGGCGAACATCGGGATATTTTGTGGTTCCACATTGACGATAGTGGGGAGCCGATATACGGCACGTTCGCCGATCTCCCTTTTGCGTGCCGAACGCTGTGGCTGAACGCTATGGCTTGACACCCCCCGGCGTTCGTGGTAGCGTGCGCCTGTCAAGAGCCGGAAGTTCTTCGTACGTCCTCTCTCTGCACGGGTCAGACATAATCATCTGTTCGTAACACTTGCGGGGGCGGGGCCTGTTGCGCCTGTTCATAAGAGAGGCCGACAGGCGGGAAGAGATTTGGGTGAAGGAGATATTGAGAATGGAGCGGCGTGAAGGGCTGGAGCAAGCGGGCTGCGCGATCACCGTGCAAGACGGTCGGTTGGTCGTCCCGGATCATCCGATCATCCCCTTTATTGAAGGTGACGGGACCGGGCGGGATATCTGGCGCGCCTCGGTCCGCGTATTCGATGCGGCGGTGAAGCGCGCCTATGGCGGGCAGCGCCGCATCGCCTGGTTGGAGGTCTACGCGGGCGAGAAGGCATTCAACACCCTCAAGACCTGGCTGCCGGATGAGACGATTCAGGCCTTCCGTATCTATGTAGTCGGAATCAAGGGACCGCTCACGACGCCGATCGGCGGCGGGATCCGCAGCCTGAACGTGGCGCTCCGTCAGCTTCTGGACCTGTACGTCTGCCTGAGACCGGTCCGGTACATCCGGGGTGTTCCCAGCCCCGTCAAGCGCCCCGAGCAGGTCGATACGGTGATCTTCCGAGAGAACACCGAAGATATCTACGCCGGGATCGAGTGGGAGGCGCGATCGCCCGAGGTCGATAAGGTCATCCGCTTCCTGCAGGATGAGATGGGGGTCAAGAAGATCCGTTTCCCCGAGAGCTCGGCCATCGGGATCAAACCGGTCAGTCGGGAAGGGAGCGAGCGGTTGATCGAGGCGGCCATTCAGTACGCCCTCCGGCATAAGCGCAGGTCTGTGACGCTGGTCCACAAAGGGAACATCATGAAGTTCACGGAGGGCGCGTTTCGGGACTGGGGTTACGCACTGGCGGCCGGCAAGTACCGCCACGAGACGGTCAGCCTGCGGGAGAGCTGGATCCTCGAGAACAGGGAAAAGACGCCGAGCCTGACGGTTGAGGAAAATGCATTGGCCGTCGATCCGGGCTACAAGGATATGACGCCTGACCGGCAGACCAAGGTTCGTCAGGAGGTTGAGACGGCCCTTGCGCTGTGGCCCACGCACGGGGACGGGCAGTGGAGACGCAAGCTGTTGATCAAGGATACGATTGCGGACATCACGCTGCAGCAGACCCTGACCCGGGCCGATGAGTTCGACGTGATTGCAACGCTCAACCTGAACGGTGACTACCTGTCGGACGCCCTTGCCGCCCAGATCGGCGGAATCGGGATTGCGCCGGGCGGGAATATCAACTATCAGACCGGTCATGCCATCTTTGAGGCGACCCACGGGACGGCGCCGAAATACGCCGACATGGATCGGGTCAATCCGGGCTCGGTGATCCTCTCAGGTGAGATGATGCTGCGACACCTCGGCTGGAATGAGGCGGCGGATCTGGTGATCCGTGGGCTGGAGGAGACGATTGCCCGGAGGCAGGTCACCTACGACTTTGCCAGGCTGCTACGTGCCGAGGGCGCCACGGACGTCACGGAGCTGAAGTGCTCCGAATTTGCCTCGGCCGTCATTGAGAACATGGGCTAGACGGGTCGGGATGTGAACGCATGGTAAGATCGATGCGGCCAAAGGTCACCGTTGTCGGCGGCGCGGGGAATGTCGGCGCCACCGTCGGCCAATATCTCATTGCGAAAGGGTTGGCCGATGTCGTGTTGATCGATATCCTGGAGGGTGCCCAACATGGGCGGGCGCTGGACCTGCTTCAGACGGGTCCGTTGCTGGGATCCGACAGCCGGATCGTCGGGACAAAGGATTACCGGGACACGGCAGACTCCGACATCGTGGTGGTAACGGCCGGGATCCCGAGAAAGCCGGGGATGAGTCGGGATGACCTGCTCCACACGAACGCCCGGATCGTCGGCGAGGTGATCGGGCAGATCGCCGTCCATTCGCCGAGCTGTATCCTGATCATCGTCAGCAACCCGCTTGATGCGATGACCCAACTGGCGCTCAAGCGAAGCGGCTTTGCCAGGGAGCGGGTGATCGGCATGGCGGGCGTCCTGGATGCGGCGCGATTTCGAACCTTTATTGCGCAAGAGCTGCAGGTGTCGGTGGAGAATGTTCACGCTTGCGTGCTCGGCGGCCACGGCGATACGATGGTTCCGTTGCCGCGGTATTCTACGGTAGCCGGCATCCCCATCACCGAGTTGCTGACCCCGGAGCGGGTGGAGGCGTTGGTGAAGCGAACCGCCGGGGGCGGAGGCGAGATCCTCGCGCTACTTGGAACGGGAAGCGCCTACTACGCGCCAGGCGCCTCCGTCGCAGAGATGGTGGAGGCGATACTGAAGGATAAGAAGAAGATCCTGCCGTGCTGTGTCTATCTGGACGAGGAATACGGGATACACGGGTTGTGCGTCGGTGTCCCGGTGAAGTTGGGCGCGGCCGGTGTTGAGCAGATCGTAGAAATCCCACTGACGCCTGATGAGACGGCCGCCTTGAACCGATCGGCTGCCGCCGTCAAAGAGCTGGTCGACATCCTGAAGCTCTGAATTGTAGACGCCCACTGCAAACGCTTAACAGAAGGAGGACACATCGTGAAGCATCTGAGAAGCAAATATCTGGGTTCCTTGGTGCTGGCCGTGGGGTTGTTGGTCGCCGGCTGCGGTCAGGAGATGAAGAAGGAAAATGAGCAATTGAAAACGCAGGTAGCCAACCTGCAAAAGGAAAACACCGATCTTAAGGCTGAGACGGTGACGCTGAAGGGTGAGAATGAGGCTATGAAGAGTGAACTGGAGGAGATAAAGGCCAAGATGGAGCAGATGGAACAGCAGATGAAGGCCAAGGGCCGACCCGCAAAGAAGAAATAGTCGGTCCGGTCGACCATCCAACCGTTGGTTCCTGACAAACGCATGACCGAAGAGCGGTTGAGCAACCGATCCGGACAGGCCGCAGCACCGGTCTTGGAAAGAGAGATCTGGTGGCTGCAGCCGGTGTTGATCGTCCTGGCGCTGGTCGGGTTCATGGCCTATACGGCCTGGGCGGCCCTGCAGGGAACCCACTATGAGTACAAGAACTACTTCTCGCCGTTCTATCCTGCGTTCGCCAAACCCGAATGGTGGCCGCTCTCACCAGCCTTTCTGGTCCTCTGGGCCCCGGCGGGCTTTCGGTTTAGCTGCTACTACTTTCGAAAGACATTCTATCGTTCGTTCCTGCTGTCTCCGCCGGCCTGCGCGGTAGCCGACGCGCGGGCCGGCTATACGGGCGAATCCCGATTCCCCCTGATCTTCATGAACCTTCACCGCTACTTTCTCTACCTGGCCACGGTCGAGTTAGTGATCTTGTGGTATCACGCCGCCCGCAGCCTGGTCTTCGACGGGCGCCTCGGCGCCGGGATGGGTTCGGTGGTGATGGTGGCCAACGTTGCCCTCCTCAGTCTCTACCTGACCTCCTGTCACTCCTTTCGACATCTCATCGGCGGACGGCTTGACTGTTTCTCAGGCTGCCCCACCCGACATGCCCTCTGGGGACAGGTCAGTCGTCTTAACGAGCGTCACGGGCTCTGGTTCTGGCTCAGCCTCTTGTCCGTCGGACTGACCGATCTGTATATCCGTCTCCTCTCGATGGGCCTCATCAACGACATGAGACTGTTCTGATGGCGCGCGAGTCCTACGAGACCTATGAGCACGATGTGCTGATCATCGGCGCCGGCGGCGCAGGACTGCGAGCCGCCATCGAAGCGCGGGCGCTGGGTGTCTCCGTCGGTCTCATCACGAAGTCGCTCCTCGGGAAGGCCCACACGGTCATGGCCGAGGGCGGGATCGCCGCCGCGTTGGGGAACGTCTATCCGGACGACAACTGGCGGGTACATTTCCGCGACACTATGCGGGGCGGCAAGATGCTGAACAACTGGCGGATGGCCCAACTGCACGCCCAGGAGGCGCCCGAGCGGGTCTTGGAACTGGAGCGGTGGGGCGCGGTGTTCGACCGGACCGGGGACGGGCTGATCCTGCAGCGCGACTTCGGCGGCCACCGCTACGCGCGTCTGGCTCACGTCGGCGACCGGACGGGCCTGGAGATGATCCGGACGCTGCAGCACCACGCAGTGGCCCAGGGGATTGAAGTACACATGGAGTATACCGTCACGCGCCTGCTCAAAGAGGGCGACCGTATCGTCGGCGCATTCGGCTATCGACGCGGCACCGGTCAGTTCGTCGTCTTCAGGGCAAAGGCGGTCATCCTGGCGACCGGCGGGGTCGGCAAACTGTGGAAATTCACGTCCAACTCCTGGGAGTGCACCGGCAACGGCGTCATGTTGGCGCTGGAGGCGGGCGCCGACCTGATCGACATGGAGTCATACCAGTTTCACCCGACCGGGATGGTCTGGCCGCCTTCGGTGCGGGGGACCCTGGTGACCGAGGGGGTGCGCGGCGACGGCGGGACCCTGCGCAACAACACAGGCGAGCGCTTCATGTTCCGCTACATCCCTGAGTTCTTCAGGGCCGAGACCGCCGACAATGAGGCCGAGGCCGACCGGTGGTATACCGACAAGAAGAATAACCGGCGCACACCCGATCTGCTGCCGCGCGACGAGGTGGCGCGCGCGATCAACGCCGAGGTAAAGGCCGGGCGCGGGAGTCCGCATGGCGGGGTCTTTCTCGATATTGCGTCGCGGCGGTCGGCCGACTATATCACGCGGCGTCTGCCGTCAATGTACCATCAATTCAAGGAACTGGCCGGCGTGGATATTACGAAAGAGCCGATGGAGGTCGGCCCGACCGCCCACTACATGAACGGGGGGATTCGGGTCGATGCCGATACCACCGCGACAACGGTGCCCGGCTTGCACGCGGCCGGCGAGGTCGCGGGCGGACTGCACGGCAGCAACCGCCTTGGCGGCAATGCGCTCTCCGATCTCCTGGTCTTTGGCCGACGCGCCGGTGAGCATGCGGCACTTTACGCGAAGGGTCTCTCCGGGGCGCCGTCGGTCGATCCGGGTTATCTTGACGCCTGTGCGCGCGAGGCGCTGCTGCCGTTTGAGAGCACGGGCGCTGAGAATCCCCATGCCTTTCAATCTGAGTTGCAGGAGACCATGCAGTCCCTGGTCGGGATCATCCGGACGGAAAGCGAGCTGCAAGAGGCGCTGGCGCGCCTCGGCGCGTATCGACAGCGCCTGCCGCAGGTACGCGTCGAGGGCGGCCGCGCCTATAATCCCGCGTGGCATACGGCCCTGGACCTGCGCGCGCTGCTGACGGTGGCGGAATGTGTCACGCGATCGGCGCTGGAACGCAAGGAGAGTCGCGGCGGGCATGCGCGGGGGGACTACCCGTCGGCGGACCCGCGATTCGCCTCGGTAAACGTGGTCATCCGCAAACGGGACGGAGCGATTACCCCTACCCTGGAGCCGATCCGCGAGATGCCCACGGAGCTGAAGCAGCTCTTCGAGGAGAAGCGATAATGGCGGTGTGTACACTGCGGCTCTTCCGGGGCGACGGGAGAGAGGGCGATTTCAGGGAATACCGGGTTGAGGCCGAGGAGGGGATGGTGCTCCTCGATGTGCTCCATCGGCTGCAAGCAACCCAGACGCCCGACCTGGCGGTTCGCTGGAACTGTAAGGCCGGCAAATGCGGGTCGTGCAGCGCCGAGGTCAACGGCCGGCCGCGGCTCTTATGCATGACCCAGATGAGCCTCTTTCCTGCAGGCAAACCGATTACGGTTGCTCCCGTCAAGACCTTTCCGACCGTTCGTGACCTGGTCAGCGACGTCTCCTTCAACTACGAGGTCGCCAAGACCATTCCTGCCTTCAGACCGCGACCGCCCGAGACCGACGGTACCTATCGGATGATGCAGGCGGAAGTCGAACGGATTCAGGAATTCCACAAGTGCATCGAGTGCTTCCTGTGCCAGAACGTGTGTCACGTGATCCGTGACCACGAAGAGAACAAGCCGCACTACGCGGGACCGCGCTTCTTCGTTCGATTTGCGGAGCTCGAGATGCATCCTTTGGACACCGGCTCGCGCATCGAGTTGCTCCGGACTGAGGCCGGGATCGGCTACTGCAACATCACCAAGTGTTGCACCGAGGTCTGCCCGGAGCAGATCCGGATCACCGACAACGCCATCATCCCGCTGAAGGAGCGGGTCATGGACGACTGTTACGACCCCATCATGAGGTTACTCCGCAAGCTCACCGGCAGGTAATCGTTACCCACTCAGCATCGTTCAGTTATTCGTATTTGCCGATACGAGCTATCACCTACTCGACCGTAACGCTCTTGGCGAGGTTGCGGGGCTGGTCAACGTCGCATCCATTCCGTACGGCGATATGGTAGGCGAGAAGCTGGAGTGGAACAACGAGGAGCAGGGGCATCAGATGGGGAGAGGTATGCGGGACACCGACCAGATGATCGGCCTTGGCCAATAAGCGGGAGTCGGTCTCGTCGGAGATGGCGATGACGATCCCGTTGCGTGTCTTGACCTCCTCGATATTGCTGACGACCTTTTCGATAGTCTTGTCGTTGGGGGCCAGAAAGACGACCGGCATCTCTTCCGTAATCAGCGCGATCGGTCCATGTTTCATCTCGCCGGCCGGATACCCCTCGGCGTGGATGTAGGAGATCTCCTTCAGCTTCAGCGCCCCCTCCAGTGCAATGGGATAGTTGATCCCGCGTCCCAGGTAGAGGAAATTCGAGGCCGCGTGAAAGCGAGTCGCCAGCTCTTCTATGGTGGGTCCGAGCGAGAGCGCCTGCTCCATCCGTTGCGGCAGGCGGATCAATTCGCTGAGCAATTCCTGCGTTCTCGAGCCGTCAAGGCGTCCTCTCGCCCGACCCAGGGCTAATGCCAGCAGGTAGAGGGCGGCCAGTTGGGTGGTGAAGGCCTTCGTCGAGGCGACACCGATCTCCGGGCCGGCGTGGGTGTACAGTACGCCGTCACTTTCTCGGCTGAGCGTGGAGCCGACCACGTTACAGATGGCCAGGGACTTGCAGCCGCGGCGTCGGGCCTCACGCAGCGAAACCAGGGTGTCCAGCGTCTCACCGGATTGACTGATGGTGATGACCAGCGTTCGCTCATTCAGAATGGGGTCGCGGTACCGGAATTCCGAGCCGTAGTCAACCTCGACCGGAATCCGTGCCAGATCCTCAATGAGAAACTTCCCGACCAGCCCGGCGTGCCAGGAGGTCCCGCAGGCGACGACGACGATCCGATCGATCGTCTGCAGGGCGTCATGAACCGCCTCGAGTCCCTCCAGGTAGAGCTGGCCGCTCTCCAGCGAAAATCGACCGCGAATGGTATCGCGGATCGCGCGCGGTTGCTCATAGATTTCCTTCAGCATAAAGTGCTTATAGCCGCTCTTCTCCGCCATAAGCGGCGTCCAGAGGATCTTCTGGACCTTCTTCTCCACCGGTTCTCCGACCAGGGTGGTGACGTTGACGCCGTCGTGAGAAAGAACGACCACCTCCTCGTCGTCTAAGAACAGGACATCGCGTGTGTGGGAGAGGATGGCGGGGAGGTCGGAGGCGATAAGGAACTCCCCATCACCCAGCCCCACCACGAGGGGACTGCCGTTTCTGGCCGCTATCAGCCGGTGCGGATCACCGCGCCAGAGGATGCCCAGGGCATAGGTTCCAACGATGCCCGCCAGGGCCCGGCGTACGGCCAGCTCCAGGTCCCCCGTCTCTTTCAGGTGCGTCTCGATCAGGTGGGCGATGACCTCGGTGTCGGTGTCGGACTTGAAATGGTGTCCCTCCTGCCGGAGCTGCTCTTTAAGCGCCAGATAGTTCTCGATGATCCCGTTGTGGACGACCACAAGATCGCCGGTGCAGTCGCTGTGGGGATGCGCATTGTTTTCAGTAGGCCGACCGTGCGTGGCCCAGCGCGTATGGCCGAGTCCGATCTCGCCGGCGAGATCGCGCCCCCACAGCGCATTCTCCAACTCTTTGATCTTTCCGACGCTGCGATGGACGACGACCCGGTCCTGTTGGAGGATCGCGAGCCCCGCCGAGTCATAGCCTCGATACTCCAGTCGCTTCAATCCCTCGAGGAGGACCGGAACGACCTTCTTGTGTCCGACGTACCCGACGATTCCGCACATCGCATTACCCCTTTCGGCGTGTGGACCGAAATGCCTCAGCGGAGCCGCTCTTGTTGACCTGCCGTGCCCGGCCGAACGCCAGCGCATCGGGCGGCACGTCCTCGGTGATCGTCGATCCGGCGGCGATGATGGCGCCACGGCCTACCGAGACCGGCGCGACCAGGATCGCATTGCTGCCCACAAAGACGTCGTCTTCGATTACCGTCCGATGCTTGGCAAACCCGTCGTAGTTACAGGTAATCGTCCCGGCGCCGACGTTGACCCGTTCCCCGATGGTGGTGTCGCCGATGTAACTGAGGTGCGGGACCTTGGAGCCTTCGCCGACCACCGACTTCTTGACCTCGACGAAATTCCCGACCTTGGCATGCTGTTGAAGCCGGGCCTCGGGTCTCAGGTGCGCGTAGGGTCCAACCTGACATCCGTCGCCGATCTGACTCTCTTGGATGATACACCCATCCAGAATCACGGTATCGTCGCCGATGATCGAATTGCGTATCCGACAGCCCGCATAGATCGTGGTCCCCTCCCCGATCTGCGTCTGCCCTTCAAGAATCACGTTCGGGTAGAGGATCGAATCGGGACCGATGCGGGCGAGCGGTCCGATATAGGTCCGCTCTGGGTCGAGGAGGGTGACCCCTTCGGCCAGCAGACGCTGCGCGGCCCTTCGCCAGAGGAGTCGATGGACCTCCGCCAATTCGGCGCGGGTGTTGACCCCCCGGACCTCGTCGGGATCGGCCGTTCGGCAGGCCCGTACGCCGCCGGCGCGATCGCGCAGCAGCTCGATGGCGTCGGGGAGATACAGTTCGCGCTTGACGGCGGAAGGGCGGATCGCCTGGAGCGCCTCAAAGAGCGGCTGTGCGGCAAAACAGTAAACCCCTGCGTTGATCTCGTGGATCTGCCGCTCCTGCGGCGTCGCCTCCAACTCCTCCACGATTCGCAGAAGGCCGCCTGTCGCGGATCGTACCACCCGCCCATAGCCGGTCGGGTCGGACAGGTCGGTCGTGAGCACGGTCGCCAGCGCGCGAGCCTCGCGGTGCGCCCGCAGCAGAACATCGAGGGTCTGGGTGGCAAGCAGGGGCGTATCCCCGGACACAACCAAAAGATCGCCGTTGAAGCCGGCGAGGGCGTCCTGCGTGTGCAGCAGCGCGTGGGCCGTCCCGCGCTGCTCCGGTTGATAGACGAATTCGACCGCCTCGCCGGCCAGCGCCTGTTTGACCCGCTCGGCCTGGTGGCCGCCGATGACGAGGGTTCGTTTCGCCTGGAGGGGGCGGCAGGCTTCGATCACATAGGCGATCATCGGCAGACCGGCCACCGGATGCAAGACCTTCGGCAGCTTCGAGCGCATCCTGGTTCCCTGGCCTGCCGCCAGGATCACGGTACAGAGATCGTTCATGTGCGGATACCCATCTTCAGACGATGGACCATATCCCCTCCGGAGCATCAGCCATCGCTCGCCTCATGGCGATGCTACCATACCTCCTTACGGCCGTACAATCGATTGCGCAGACGAGTCGTCTCCGGTTCGAACTTCTTGAGTCCCGAGCGCGCGCAGGGCTGCCGAGACGACGAAAAGCGATCCGGTGACGACAACGGCCTCCTCCGGATCGGTGACGGCCCTGGCCAGCGAGATCGCCTCGGCGACATCCTCCACAATCTCCAGCTTTGAGCAGATGCGTTCAGCCTCCTGCAGATGACGCGGGTCGGCGGCGCGTTCGCTCTCCGGTCTGGTGAGAACAACCCGTGTTGCCAGCGGCGCCAGCTCTTGCAGCATCGCGGTCCAGTTTTTGTCCTGCAGGACGCCGAATACCAGGGTCAGACGACCGATGAACTGTTGCTCCTCCAGAAATGCCCGCAGCGCCCTCGCGCCCGCCGGGTTGTGGGCGCCGTCCAGGATCACGAGGGGTCGGCCCGGCAGGAGTTGGAGACGGCCGGGCCATCGTGTCCGGCTCAAGCCGTCGTGAATTGAACGCTCGGAAATCGCGGCACCGGCGCTCCGGAGGAGCCGGGACGCTGCAAGGGCAACAACCGCATTGACGACCTGATGTCGGCCGAGCAGGGGGATGTCGAAGCGTTCGGCGGGCTGCCCCTTTTCGCCCGCGCTGAATTGCTGACCGAACAGATCCGACCGGTGAATCCGCCAGTCGTATGCGCTCCGGACATCGACCAGGGCGACGCCGCGCTTGCGGCATGCGTCGCTGATGACGGGCAGAGCCTCGGGGGCATCGACGGCGGTGACGACACGTGTTGTCGTCTCCTTGATGATTCCTGCCTTCTCTGCGGCGATTGCCCCTAGCGTCTTTCCCAGATAGTCCTCATGCTCCAAAGCGATATTGGTGATCACTGCCACCTGGGGGGTGAGGACATTGGTCGCGTCGAACCGACCCCCAAGTCCGACCTCCACCACCGCGTAGTCTACGTCGCTCCGAACGAAGTGGAGAAAGGCCATGGCGGTCGTGACTTCAAAAAACGTCGGGTGCGTGGCGTGAAATCCCCCCACCCCCCCTTTACAAAAGGGGGGTACGGGGGGATTTGGCGTGCCGGGTGTAGGGAACAGATAGGCAATAACGGGACGAAGTTCGTCGACGATGGCAGCAACCTCGGTTTCGGCGATGGGTCGGCCGTCCACCTGGATCCGCTCGGTAAACCCAAGCAGATGCGGCGAGGTGTATAATCCGATCCGATAGCCGGCCGCTTTCAGGATCGATGACAGAAACGCAGCGGTAGACCCCTTCCCGTTCGTTCCGCCTATCAGAATAGACGGAAACCGTTGGTGCGGATCACCCACTGCTGCAAGCAGCCGTCGGATATTGTCGAGACCCAGCTTTATGCCGTATCGCTGGAGCCCGTACAGATAGGCAATTGCCTGAGAATAGGTCATACACCGCCCTTAGGGAAGGATACGTCAGGATGCGCTAATGTCTGATTGTAAAAGTCAGCGATACAACACAAAGCCGTCACCCCGGCGAAAGCCGGGGTCCAGAAGCTTATGACAACTGGATTCCGGCTTTCGCCGAAATGACGATAGCGTTGTTGGAATATGATGAGTACTTACTCAAGTAGATGCCCGGATGTGCTACCAGAGCGGGGAGCCTGGATAGCGTCGAGCCAGCCAACTGTCGAGCCCGATCGAGCGTCCGGCGCGTGTCAAGAAGACGACCAGCAGGCCGGCCATAAATGCCTGGTCCGAGGTCGTCGCGGGTGACCCGCCCCCTTTGGCCAGATAGAAATTCAACGCCATGAAGATCCCCGCCAGCGCTGCCGGACGCGTCAGAAATCCGGCCAGCAGTGCGAGCCCGGCCAGGATCATCCCCCAGGTGACCAGTCCGGCGAAGAGCTGATGATGCGGCATCACCACATCCGTCAGAAACGGCGTATACCAACCGAACGCATCGGCGGTTTTGGTCGTCAGCCACTTTTCCAACACACCCGGACCGGTAAATCCGCCGGTCAGTTTGCCGAGACCATCCTGGAAAAAGTAATAGCCGAAAAAGATGCGCAGGATTGCGACCTGCCAAAGCTTCGTATGTATCTGCCAGTTACGCGTTGACCTGGCCACCGATGCTCCCGCTTACGTGTTCACCCGGCAACCTTTCGACCTCAAAAATCCGGATACCGTCCTCCTCGCGTTTGGAGACGAGGGCCAGACCGACGCCGGCCAGCAACGATTCGAAGATCGCATCGGCAAATGGAAACTTCTCCGCGTCGAAGGCGAGCGCTACCTGCTCACCGGGTTGAAGTTCCTCGGCATGCAGTCGGAGCGTCCCCCTCAAATAGGCGATGACATCCGCGCTACACGTCAGCGCGCGGATTACGATACGCCGCATCGACCTGTCCTCACTTCGATTCCGACTTAGAGATGTACGCTAGATCTTCTTCCGCATCATGTACCAGCGGTCGGCGCCCGCCTTGGCGCGCTTGTCGGCCTCATCAATGGTCTGGGGCGGCGGCACAATGACCTCCTGACCGGGCTGCCAGTCGACCGGGCAGGCGACCCCGTACTTGTCTACGGTCTGCAGCGCCTTGAGGCTCCGCAGGATCTCGTCGATGTTGCGCCCGAACGGGATCGGATAGTACATGGCGAAACGGACGACCCCCTCCGGGTCGATAAAGAAGACGCCACGGACGGTGAGCTGGACATCGGGATTGATCAGATCGAAGAGGTTGGCCACGGTCTTCTCCGGGTCGGCGATCACCGGGAAATCCATCTTCACCTTGGCGCTCTCCTCCATGTGGCGGAGCCATTCGATATGCGAGTAGATACTGTCGACGCTCAGACCGATCACCTCGCAGTTCAGGTCCTTGAACTCCTTGTGTCGTCGGGCAAACTCAACAAACTCCGTCGTACAGACCGGTGTGAAGTCGGCTGGATGGGCGAAGAGCAGGACCCATTTACCGCGGAACTGTGACAGCGTAATGGGGCCCTTGGTGGTATTGGCCGTAAAATCCGGCGCCTTTGAGCCAATCTTGACCATGGTAACCTCCTGTGAAGCGACGTTGACGGTATTATCGGGGTCAAGCCTTCCGGTCTTGGTGTCGGGAAGCCCCTGGATCATATCTCCAGACGCCCATGTATTACCACTACTATTGTAATCTATAGTCTGTCCCCAGCGAACAAGGATTTTTCAGGCCGATCAGAACATGCCGTTCGTCCGGCGTAGCCGCCGGAACAGCCACGCGAGGGTGAGCAGCAGGCTCAACAGCGCAACCGTCATCGGCGCCGGGGGATAATCGTAATGGTTCGCAAGTACAAATGTGATGATGCTTGTAAGGATCGCGACGAGGGGGGCGACCAGAAACATGGGGCCGACCTCGCGGCAGAGGTTCTTTGCGATCAGGGCGGGAAGCACCAGGCATCCGAACGTATACAACATCCCGGACGATCGGATGGATAACCCCACGGCGAGACCAAGCAGGGTGGAGATGATCGCAGCCCATCGACCGGTATGCATTCCCACGGCAGCGGCCATGGCGGGGTCCATCAGGAAGAGTAAGGTGCGCCGATGGGCGGCCGTCAGGAAGAGTGCGGTCAGACCGGCGAGCGCGCTGAAAGCCCAGACGTCGGCGCGAGTGGCGCCGATGATGCTCGAGGCAAGCAGCCGATGGATCTCTTCCAGACCGTGCGGGCTGTGGGAGACGATGAGGATAGAGAGGCTGGCCGACAGCAGAAATACCCATCCGGTGATCGCCTCGTGGCTCTCCCGATCGGTTTCCGCCCAGCCGCCTGTCATGAGCGCGGCGACCAGTGAGAACGCCACGGCCATGGCGGACAGGAATTCATCCGAGTGGAACCAGGGAAGCGTCGTCGGGGCGACCCACGCCCCGATCCACATCGCCAAGGCGATGCCCAGCGCCCCAGCCTGCGACATGGCCGCGCCGATGAATATCTGATCGCGGGCAACCGCCAGCACCCCCACCAGCGAGAGCAGGAGGGCGATCGACCAACCGACGAGGTAGGTATTCTGGAATAGCGGCCATGACGAGAGGAACTCCTCGATCACGGGCGTGCTCCAGAGGGACAGACCCGGACTGCGACAGCGCCTGAGGGATCGCGTGTGACCTCTACGTCCACCCCATACACCCGTTCAAGGACGGCTCGGGTGAGCAGTTGCTCGCGCGGTCCGGACTCGACGCCGCCCGACCGGAAGAACGCCAGGTGTGTGGCATATCGGGCGGCGATAGCGATTTCGTGGGTGACGAAGACGAGCGTCAGGTGTTCCGTCCGATTCAGGTCGGCGAGCAGTCGCAGGAAGGCGTCTTCCGTCGAGAGGTCCAGGCCGTTCGTCGGTTCGTCGAGGATCAGCAGATCGGGTCGTCGTATCAGCGCTCGAGCCACCAGCGCCCGTTGCCGTTGCCCGCCGGAAAGGGACCAGTAGTCGCGCCCCGCCATCCCTCCCAGATCAACCTTGTCAAGCGTCCATTGAAGCCGCTCTGTTTCTTCGGTTTTACTCAGTCGAATGCCCACAAGCCCGAGTATGACAAATTCTCGGACCGTCGTGGGGAGGGCCGGATTCAGATCGCACCGCTGCGGAACAAATCCGATCCCTTCCCGTCGAGCGAGATTAGGATGAAGCCATAGTTGGCCGTCCCATGGACGCACAATCCCAAGTATGGCGCGAATCAGCGTCGTCTTGCCGGAGCCGTTCGGTCCGATGAAGAACCAGAACTCGCCTTTTCGGCACTCGACGGTGACGCGGTCCAGCACAGTCCGGCGCGCGTAGCCCACGGTCAGCCCCGTCGCTTTCAGAACGACGTCATCCTGTTCCATCTCGTACCTATGGGCCTCCTAAGGTCGCGGCTATCTCTCTCACATTATAGTCAATCATTGTAAGGTAGTCATCGGTCCCGTCGCGACCTCCTACCTGGTGGGTCAGGTTCACGACCCGGGCGCCCGTGTGTTGTGCAATGAACTGGGCGTGGCGCAGGTTGTAATACGGTGCGGCAAGGACGATCTGTACCTTTTCAGCTTTCATCCGATCCACCAGCTCGCTCAGGTGTCTGGTCGTCGGAGGGATACCTGGTTTCGGTTCCATGAAGCCGATGACTGTGATCCCAAACCGACGAGCGAAGTAAGGCCACAGGTTGTGATCGGCAACGATCTTCGTTCCGAAATGGGGAAGCATCTTCCCCAACCATCCTCCAAGCAGGGGTGCCTCGCCCTGCCCCTTCAGAAAGGGAGCAAGCTTACCGTGTTCGTACAGCAGCGCGAGCTTTTCAATATCGTACTTTCTGGCGAGCGCCTCACCCACCAGAGCGGTGCCCAGTCTCAGGTGGAAGGCGGCGTAACGATTGTCGAAATAGGGCTTGCTGTCCGGTCGCAGTTCTCCAAGCTTATCGCGGATCAGTCCGGCGACCTTGAGGCCATTCAACGGATCCAGCAGATAGTGGGGGTTACCAAGGGGATGCACGTCGCCCATCGAACGATCGACCGGACCGGTGGGCACCTCCAGGCGCTGGATAGCCATGGAGGCATCAAGATACCCGCGACCGCCGGGCAGGACTGCCGCATTCCGCGCGTTCTGCAGGAGAGCCGGGGCCCAACCGATCTCCAGGTCCATTCCCGCCTGGAGGTAGAGATCGCACTGGCTCAACGCCTTGATGAAGCTGGGCTTGGCCTCAATGAAATGCGCATCTTCCGTTCCCTTGGCGAACACGGTGACCGAGACCCGGTCCCCGCCCACCTCACGGGTAAGACTCCCCAAGTCCGGCACCGTGGCGCACACAGCAATCGACTTCGCATCCTCTTGTCGCGCAAAAGAGGCACGCGAATCGGTCAGGACGAAAGCGCCTAAAGCACAACCTAACACGCACAGCGTAGACAGGTTTGAAAGTGTTTTCAGCATATGCAATGCCCCCGTCGTTAGTACCTATGTGCAGGGTGAGCGCCGTAGAGGAATTCCACCCCCAACCAGACCGAATGTGCGTTCTGGTGTTCCAGATGATCCGCTCGGTCATAGTTATACTGCAGGCGAAGCCGCGAGAACTCAGAGGGATGCCAGACGAGCAGCGGCGAAATCCGATGCCGGTCGTCCCGGAATGGGTCGTTCGCTCGACCGTTGTAGGTCAGCACGCTGGCCCCGGTTCCGCTCGCATATTCGTAGCGCAGCCCGGCCGCCCACCCATAGGTGAACCCATACAGCGCCTGGGTATAGAAGCCCCAGTCCCGCAATGTCTTGCGCGGCAGATCGATCGTTCCGTCAGAGAACCGGTCCGCCACATAGTCCCGGCCCATCGCCTCTGACTGCCAGAGAAAGAACGGCCATCCGCGGAAGTGGGTGGCGGGACGCCAGGTCAACTTGAGATCCGTCCCATAGATGCGCGTATCGCCGTTGCGGCCCGTCGCATTCGGACCGAACAGGCCTGAAAGGCCGAATTTGGTTGTCACTGTGTTGCTGACGTTCCAGGAGTTTTCCCAACGGAGCAGATAGAGCAGGTCGCCAAGGTTTCTTACGTCTCGGTCGACAAACGGTCGTCCGCCGATCGGCCGCTCCTCAAAGAATTCGTCGTTCGACAGGAAACTGGCCGCGATCTCGCCGGTCGCATTCTGGACGCCGACGTACAGTTGAGAGTACCAGGGAAGCGACGTGAGCCACCCCAACCGAACGCCGGTCTGCCGCAGGCCATCAGGTCCGAACAGGCGTGTATTGATGACCGGCTGATCCAGCCAGTGCCATTGATGGGGATGCTGGGGATTGATCTGGCCGAACTCGGTGAAGAAATGCCCGGCCTTCAGTTGCAGTCCATATGGCAGCGCCTGCGTCGTCAGGAACGCCTCCTCCAGCTCGATACGGGTGTCGCCGACTTCAGGATCGATGAGATAGATGATGTGGGCCTCACCCGTCAGGTACGGGTCAACGGCGCCTGTGAATGACAGCTCAACATTCTGGACCGTGAAGCCGCGCTTGCGCGGATCATGATCGCCACCCTCAAGATCCCGAATCGTAGCTTCCCGTTTGGTAGAGGTTCCCGCTGCGAACAAGCCATCCAGCGAGATATCGATCAGGCGGAAGGTACTCCCGCCGATCTGGCGGGAGAGGAGATCGGTCGTTGCGGGTAGCTGCGTCGGCGCCTCGATCTCCTTTAGCGCCTGCTCAAGCGCCGTTTCAGGGGTTACGGGTTTCTCCGCTGCCGGCAACTGAGATCGCATCACTTCGATCTGACGCTGAAGCTCCTCCAACTTCTTATCCTTTTCGACGTCGCGCCGCCGAAGCTCTTGTACCTCCTTCTTGAGGGCCTCCAGCTCCGGGTTCTTGCCCTGTGCCCACGTCACTCCCGTTCCGACAATCAGTGCGGCGAGGCACGTGATCGTCATCAGGCATAGCTGTGTGATGGAGAGGGTACGCATCGAGTGTTCCTCCTCAAAGAGGATAGTCCGACCCGATCGGGACACCCCAACACGCAGGGTCACTCGGGGAAGCAGAGCTATCCCGACCGATTTGAACGTCAGGGCAACTGACTTACTGACCGAAGGCCAGTGTAGTATCCCAAACACTTCTTGACTTCATTTCCGAGGCCGTCATTCCCGCAAAAGCGGGAATCCAAAACTCCCGTTATTTCCTGGATTCCGGCTCGCGCCCGCGATGCGGCCCCCGACCTGATCGGGGGCAGAATGACGTCCGAAAATAGGCAACGAATTTCAGAAACAGGACTCTAGAATGATTTCACTATGAGAGGAAAACGGGCGGGGCGCGGCTGTGAGACGATCCGAGATCGGTGACGTAGAGAAGTGTAACGAATGGAGGATTGTGTGGAAGTGAACCAAAGAAAAACTGTAGTAGAAGTGCAACAAGAAGGCCGGTTGCGGCGACCTGATGCCAGAAATGGATCGGGCAAGACCCGTTCGCTTCCGGCTGAGGTTCGTCTTCGGAGTGATGAGTATCATGGGTCTGAGTGGAACTGGGCAGCAGCAGCCGAAGCAGCCCGCCGAGCGAGCCGGCATCCCCATGATCATGGGGATCAGGGGCCAACAGCAGAAAGCCGATGGCCAACACTACAAGGGCCGCCGCCAAACGTTCGTTTCTGCGCCGCCCCTCGCCCTGCCAGCGTCTTTTCACCTTCCCCCATCCGAGATTGGTTTGCATGCCTGCCTGCCGCCACGCATGGCTTAACGGCTTGCGCCTCCTAGCCTCCAGAATTCGGGCAACTCATACCAAGGCACTTCAGCCCTGTCAAGGTAAAACTGACAGGTAAAACTGACTCCCACGAAACAGCCGGCTGCACTTTGGGCTTGACCTCCACCCGATCAGGGCATTACCATCGTGCTGCTTCAACGGTGCCTCCTGTGCTGCGCAAGAGGAGGATACGGAGATGGCGGTCGGCGGGGTTCCGCATCCGAGCCAGATCAGCGTTCAGGTGAAGGAATACGTATGTACGGCCCTTTGGGGCAAGTGAGCCCTGAAGGGCCGTCGTATTTTCAGGAGCTACAGTCTGATCCTTAGAAAGCCCGGAACGTCCGCCTATGCGCAGGAAGTTCAGCAATTCGAATGTACTGATCAGCATACGGAGTTGGGGTTCGGCTCGAGGGCGATGATCACGTGATAGAAGTGCTATTATCCGCGGGTTCGGTTATAGCGATTGATCAGTCGAGCAAGAAGATGATTGTGAGGCTTCTTGTGAAAGGGCAGTTCCTCTCGCTAGGACCACTGCTGCGGCTCAGGTGCGTCACAAATTCGAGAGGGAGCGCGGGAATTATAAGAAACCGGCTTGCGTGGTTGCTGCTGTGGGGACTGACTGCTCTCAGCCTTATGATTCTGGTTCAGTATGGGCCATTCTTCGGGAATCACGTTGCTCGCGTGGGTCTCGGCGCAGCTCTCGGCGGTGCAACCAGCAACGTCCTTGACAGACTTAGCCGCGGGGCCGTGATTGACTTCATTGACATTGGCTTCCGGCGTGTATTCAACCTGGCGGATATTGCTATCGTCTCGGGCGTGACAATCGCCTTCTGGTTCATGCGTTAATCGCTTCCCTTAGACTGGTATCGAGGGGTCAATCGCTCTGATGAGGCAATCGGGAGGCTGGAATGCGACGCGTTCTATGGCGCTGGCGGACAATTACGATTTATAGTTACCCCGCAATGCAGTATCTTGGACTGGTCTTCGGGATTGTTGGGGGAAATTATGCGGCTAATCGGGCTGGGTTGAACTCGGCTGCCATCTTTTTGGCGACGTTCTTATTGCTTGTTCCGGCTCTGGTTGGAGCGAGGCTGTGGCATGTGGCCTTACATTGGAAAACCTACCGTCGGGCACCCGCGCGGATCTGGCGTCGCTCAGAAGGCGGCATGGCGATGTATGGTGGTTTGCCGTTCGCCTTGTTGACCTCCGTGCCGCTGCTCAGCTTCCTTCGACTGTCCTTCGGAGCCTTCTGGGACGTGGCGACCTTCACCATTTTGATCGGGATGATCTGTGGCCGCATTGGGTGTCTATTGAACGGCTGCTGTAGTGGCCGACCGACCGAAGGACGCTTGGCCCTCTATCTCCCCGATCATCGCGGCATATGGAAACGGCGCATCCCAACTCAAGTGTTGGATGCGGGATGGGCAATGTTGCTCCTGGTCGGGGCCGTTGGGTTATCGAGTCGGCTGCCCTTTCCCGGTGCGCTGTTCCTGTACTGTCTGGCCGGTTATGGCATCGGGCGCTTAGGTTTGGAGTCTACCCGTGAGCAACAGAATAAAGTGGGGACACTGTCTATCAATCACGTGATCTCGGCGGCCATAGTCGGACTGGCCGCAACAGCTTTTGTGGTGGTGTGGTACAGATAGAAGCGATATCACCTGAAAAGGGAATCATGATGAATTGGTTGCTATTGCAGACATGAGGAATACACCTAATGGATTGGTTTACAATATTGACACCTCTGCTCGTACTGCCTATCGTGATCCTTTTCGTTTTTATCGGCTGTACCTTAAACGAATCTCCACTGCTTGGGGTTCCTCCCGTGCCTGTACCGTATCAAGTCTCTTTCGTCGTCAGATTTCATCCCTCGCTCGCTGAACCGGGCGTCACTGAGTTCATTGTACTCATAAACATCACTCCAGAGGATGGAGACGTAATCCCATTGTATAAGGATGGTGCCCCAGACGATACCCAAGAGGATCAATGGTACCTATACGAGCTCGAGACGGAATTGAGTACTGGAATATACACAGTCCAGTGCACCGTATTACCCGGCAACGCTGTAGGCCAAATCATTGGGTCCGGGCCTTGCACTCTGATGGTTGACGGCGATCGCCAAGTCTCTTTTGATGCCGCGGCAGGAGCCGAAATGTTGACTGTAACCGGATGCGAGTGAGTGACAAGGAGCCGAAATAATGATCGACTGGTTCGTGCTGCTCACACCATTTTTGTTGGTGCCTATTGTGTTGCTCTTCAGCTTTGTCGGTTGTACGGCCCAATTGGGAGGGGCCGTTAGTCCCCTTCCAAAGGTGACCATGAATTTCAGATATGAAATTGCGGATATTGCTGAACAACCGCAGGTGGTTTTCAGTTGGACCATTGATGAGGAGGCTGCGGACCCGGTTCCCCTGATGGACCCAGCACCAGATCCGGAATCAGCGGGAGTGAACCTGTTTCGACACGCTATCGAAGGAGCGAGGCCAGGGGAGTGGGTAGTGCGGTGCCGTTTTTTGACCCTTGCGCAGGACGGAACTTGGCAAGGGTGGGGAGAAGCGATTTGCCCATTTCCAGTTGAGGGAATCAAAGAGTACAAGGTTTCATTCGAGCTTGGCCGGCTTGATGATGGTGGATTTGAAGTTCGGTCGAGTGTTGGGGGGTGCCCCGATTCATAAGCGACTGGCATCAAGACTGCCAGACAAGTCCAGTGCTGAAAGCGCGACATTAGAAGGGCGGGCACGTGAAAGGGGACGGTTGAGATGGCTAATGCATTAACGGGCGAATTTGATGTCGTTGCCGAGTTCGGCATGCAGGCCGTGAATCGTGTCCTTGCCGTTCAGCACCAGGGTCAGGATCCCCAGGTGTATTTCCACACCTTTGCTATAAGAATTGACGATGCTGAAACGGCGGTGCGGGGGACCGCGCAGATTCAAGTGTCGACTCCCACAGTAACACTCCCGGCGGGCGAGAATGCGTCGAAGATCACGATCCACTGTCAGCTTATGGCGTACATGGCGGCAAGTCACGACAGTGCTGCCGTGCCAGAATTTGTCCACGGCGAGATAGCGGTGACGCTTGACGTGGTACAGACCACCTCTGAGACGGAGAACGTCATTGCGATCGATTTTGGCGCTGACGACCTGGAAGTCACATTCACCCCGGATCCTGGTGCCGGCTCGGAAGAGGGTGATGGCGTTGCCTTATCTGACGAGGAGACGAATCTCGTCAATCAAATCATCCGTGAGATTGTGAGGACCGGCTTCGAGCCCGTGAATGCCGTTGTGAGGTTGCCGGCACGGGGGGAGCCGCTCCGCGTTCATCATTGGCGGTTCAGGACGATGCCCGACGATCAGCAACCGGCGGTTGCTGTACTGCTGAATGTGACGGATCAGGCGCCTTCCCCGGAAGACCTCGCCGGGGTTACCGAGGTGTTTCTACAGGAGGCGGATGACTTCGCCATCGCTATTGGCCGGGATTTCCTCGTCGCAACCCTGCTTGACGTCATGCGAGACAGGCTGCCGCGCAGCATCATAGGTACCGCAAGGATAGGGTTCTGGATATTTGGTGTAACGGTCAACTACTCTGTGAGCTTAGACCTGGACAGCGTGCGCGTGGAACTGGGCGAGGGACGAATTCGGCTGAGCGTTGGCGGCGAGCTGACGGTTAACAACCGTGGCGGCACATTTACGGTGACCCAAGATTTCAGGCTGAACGCGGACGGAGACAACATCAGTCTTGATGCGCCCGACGACCCGCATGTGGACCTGGACCTCAACCTCCCTTTCTTTTTGGAATTCGCTGAGGGACGCGTTACTGACGAAATGGTGGGGAGAGTGCGCACGGCACGCGATCAGATCCTTCGGGATGCCGGCCCTTTGGTGGGGGGCCCGCCGGCGGCATTTCGCGATATTCTTCCAGGCTTGCGAACCCCCGACCCCACTGTGATCTATATGGCGACTGAGATCCAATCTGAGGGCGTAATCGTGCGGGGCGCGCTGGACTTTGGGCCGTGGCAGGACGTAGTTGCCACCTTTGAAACGATATCCACCTGGCCCTCTCGGACACCAGTATTGTTGATTCGCATTGGGTTGACGTTCCAGGATGATCTGGAACAGGGAGTTCTTTCGCAAGAGTTCCGGAGAGTACTAGAGGAACTCCAGGGCTTTCCCCCTTCAGATCACCCTGCCATTATCACAGAGGAGGAAGGCAATCGATGGCGGATAGATGATCTCGGTAAGACATACCTTGTCATCAGGGCAGGTGAAGCGCTCAACCTATACAATTCAGTTGATCCAAGCGCGATCGATTATGAGTTCAACGCCCTTAACAGTTGGATCCCCGGCGGTACCGTCCGGCGATTTCGATGGGTGCATGGGAGTGAGGAGCGAGTTGAACAAGAGATCGTAAAGGCACACCAGTTCATCGCTCGATTTATCGGTCGCTTAGGTGGAGAGATTGGGGAAAATGGACTCCAGCCGCTACGGTGGTGCCTGGAAGTGTCGGGGGTTCAAGGCGCTCCGCCAAGGGACGTGTCGGGCTGGTCGTGTGGTATCGGTGCACCGGCGGTGGGCCCTGGACTGCTTGAGGAAGTCGGAGGCGGTGGGTTTGTCGTCGAGGTCCCGGACTCCGAAGGCGGCGTCGTTGCACACATCGAGGTGTGGCCGCCGAAGTTGCGGCCAGGTGGGCCTCGACCGCGACATCCCTTCGGAGCACATCTACTCGTGCACTTCTCAGGCTCTCCGTCGACCTCAACCTGGCCGGTATTGCGCGATGCCTTGGTTGCGCGGAGACGGAAGGACTCCGCCGTGTTTGTGATCGCAGTCGTGCCGCGGGGGCTGCGTGTACAGCCGTTGAGGGCGGATGCCAACGTAGGGTGGGCCAGAACTGAGGATGCTGAGGGGGGTTGGGCGAAGGCCTTTCGCGTGACGGAGACGCCAGTGACGTTCCTGGTGAATCCCCAGGGCAAGACCGTATGGCAGCAGGTCGGCCCATTAGAGGTCGCTTCTCTCAAAGCCGTCTTCGACGAACACCTCGTGGCGGGAAGGCCGCTCCGCTGGCAGCAACGTCATTTGAAGGTGCGAGTCGGCCAGCCCGCTCCCGACTTCATCTTTGAGTATCTGAAGGGTCAGTGGATCGCGCTTCGTAGGTTACGCCGACGACCCGTGCTCCTGAACTTCTGGAAATCCTGGTCTGAGCCATGCCTGGCCGAGCTGCGGCATCTTCAGAAACTGTATGATCGATTCGCTCGCGATGGTTGGGTTATTCTGGCCATCAACGATGAAAAAGATTCACACCGCACTCGGGAGCTGTTGAAGGAAAACGGTTTCACCTTCAATTTTGTTGCGGATACAGACCGGCGCATCGCCCGGTTATTCGGCGTGAATTGTTGGCCCACAACCGTATCGATCAATGAGGCAGGATTTGTCCACCGCATCCAATTCGGCGTGACGCCGGGCAAAAGGGGATATCGGGGATCTGTGCATACGTAAGGGGAGCCGCGGTACACCACCACCTGACCAACCTGAGTGTGTCGAAAGCTGATCCGCGTACTTTCATGATGGGCTTAGAACTGGACTTGCAGTTCGGCGATCCCTTGATGGGCGACACCGCCGTCCTCGGCATTGCTCAATCCGACCGCATTGCTGTGCGGGCTGAGGTTGGTGACGATATAGTTGCCCCGCAGGCGGACGTTGTGGTTGATATACCAGTTCAGACCGATGGTACCGGAGCGCAACTCCATCGGTCGCTCGTTAGCGGCCGTCACCGGCGACGTAAATGTACCCTTGTTATCATCGATGCGGACATGCTCATAGCGGCCGTTGACCAGCAGGCCCTTCAGCTTGTTGCCGAAGACCCAGTAGCCGATCGACCCATACCCGCCCTGCATGATGAGGTTATCGAGGTTTCCGTCTCCGGCGCCCAGGCCGTCACGTTCCTGGGAGGCGTAGGCGTACTCGCCCTTGATGACGAACGGGTAGAGGTCGAAGACGATATCGCCGCCGCCGGTGACCCGATTGCCGTTGATCAAGAAGCCGTTCTGCGTCCCGCCTTCGCCGTTGCCGGCCAGCCTGACATTCGTCGGGCCGACCGGATTGAAGCGGTGAAACGGCGAACCGCCCCCGACCGGTCTCGTCACCCCCGCGGGATCGGTGGCGCCATTGCCTCGTACGACCCGAAAGGTGCGGTGATCGGCATTCAGACCGATGGTGAGCGTCCCAACGGGGACCGGCGGTGCAAAGGTCACGCGGCCGGTGAACTCCTTATCGCCGTCGTTGTCGATGCTGTTGGGGCACTGGTCGACCCGGCCGCAGCCGTTATAGATCCCCACCCCGTAGTAGACCGGTACGGCAGCAAGCTTCAGGTTGCCCTCGACGGTGGCGCCGACTTGATATTCCGGGGACAATGCCCGTGAAATCACCGCCCGCTCGGCAAAGTCCAGGTCCCGTGACGAGGTGAGCATCTCGAGGCCGAATCGGGCCTTGTACTGTCCAAGGGTCACCTTCGCCCACGGGGCGTATGTATAGTTGGCGTAGGCCTCCTCAAGCCGCGTACCGATGGAGCCGCCCGTAATCTCCGGCTCGATCAGAAAGCCGAAGTCCCTGAAGACCTGGCCGCTGATGATCAGCCGGGTGCGGCGGATCCGAAAGGTGCTCGGATCGTGTCGCGCCAGCCCGGCTTTCGTCAGGTCTTGTCCATCGACGACGCCCGGGAATCCTTCCTCTTTCCGCGCCCCTTCAACGATGAACCAGTTCTGCATGAACCCACGCAGGCTGAGGCTGAACTGGCCATCAGCCGATTTCAGAAAGAACCCCTTTCCGGGCACGGGGTCATATCCGGTCTGGAGGGAGGGCGCCGCAGCCTCCGCGGCCTGCTTCTCCACCTCCATCATACGTCGGGTCACCTCGTCCTGTTGCGTGGTGCGCTCCTGCCGCAGCCGCTGCATCTCCTGCCGTAACTGCTGCAACGACCGCTGCTGCGCCTCAAAGGCCTGCTCCAGCTCGGTGAGCTTGTCGGCCCACGCCCCTACCGGGGCGAGCAGCAGGGCGCTGCCCAAAACGACACTACGAATCCATCGCCATCTTTGAGCCATGATTCTTTTCCCCCTACTTTTTAGGTGAACCGCTATGCTCCAAGGCGGGAGGTTAGCAGGTGCGCATTGTATCACCGACACTGCCGATCTGCCAAGCTATGACGCGAGACGGTCCGGCTCGTCTTATTGAATCGTCAGGCCAAACGCTTGTACGGATAGGTTGCGGCGGGCAAAACCTTTCAAGCTCGATCGGGTGAATCGAGCGGTCTGCTCGCGCTACTGCAGAAGTCCCGCAGCAATGGCGGCGTCTTCAGCCGGCTTAAACTGTTCAACGGTGACGCGGACGTATCCCTTGGTTCGCTGTAGGTCCATTAACGCCCTGTCCGTAGGATTCGTATAGTTCAGCCGGATGAAGGCTGCGGCAATTTTGTCCACCAGCGCACGGTCCAGATCGCCCCGCACGGTCCAGACATAGTCGATATACGGGGGGGTCGTCCAAAAGACCTTCACTTTGTTGGGATCGACCTTCTTGCGGTCGACCAGCTTATCCCACACCGCCTCATTTAAAGCGCCGGCATCCACTTTGCCGCTTTCGACCCATAGGGCCGTCGCATCATGCGCCCCGCTGAAGCTGAATGTCGTAAAGTCCCGCTCCGGATTGATCCCGTTCTGCAGGAGGAAATAGCGCGGCATCAGATGGCCGGACGTCGAACTGACACTGCCGAACGAAAAGGTCTTGCCTTTTAAGTCGGCCAACGTCTTGATTCCCGTATCCGGCCTGGTGATGAACTTACTATGGAACTGCAAGTCCTCCTCTCGGCTGACCAGGGGGATCGCGTTGCCTGTCCGCCGTCGAGCCTGAACGAAGGTGAATCCCCCGTACCAGACCATATCCAGCTTTTTCGCTGCCAGCCCCTCGACGGTGGCCGCGTAGTCTACGACTGGATAAAATTTGACAGGAATGCCGATCTCTCGACTCAGATATTCGGCGAAGGGTGTGTAGATCCGCATCAGCTCGGTAGGATTCTCATCCGGGATGGCCGAGATCCGCAGCTCCTTTGGCATCTCAGACCAGGCTGAGGCGTGAATACTCACCAGGGCGACGGCAACGCACGTCATAACGAATCGAGTCATGTTCATAACCGCTCCTCCAGCGTAGTTGTGGGACCGGCGGGTGACGGGTCAGCCGCAGCGCAGACTTCACGTATGCATTTCAATGTGTGTAAAAGTAGTCGATGATATCCAATAGGTCAAATAGGAAATAACTATGCCGTAAACGAGCCGCATCGATGAAGCGTCGCCTGTGCGTCGTCCGCGGGCGACGGTATCGACTGATGCGGTTCGGCGGGCCGAGTATCGGTGGTGTCGGATACCGTTCCTGTAGTGCTGCACGGTGTTCGTACGTGAACCAGATACGTGGTCGGAGTCACAGGGCGTACCTTGCGAGGACGTGGAGATTCCAGTATAGTGGACAGAGTGAAATCGCAAGGATGTAGATCGCCATTGGGGGCGGGATGGGCGACGGAACGCAAAACAGACGCGAGGTACGTGACATCGTAGCTGAAGGGGTGCATCAGGCGACGGCGCTTGAGCAGATCTTGCAGCGTCGCATTATTGTCCTTGACGGTGCGATGGGCACGATGATCCAGACGTACAACCTTTCGGAGGCCGACTTCCGTGGGCAGGCGTTCGCCGACCACCCCTGCGATCTGAAAGGGTGCAACGATCTATTGTCGATCACGCAGCCGGCCATTATCGAGGCGATTCATCGCCAGTACCTGGACGCCGGGGCTGATATCATCGAGACCAACACCTTCAATTCGACGACGATCTCGATGGCCGATTATCGGCTGCAGTCGCTGGCCTACAACCTGAACGTCGCTGGTGCACGGGCCGCGCGCAACGCCGTTGAGGCGGCGATGGTCAACGATCCGAGTCATCCGCGCTTCGTAGCCGGGTCGATCGGCCCAACCAATCGTACCGCGTCGATTCCCTCCGATATCCATAATCCCGCCAGCCGCGCGATCACCTTCGATCAGTTAGTCGCGGCCTACACCGAGCAGGTCCGCGGGCTGCTGGACGGCGGCGTGGACCTGCTGCTGGTCGAGACGGTCTTCGATACGCTGAACTGCAAGGCCGCCCTGTTTGCAATCGATCAGTATTTCGAGGTAATCGGACGGCGCGTACCGCTCATGGTCTCAGTGACGATTGCGGACAAGAGCGGACGCACGCTATCCGGACAGACGGTAGAAGCCTTTTGGAATTCTGTTGCTCATATGCCTTTGTTGAGCGTGGGCATCAACTGCGCGTTCGGGGCCAAACAGATGCGCCCCTACGTTGAGGAGCTCGCGCAGCTTGTTCCGGTACGTCTTAGTTGCTATCCCAACGCCGGTCTGCCCAACGCCTTCGGGGGCTTCGATGAGACGCCGGCGATGATGGCGGACGATCTCAGCGACTTTGCAAAGAGCGGCTGGCTGAACATCGTCGGCGGCTGCTGCGGAACAACCCCCGCTCACATTCGGGCGATTGCAAATGCGATGCAGGAGTTCCAACCGCGCGTTCCTCCTCGTCGTCAGCCACATACCCGATTGAGCGGACTGGAGCCGCTGACGATCTGTCCCGAGGTTGGGTTCGTCAATGTCGGGGAAAGAACCAACATCGCCGGATCGGCGGCGTTTGCCAAGCTGATCCGGAGCGGCGACTACGAGGCTGCCGTCGCCATCGCACGGCAGCAGGTGGAGGGCGGGGCGCAGATCATCGATATCAACATGGATGAGGGGATGCTCGACGCGAAGGCGGCGATGGTGCAGTTTTTGAACCTGATAGCCTGCGAGCCCGATATCGCTCGGGTCCCCATCATGATCGACAGCTCCGACTGGTCGGTGATTGAGGCGGGCCTGAAGTGTGTGCAGGGGAAACCGGTAGTCAACTCCATCAGCCTGAAAGAGGGCGAAGAAATCTTTATCCGACGCGCCAAGCTCGTCCAACGGTATGGGGCTGCCGTCATCGTGATGGCGTTTGATGAACGCGGGCAGGCCGATACGCTGGAGCGCAAGATCGAGATCTGCGCCCGCGCCTACCGAATGCTGACCGAGACGGTCGGGTTGCCGCCGCAAGACATTATCTTTGATCCAAACATTCTGACGGTTGGGACCGGGCTCGAGGAGCATAACCGCTATGCAGTCGACTTCATCGAGGCGACGCGTTGGATCAAGGCCAATCTACCGCACTGCAAGGTGAGCGGCGGTGTCAGTAACGTCTCGTTCGCGTTCCGTGGGAATAACCCGGTCCGTGAGGCGATGCACTCGGCGTTCCTCTATCATGCCATCCGGGCCGGTCTGGATATGGGGATCGTCAATGCCGGGCAACTGACGGTCTACGAGGAGATTCCCAAGGAGTTGCTTGAGCTGGTTGAGGACGTCCTGCTGAACCGGCGCCCTGACGCGACCGACGGCCTGGTGGAATTTTCGAAAGGCGTGAAGGCGGAGGGGCGAGCGGCCGCAAAAGATGAGGCCTGGCGACAGGGGACAGTCGAGGAGCGGCTCACGCATGCGCTGGTGAAGGGAATCGGCGACTATATCGAGTCGGATGTGGAGGAGGCGCGACAGAAGTACGGCAGGCCGCTGACTGTCATTGAGGGCCCGCTGATGGCCGGCATGAATCTGGTCGGTGACCTCTTTGGATCTGGAAAGATGTTCCTGCCGCAGGTCGTGAAGACCGCGCGCGTGATGAAACGGGCGGTCTCCTACCTCCTGCCCTTTATTGAAGCCGAGCGGCGGGCATCCGATCGTACGCACGCGCAGCGAAAGGTCCTGCTGGCGACGGTGAAGGGGGATGTGCATGATATCGGCAAGAATATTGTCGGGGTGGTGCTCGGCTGCAACGACTATGAGGTGATCGACCTGGGGGTGATGGTGCCGTGCGAGACGATCCTGAGGACCGCTCGGGACCGCCAGGTGGACATGATCGGGCTGAGCGGCCTGATCACGCCGTCGCTCAATGAGATGATGCATGTGGCACGAGAGATGAAGCGCGAAGGACTGCAGATTCCGCTCCTGATCGGCGGTGCGACCACCAGTCGAACCCACACGGCCGTAAAGATCGCCCCTCTGTATAGCCAGCCGGTGATCCATGTTGCGGATGCCTCACGGGCCGTGGTGGTTGCCGGAAACCTCGTGAGTCAGGACCAGCGGACGGCATTTGTCGAACGCAATCGATTGGATCAGGAGCGGGTGAGGCTGGCACATGAGGAGCGTGAGCCGAGGGCGCTGCTGACGCTGCCCGAGGCGCGTCGTCGGCGACTTCAGCTTGATTGGGCGGCGTCGGACCTCCCCGCGCCATCCTTCACCGGTGTCCGCGCGCTGGACGGGTTTCCGCTCGATGAGATCGTGCCGTATATCGATTGGACCCCGTTCTTCCATGCGTGGGAGATGCGGGGCCGGTATCCTGAGGTCATGCAGAATCCTAAAGCCAAGGAACTGTTCGAGGACGGTCAACATCTGCTGGAGCAGATCGTCAGCCGGCGTTCGCTCATCGCCCGGGCAGTCTATGGGTTCTTCCCGGCGAACAGCGTGGATGACGACGTTGAACTGTACACCGATGACTCGCGGTCACAGGTGCTGGCGACCTTTCACACGCTCCGCCAACAATTGCAGAAGGGCGAAGGGCAAGTCAATCTGGCGCTGGCCGATTTTATTGCGCCCAGATCGACCGGGCGTCCGGACTACCTCGGCGCATTTGCCGTCACGACCGGCCATGGTCTTGACGATCTCTGTCAACGATATGAAGCCTCCCATGACGACTATTCCTCGATTATGGCCAAGGCGTTGGCCGATCGTCTGGCCGAGGCCTTTGCCGAATGCCTGCATCGGCGGGTTCGGGCGGAGTGGGGGTACGGGATCGGAGAACAGCTTACCAATGAGGATCTGATCCGGGAGCGGTATCGCGGGATCCGTCCTGCTCACGGCTATCCGGCCTGTCCGGATCACTCTGAGAAACGCGCGCTCTTCGATCTGCTGCAGGCGGAGCGCAACGCCGGCATCTCTCTGACGGAGACCTGTATGATGGTGCCGGCCAGCTCGGTGAGCGGACTCTATTTTGCGCACCCTCAAGCGACCTATTTTGCGGTGGGCACAATCGGACGGGACCAGGTGTCGGATTATGCGCGGCGAAAGGGGATGGATGTGCGGATGATAGAGCGGTGGCTTTCGCCCCACCTGAATTATGATCCGGATTCTCCCGGCCGGTAAAAGAAAATGGGCAAGAGGGCCAGCCTCTTGCCCATTACGTATCTTTGATTGCCCTTACTTTACGGCCTTGAGGTGTTCGAGGGCTCCGGCCGCAGCCTTACCCGCGACATCGGCGTGCCCGGCCTTCCCATGCTCGATGGCCTCTTTCAATCCCTTGATGGCCGCCTCCTTATGCGGATCGGCCTTCTCCTTCTGTGCGGCCTCAGTGTGCGCAAGGGCTGCTGTCGCATGTTCTACCACGACATTCGCATGTCCAGCCTTACCGTGGTCGACGGCTGCCTGGGTATGCTCGGTCGCCTCGACCATATGCGTCTTCGCTGCCCAAGCCATGCCGCTACCGACAAATGTGATCATCCCAAGAGCCAGTACCGTTGCTGCGAGCTTTCGCCTCATCCTTCCTTCCTCCTCGTAATAAGTTGCCGACCGTCCCTCTCTCGACGCGCTGTCCTTCCCTCGAAGCCGCTTTCAGCCTGAGGTAGGGGAAACGACTGTATCACGATTTTTTTTCAGGTGTCAAGATAAGGACGAAGGTGCGTAACAGCGTCAGGTCGGCTGATTCCCTTATGAGAGGCAACGCAACCCGCTCTTAATGCACGTGTTCGCCGCCCCCGCTACCACCACTGCTGCTGCCGGGCGCGTTCCCATCGAGTGGTGGCAGATACATATCTATATCGGCCGCTGTCGGATACAACTCGATTGTTTGCCCTACGCCATTACAGGAGACCGGGAGCGGATTGGCGGTCAGATTTCTGACGACGGTCAAAGAGGCGACGTAACCTGGGGCAACAATCGTCTCGGTGGGAAACATGGCGGTCGGTTCCTTCATCCAGACATAGGTCCGATGCAGATCCTTCTTCTTCAGGCGGTCCCGTCTCCACTCGTGATCTTGCTGATGCTTGGAGTCTGCCGAGCAGTACTGCGCCACCGGGATATCGACGACGATCTTGTTGTAGCATGTATTCGGCAGAAATTTCGGGAAACTGACACTGACGTCCGCATACCCTACGAAGTTATCCGGGATGTAGCCCCAGCGCCAATGTACCGCGCGGACGTCCGTGGTCTTCACGCCATGGTTGTAATAATGCGGGACATCACCGGTAATCGGTATGATCTCTTTCCAATCGTAATCGACGACCGGCTTGATCCCATATACCGCATTACCTTCATAGTTGGTCGTTCCATCGGTGGTATACGCGATACCGCCGAGATCGGGGTCAAGACCGTTGGGGAAGAGCGCTGTGACCATCCGCGTGGAATACGACTCCCCGGACATGGTACATCCGTGGCCTATGGAAATACTCAAGACAGCACTCGTCCCTTCCTGGTAGTTCCTGCCGGTATAGGCATCGAGGGTATCTTTGGATTGGACATTGGCATGTGGAAATGCCCATGCCTGGGTGGCGATCAAAGAGGCCGCCAGAAGGGACAAGAAAAGGACCGTTCTTGCTCGGTGCATTTGTGTTCTCCTTGTGTGTGGGTCGTGCATGTTCAAAAATTCGCGTTGTGGTGTGAGAATGTGAATTAGAATCTGTAGGTCAGTCTGGTATTAAACGACCGCCCCATCCCGGGAACGGCAATCCCCCACGGGATCGAGTTGAGGCCCATGGTCATGCCTTGGCCGGTATAGGCGCCACCAAGCGGCAACGAGTAGAACTTATCGAACAGGTTGTCGATGCCGAAATCGAGCCGCATCGTCTTCCAGTTGTAGGCCGCATGCAGATTGGCCAGGATGTAGCCCGATGTCTTGATCTCGTTTCGTACATCGGAGATATTATTTTTTCCCTTTGCCATCACCATCTCGACGCTGCTGTCGAAGCTGCCGAGTCGGTGTCGCAGCGCTACCTTGCCGTTCAGCGGCATGATGTTGTACAGATCATCGCCGGTGGCGCGGTTCTTTCCGTTCGTGTAGTTGAAGAGGCCGGCGAGGTTGAATTCACCCACACGATCGATCCTGGCGAGCGGCATATGGGTCGACACGTCAACGCCCCAGAGCCTGGCCGTCTGGTTCACGTACTGCAGAAGTACGAATTGATTGGTCGGGGTGTTGCTGACCGGCACCCCACAGATGACATTCGCTCCGCTTTGCAGGCACCGTCGGGCATCGATATAGTCGGTGACGTGGGTATAGTACGGCGTCACTTTGAATTCCCATGTCCGGTCGGCGGCGTGCACGTCAACGGTACCGCTGATGGTATGCGCTTTTTCCGGATCCAGATCCAGATTGCCGACATAGCCGTTGCCGTCGCCCTTGAAGTTGTTCATGACCATGGCCATGGAATTGGTCGACCAAGTGTATCGCTCATACAGGTTCGGCGAGCGCGTCTTGTGCGCGTAGCCGAATTCGAGGCTCAGCATCGGGGTCGGCGTGAAACGGGTGAGCGCCGTGAGGTCCCAGTTATGGTCGGTGCGGTCGTGATCGCGGGCATTGAAGACATCGGCCGCAAACTCAAATCCCTGGGCCACGTTGTTGTAACCCTGTACGTCGCCGGTGTCCATCTTGACCCGCTCGTAACGGGCGCCGAGCAGCGTCAGCCACTGCGGATGCAGACGCGTTTCCCATTCGGTGAACAGCGCCTGTCGCACGCACGTACCGTCGTTGATATTCAGAAACGTGTTCGGCGCCATGCCTCCGAACGTAAAGCCTGGCGGTAAGGTACGGGGGGACGGCGGCCAAAAGTCGTGCAGCCGGTAATACTGATATTCACCTCCAAGACGGAGGGTGTGCTGCCTGGTCAGATCGATGCTGGTCTTGAGGGCGCCGCCAAGATTCCGGCTGTCGGCATTCATCGGCATACCCGGCGAGACGATGCCGGGAGGCGCCCCGTAGATGAACTGTTTGTCATCGCCGAAATCCATATCGTGCCGTACGGTCTCATGGTAGGCGCGGGCCTCCAGCGAGCCCCAGTCGAACTGGCCGAGATAGCGCAGGTTCTGCCGCCACTGGGTGTTGCTGATGATGTCCATGCGCTGGTTGGGGAAGCCCTGCTCCGGAATATACTGATAGCCTAATTTCACTTCGAACAGATGGTTGGCCTGTCTCAACGCAAAGGCCAGATTGTGGTTTTCGGCCTTATACGAGCTGGAGCCGACCTCATCGCCGTCGAGAATATTTCCGGGTTTATCGACCGCAGCCGGTCCTGCCGGCTTGAAGGTGCCGCTCGCCGTGTAGTTATCGGCGTGGACGACCGACCCGCTGTAGGTGGCGCTGAAGATCTCTGTGGCAAAGGACGCCGAATAGTCGCCGCCGCGGGCCTTATTGTTGCTGCGATAAAACGAACTCAGATGACCGCTCAGCCTGTAGGTCTCGCCGGGGGCCGCAAAGATCGGCATCGGGGAATCCAGCAGGATCGTGCCGCCGATGCTGTCGCCGCCGACGCTCACCGGCGTGATACCCGCGAATACCTTGAGGCTGCCGATGTCGGAAGGATCGACGTACGAAAGCGGCGGGGTCATGTGGTTCGGACAGGCTGAAATCAGGTCCATGCCGTCAACTTTGATGCGCAGACGATCGTCGGCGAGACCGTGCACGACCGGCAGGCTGGAGATCCCGCCTGCGCCGTAGAGGCTGACGCCAGGGAGCTCTTTCAGCAGGCTGGCCGTATCGTTGGTGGCGGACGACAGGGACTGTAGCTTTGGCCCGTCGACAATGGATGCGTTCAGCGGCACAAAGACACTGTCGATAGCGGTGGAAGTAACAACCACCTCCTTGAGTGTTGTCACCTCTTCCTTTTTTTCCTCTTCTGCTGTTGCGCGGGCGCCCCATGTCAGGAGCGTGATCAGGCCGACAAGGGCTGCTACACGCTTGTACGTACGGTTACATTTGCGTCGTCCCATCGTTTTCTCCAGTACGAATGTGCAGGATGACCTATTTGCAGTGATTCCCGTTACGCCTCACAACGCTCGCGTCTCGCTCTGCCACGGGTATCTCTGATATAGCAGGAGACTGATAATCCCGGTATTCGACCAGGGTCTGCGTCAGCCTGCGCGTCAGGCCGACCACCAACCCCCAAAGTGCCGCCAGATGCTCGCGTTGAGGCACGATTGTCAAATCGTTGTCGAGGATACGGAGCGCTTCACCGAAGTAGTCACGCGACGAGTAGGCTTGCTTTTCTCCGGATAGGCGTCGGCTCGTGACTCGACGCGGTCTTCCCACGTGTGTGATGTTCACGATGGCACCTCCAATGTTCGTTATCCTTAAGCCCAATGCAGGAGGATAGCGAGTAAGAGCTGTTGCGACGCTGGGGCGCACACGCGGGCCGAAGCCCGATGGCTGCCTACACAGCGTTCATCGTTCGCAGGACCCGCCTCAGCCCTGGAGCGGACTCAGAGGTCGAAGCGCAACGAGATGATCGTGGTGTCTGCTGCTTGAGTGCGTGATTGGAAAGAGTTATGCGAGGACGAGCAGGGGAGGAGAGCGGCCGGTCAGCCTGATAAGGCAGCTCTCGGGAATGCGCTGCAACAACGGTCGGAGGACGAGCGGCGTAGCCGCGATCAGGGGTAGGACAATCCCTGACGATGGGACATGAGAGGCGACGGTTTTGTGAACCCAGTTACAGACAGAGACGGGATGACTATCCGCCTGCCCTTGAAGGTGGGTATTGTGGGGGTGGACCAGACACAGGATAAGGAACGCATGAACCAGCAGATACAGCCCGAGCGCCGATACCGCAAGGGGTCTGAGAGGCCGAGGTTCGTGGAAAGGTCTCCTTACGAGCGCCATGGCAAATACCGAACTCCTCATAGTCTTATATGCCGAAGTCGCAATCCTCATTCAATAACCTTCTACGTGCTTCGTACGGGGATGTCTACAGACGCCTGCTCACGATTGCTACAAAATATTTCTCACTCACGCCCATCCCCCTCCTCTGGCGAGGAAAACCGTCCGTGACAACCTTTCCTACGCTAGCGCACCGGAAGGTTCAGTCGGTCTTCGCTGAGTGTGGCGTCCCAGATCCGGTTCTGCTCGATCAGTTCAGCCACAGAGGTCTGAAAGATACGGAGACTGCCTTTTCCAACTTTCGTCGCTTCCAGGCGGCCTTCCTGCACCCACCGATAAATGGTCCAACGACTGACGCTCAGCAGCGTTGCCGCTTCATCGACGCGCAACAAACACTTGTTCATAGCGGTGACTCCTCCCAAGATTCGTTGCAGGTTGCCATCCCCCTTCGGCTCACTCATGCATCATGGAATGTCGGGCCTCGTGCCCCCTCACCTTCATCCTCTCCCCCAGTGGAGGAGAGGAGATGTGTACGTGTCCCTCGCCCTTTGGGGAGAGGGCGCGGGTGAGGGGAGTTGCGAACTAATGGCGTGAGGTTCAGGCAGCGAAAGGAGGAGGAGGAGCGCGTCCTTTGGCAGGACCGAGAGAGGTGGTAGAAGGATCAGTCGATCGGGCTTCTGAGATGATTTCACAGAGTACACCAGGTTGCTCGACGGCCACGGACTCGACGACGGTGCCGGCTAAGTGTGCGGCGGCTGAGGCAACCGCACACTGGTTCGGCCGGTTCAGATGACCGAGGTGGTGAGCCGAGTACCGCACCGTCTCGAATGTAAGTAACGACAGGACCAGGGCCAGGGCCGGCACTGTGGCATATCGTATGCGGGACCAGTCGACTGTCTTCATGCTCGCCTACCTTTGCGCTAACGGCGGTATCGCCGCATCCTGGTCGTGCGTCGGGGAATGGCTGCTATGATGCTGATGCAGTTTGAGATGTTCAAGGTGACGTACATGGCGGCCCGGCATCAGTTGGGTGAGGAAGGCCGAACAGGCCAGCGTGATCATCACCATGACCCACTCCAATCGGACAAACCGGGAGAATCGGTAACGCATACGCCGGTCGTCCCCAACTTCATTGACCGCTTGTGGATTGCTCTCGGCATGACGAACCGCTCTGAGGACCGGTCGGCCGTGCCTGGTTGTGCTCGGTCCCAACCGGGTGAGAAAGTAGACCCGATTGACCATGGCGATCATCAGGATGAGCGCCACGACCGAGAGTTTCGCCAGCAGGGTCCACCCGTATGGACTGGTGACGAGAGAGGAGAGGGAGCCGACCTGCAGCCAGGAGCTGTAAAAACCGGTCGTCAGAAAGACGGCAACGCAGCCGGCTGCTATTCTCGAAAAGAGCCTGGCAATGGACGACAGCACGCGCACCATCTCCTCCATACCCGGCGCTGCCAGAGAACGCTTGAGGACGAACCCGAAGGCGAACAACCCGCCGATCCAGATCGAAATGGCGATGAGATGGACCCAGTCGACCAGTACGGGCACTGCCACGATACCCCAGTCGGCCGCATGGCCTGAGAGGGTCGTGGTCAGCGCGACGCAGCAGGCGCCGAAGAAGGACACCCACGCGAAACTCTGGCCGGCTGTCGTCCCCAGCAGTCTGAGCCACCACGTCATGCCTGACAGTCCCACGCGGGGGACCGCGGCGATCCAGGCGAACCGCGAGGGAGCGGATGCCCCCTGCATGCGGAGCCACCAGGCTGCGGCCAGCAACGCCAGCAGTGCTATCCTGACCATCCATATGGTCCCGAAGTGGGTGTGCCGAAGAACCATCGGAAGGGTGACGCCCAATGTGGACAGGCTCCCGCCGCTCATCGTCAAGGTTCTGAGAATCAAGTCCGCCACGCTCGTCAGCGCCAGCAATATAATTGAGCCGGCTTGAACCCGTCCAAGATGTCGATCCAGGATCTGATAGCCCTCGCGCGATAACAGACCAGGCGGAAGGATCAGACATACAAAGCCGAAGCCGCCGACCAGCATCGTGAGGCTGACAAACCCCAGGTAGCGGACAATGATCGGTGGAAGGAGCTGCAGATCGATCATGGCTTCGGCCTGATGGTGAACGGATAGTCGCCTTCGGTGCGGTGCGTGTCGATGGAGATCACGTTCCAGAATACTCGATATCGTCCCGGCGGCAGCGTCGGGAGACTCACCTCCAGGAGCGTGTGGTCCGCCGGATTGACGCGTCCGTCGAGTTTATCCACCTGTTGCCCGTTGGCATCGACCACCTTGATGGTGCTGAAGATCGACTCGATAGGAACGTCAAACCAGATCCTGACCTGAGCCGGGGGCGTGTCTACCGCCCAGCCCACGCGAGGCTCCGAGTGGTCGGGAAACGAATGACCCCAGGACGATACGGCCGTCAGAATCAGCCCTATCGCAAGCGCTGTCGCGCTGCACCATGATCCCCACGAACGGTTATCGTGGAAGTGTTTGCGGTCCCAGTACGCCATGGAACGGTGTCCAGGTAAAGATATCAGGCGCAATATCGTCGAGGAAGAAGTGCACCATCCCTAAGATTCCGACGCTCTTGCCCGATGTACTGTTGAGGGGAATTCTGGCCTCGACGCCCAGTTGCATATATCGCCCGGCCCAGATCAGGCCGGGGTTCGCAAAGGCGGTGTGGCTGCCTTTCTCATGCCCGCTGACCAGGGTTTCCCCATCGAACTCCACGATGGGGAATAAGCGGTTAAACGGCCATGGGAGCCCCACGTCTCTTACAAACGACTGCAGATACGGCACACTGTACATCACGGTTGCTCCCCAGGCGAAAGCATGCTGGGCGTCTTCTTCTCTATTATTCCGGTTGGTGCGCAGGTCAAAGCCGAGCGACGTTGTGACCGCTACCGGTTTAAACCAGTCGGCCCAGTCTGGGAGATCGCCGAACCCCTTACCGATCTGTACAACCGGGCTGACGGTCGTCCCGGAGAGCCTGCCGACCGACCTGTTGCCGACGCCGCCCGGCGAAACGTTCAGGGCGGCAGTCGCGGCGATTTCGCGCTTCGGATCGCGAATAAACTGATAACGGAGCATAAACTCCGGATTTTGCCAGCCGTGGGCCGTGCCGGTCGCCTCACCATGGTTGTGTTCTTCGCCCTCTTCACCGCGAGGCCTGATGATGCTGCGCGTCCCGCCCACCCCGATGGCCAGGTTCGGGGTCAACCGCTTGGTCAGCTCCATCTCGATCTCGGTCTCTAAAGCTTCTGGCTCCCTGATGTGCTCGACCACCGTACTCAACTCGTCGGAGACGAACGGGTCTTCAACCGCCAATGTCGATGGAAACCACCGCTTACCCACGACGCCGTGGGTCCAGCCGGTGGTCGGTAACGCGATCACCACAGCCATGCCCAACAGCAATGAGCGAATACTGAGCCAACCGGTCAGTTGATGCATCATCTTCCCTCCTGAAAATAGACTTGCGATACCCCATGCGCCGATGGCGCGCCCATGAGCATGGGCGTGTGTCGCGAGACCACGCCAACCACTGGCTCGTCATTGCGAGCGTCCAGCGCGAGCGTGGTAATCTCACCGTCGTTGTCCTCAAGGACTATGAGATTGCTTCGGCTTCGCCTCGCAATGGCACGGGGGACTTTCCAACCAATTAAGAAAACGGACTTGCGTGACAAACGCATTCACGCGCCGCCCGCAAAGCATGTTCTACTGTTATCAGTAGTTGGTGGATGCCGAAACTGTCGAGTTACAATCAGGCGAGACAGAGTTGGGGTGGGGAACGTCCGGTGCACCGAATAATCCGGATTTGGGAAAAGCGCGGGAGAAGCGGTATCAGGATCAGTAGTGTTGCCGCAACGACAGGGAGCATCACTCCCGTTGATGGCGCGTGAGGGGCAACGGTCTTATGAATCCATGCACAGATCGAGGCGAGGTGACCATTGGCCTGGTGTTGCACGTGCCTGTTGTGCGGATGGATGAGACAGAGAATGAGGAACGCGTTGAGGAGCAGGTACAGGCTGATAGATGCCGCCACAAAAGATGTAAGGCGTAAGCGAACCGGGGACCTTTGATCTGATCTTTGCATGAAAACTCTACTTCCGGTTGCCGTGCGGTCTCGAAATTCTCTTTACTAGGTGCAACTAAATTATCGAAGCCGGATTACCGCTGTCAAGCAGAAAACGACACGTCGTTTCCGGGCTCACGCTCGAACCAGTAGTAGAGGCTCGGGAGGACGAGGAGTGTCAGTAGTGTCGAGGTAATAAGGCCGCCGATGACGACCGTGGCCAGCGGACGCTGCACTTCGGCGCCGACGCCGTGGGACAGCGCCATCGGGATGAAGCCGAGACCGGCTACCAAAGCCGTCATCAGGACCGGTCGCAGACGGATCTCAGCGGCCCTCAACGCCGCATCACGCGCGGATAGCCCCTCTTCGCGAAGGTGCAGGATATAACTCATCAACACCACGCCGTTCAGGACGGCCACGCCAAATAGCGCAATAAAGCCGACCCCTGCCGAGATGCTGAACGGTAAACTGCGAACGGCCAACGCAAGTACTCCACCGGTTACCGCCAGCGGAACGTTCAGAAAGATCAACAGCGCAGGTCGGACCGCATTGAAAGTGGTATACAGCAGGACAAAGATCAGGCACAGCGAGAGCGGAACGACGATGGCCAGGCGACTTGTTGCCCGCGCCAGGTTTTCAAATTGTCCGCCCCACTTGACATGATAGCCCGGCGGCAATGTGAGCTCTTTGGCGATTCGGTCCTGCGCTTCGCGCACGAACGAGCTGAGGTCGCGGCCCCTCACATTGGCTTCCACGACAATCCGCCGGCTGATATCCTCCCGGCTGACCTGGGCGGGACCCTCTTCGATACTGACAGAGGCCAGTTGGGCCAGGGGGATGAGGGCGCCGTTCGGCGCCGCGACCGGTAAGTTCTGAAAGGAGGGGAGATCGGTCGGACTGCCGCCGACCGCTCGGACAACCAGGGCAAACCGTCGCTGCCCTTCAAAGACCGTTCCCACCACCCGCCCGGCGCCGGCAGCCTCCACAGCGGCCAGGACATCGGCTGTGTTGATCCCGTATCTGGCGATCCGTCGTCGGTCTACCTGGATCCGCAGCGCCGGGAGACCGGCCACCTGCTCGGCCCGGACATCCTCGCCCCCACGGATCTGTCGCAGAATGTGGGCCGCCTGGTCCCCTTTTGCCTTGAGAATCTTGAGATCGTCCCCGAAAATCTTGAGCCCAATGTCGGATTTGATGCCGGCGATCAATTCATTGAAACGCATCTCGATCGGCTGGGTAAAGCTGATCCCCACGCCGGGAACCTCAGACGCGAGGGCTGCGGCAAGCTGGTCGATCAACTGCTCTTTGGTCATGCCGGTCTTCCACTCCCGCGGCGGTCGGAGGGCCACGAAGACATCGGACATGTCCATTCCCATGACGTCGGTCGCGATTTCCGGCGACCCGATCCTCGACACGACCTGCCGCACCTCAGGGAAGCGGAGGAGGGCACGTTCAATTTCAAGAGAGTCCTTGATGGATTGGTTCAATGCAGTGCTCGGTAGACGCCAGGTCTGCAACACCAGGTCACCCTCATCGAGCTGCGGGATAAACTCCCCGCCGAGGAAGGGCACCAATATCAGGCTGAGCGCGAAGGCCGATCCCGCGATGAGGGCCGTCATCTTCGGGTGATGGACGCTCCACGCGAGTCGCGGCAGGTACAGGATCTTGACGCGGCGCAGCACCCACGAATCGCCCTCGCTGATTGTCCCCCGCAGAAAGAGAGACGCCAGGACCGGCATCAGGGTAAACGATAAGATGAGCGATCCGAGAAGGGCGAAAATGACCGTGAACGCCATCGGCTTGAACATCTTCCCCTCGACGCCCTGTAATGTGAGGATCGGCAGGTAGACGATGACGATAATGCTGACCGCGAAGAAGATTGGCCGCAGGACCTCCCGCCCGGCTCGGAGGATAATGAGGGGACGCTCCGCTTTCCGCACCCCTCGCGCTTCCGCCAGATGCCGGACGATATTTTCAATCATCACGACGGCGCCGTCCACGATCAGTCCGAAATCGATCGCGCCCAGGCTCATAAGGTTGCCGGAGATCCCTGTCCGGACCATTCCCGTGAAGGCCACCAGCATGGAGAGGGGGATCGCTGCGGCGACGATCAGACCACCGCGCAGATTACCGAGTAAGAGGAGCAACACTGCGATCACGAGGAGCGCGCCCTCGGTCAGATTGATGGTGACGGTTCGGATGACCTTGTTGACAAGGTCTGATCGGTCGTAGTATGGCTCAATGGAGACCCCGGGCGGCAGACTCGGCTTCATCCGCTCGACCGCGTCTTTAATCCGTTCGGCTACGACACGACCGTTGCCGCCGCGAAGCATCAGCGCCATGGCGACAACCGTTTCACCGACGCCGTCTTGCGTTGCAGCGCCGATGCGGGGCATGGCATCGATTCTCACCTGACCCAGTTGCGCCATTGTAATCGGTGTGCCGCCCGGTCCGGTGCCCACCAAGATGCGGGAGAGGTCCTCCTGAGTTTCGACCAGTCCCTCACCTCGAATCACATAGGCCTCGCTGTTGTGCTCGATATAACCGCCTCCGGCGATGGCGTTATTCTTCTCAAGCTCCTCAAACACCCGACCGATAGGAATTCGATACGAGACAAGTTTTCTCTGGTCTACAACCACGTGGTACTGCTTCGCGTACCCGCCCCATTGCGAGACCTCTACGACGCCGGGGACCGCGCGCAGCCTGTAGGCGATCTGCCAATCGAGGATCTCGCGCAGTTGCATCGGCGTGAACCCTTCGCCCTTGACCACGAACTGGTACACCTCGCCCAGCCCCGTCGTGACCGGCGCGAGTTCCGGCGTTCCGAAGCCGGGGGGGATCTGTTCTTTGGCCGTCGCGAGCCGTTCGGCCACCAGTTGTCTGGCAAAGTAGGGGTTAACGTGGTCCTTGAACACCGCGGTGACGGCCGAGAGACCGAATCGACTCACCGAGCGAAGCTCTTCCAGGTCCGGCAGGCCGCTCATGGCCGCTTCGATCGGGAAGGTGACATATCGCTCTACCTCTACCGGACCCATGGGCGCTGTTTTGGTCAGGACCTGTACCTGCACCGTCGTAATGTCCGGGACGGCGTCGATCGGCAGGTCGCGCAAGGCGATAATGCCCCCGAGGATAACGAGACCGGTCAGGATCAGGACAAGAAATCGGTTTTCCAGAGACAGCTCAAAGATACGCTGAAGCATGAAAGATCCTTCTGGGGGTTATTGACCCTGCCCCTGGGCGAGTTGTTCCTTCAGAAACTCGGATTTCAGTGTGAAGCTGCCCGTGGTCACGAGTTGTTCGTCCCCTTTCAGGCCTTCGGCGATCTCAACGAGGTCTCCTGACGCGGGGCCAAGCTTCACCCTTCGCCGCGCAAACCTGACCGCGTCGAGCTTGACAAACACCGACGGCTGTCCATCGATCTGCTGGATGGCCGCTAAGGGAATGGCCGTTACCGTCGCAGCCCCATCGGCAACCCGGGCTCGAAGTCGGACGGTTGCGAACATTCCGAGCTTCAATTTGCGTTGAGGGTTGGGGATCTCCACTCTCGCCTTGGCTGTCCGCGTGTCGGGGTCGAGCAGATCGCTGATATAGCTGATGGTGCCGCGAAAGGTTTCCCCCGGATAGGCCTCGACGTTGATTTCAGCAGGTGTCCCGCGTCGAACCTGACCCAGGTCCTTCTCATAAATATCCACCAGCGTCCAGACATTGGAGAGGTCGGCGAGCGCCAACAGTTGTTTCTCGGAACCGACCACCTCGCCGGGTGCCCCCTCGCGCTCGATCACGACTCCGGCGATCGGTGCCCTGACCATCGTGTGCGAAGTTTCAGGGGGAAGACCGCCCTCTTGTCTGGATGCGAGGTCCTCGATCTGCTGAGTCGTCATCCCGAAGCGAACAAGCTTCTCCTGAATTCGTGCGATCCTGGCATTCCGATTTTCCACTGTTGCCTCGGCAGCCCGATACTCAGCCTCCCGTATGTGAACCTCCTTTGCAGCGACGGCCTCCTTTTCGAGCAACAACCGGCCTCGCTCCAATGTTCGCTGCGCGTGCTCCAGGTGCGCGCGATCCTTCCGCAGTTCAGCCAACTCACTGCGGTAGTCCCCAATGGCCTCGCCCAGTTCGATGTTGTCGTACTCGAAAAGCGGGGTACCCTGATTCACCGAATCCCCAACCTGTACATGAACGCGCTCCAGCCGTCCTTTGGCCAGTGGGGCGATGTGGGCGACACGGGCAGGATCCGGCGCGATGGCCGCTGTGGCTTCAATGAGCCGGACCGGCGTGATACGCTGCGGCCGGGCGACGGCAAAGCCGAACCTGGCCTGAGTCTCGGCCGAAATCGTGACCGTGTCCGGGTCAGGCTTACTCGTGGGCTTCACCGGTTTTTGTTCGGGGGCGCGGCTGCAAGCGACCAGCGCCAAGACCGCCGCAATGAATATCATTGGCAATGCAAGGTTCCGAAGGCTGACGGCTGACGGCTGACGGCTGAAGCTAGAAAATAAATGTGCGATCACGATGTACCCCTAACGGCCGACGGCCGCCTCGACTTGAAATCTCGCAATGCTCAGTTCGTATAAGGAGCGGTTGTAAAGCCGCTGGACCTCACGGAAGGTCCGTTGTGCATCCAGAAACGCGGTGAGATCGATGGCTCCCAGCTTATGGGCAGCCTCGGCGATCTCTCGCGATTCGCGGGCCTTCGGCAGGTATTCGGTCTCCAGTCCCTCGAGGCGCCGTCGTTCGCTCTCAAATCGGTTGAATGCCTGATCGACCTCCAAAAGCACCTGGGTCTCGAGCCGCCTGGATTGGAACGATTCCCGCTCTTGTTCTGCCTGGGCCCGAACGATACCCCCCTGGTTGCGATTAAACAGGGGGAGCGGCGCCGTCACGCCGAATACGACGCTGTCTTCACTGAAGTCCCGTTTGTAGCCGACAAATGGGAACAGATTCGGGAAGCGCCTCGCCTGCTCGAGTCCCCTCTGTTCATGCGCCCGGACGATCCGCTGACGCTGGGCTTTCAGGTCGGGGCGGGCCTGCAGGGCCTCGGCATGCAACGTTGCCAAACCGCCGATCGGTTCGCCCTTCACCAGTTCTTCTGTCACATCAAATTCGGCTGCGGAGTCGGGATGGCCGAGCAGCGCCAGGAGCGCGGCCCTGGCCTGCTTGAGGTTCAACTCTCCGGCGACGACGTCGTCAAAGACCCTGAAGCGCTCGACCTGTACCCGCCGTAGTTCCGCACCGGAGATCTCGCCGAGTTGAAACTGCTCCTCCTTGGCGCGGATGGTCCGGTCAACGTCGGCCAGCAGGCCGCGGGCTGCTGCGAGATCGGTTTTGGCCAGCACGATCTGGTAATACGCCTGCTTGACCGCAAACCGGAGTAGACGTGCCGTATTGTCGACGTCGGCCTCGATCGCGCGCAGGTTCGCACCCGCGACAGCGATCTGCTGGGAACGCTTGCCGGCTGTCTGAATCTCCTGGCTGACTTCAACGAACAGCTCCTGTCGATCTTTAAACGATCCCCCGCGAAACCCTTCCGACCTGAGCTGAAGTTCAGGGTTGGGGAGCAGCGCGGCGGTGGTTGCGTCTCCACGCGCGATCTGTGTGGCCGTTGCCTCTGTCTGAAGTCCGGGGTTGTGCCGCCCTGCAATCTGTAGGGCATCGGTCAGCGAAAGCATTCGCGGGACCTCTTGAAGTTGGGCGCCGGCGGACAGCGGTATGCTGCACCCGACCAGAAAAGGGATCATTATCCTGCAAAGGTCCTTTTGTTTCATCTGTCCGTTCTCCTCAAAAAAAGAGAAGTTTTGAGTGGTGAGGTTGGGTAATACTGAGACCACTCCTCACTCTCACGAAAAACTGACAGCTTCAAAACTGAAAAGGGGTCTCGAAGCTGGAAGGAAGATTACGCGTGGCGAGGCGGCGGGGACGTTGGATCACTCGTAAAAAAGCGGGGGGTGGGGAAAGATTGCCGGTCGCGCGTCCTGACGGATTCCGGCGGGGCGAAGAGACAGAGAGGCGGATGATCAATCGGACTGACCTCAAAATCACAGTGCGGGATCGCTGTCGTAGTGGGAGCATGCCTACCGTCCGACGGGGCTTTCATGACTGGGGCTTGGGCGAATAAATTGTCCGGCTGATCACTAGTGAGGAGCGAAACCTGACTGAGGGTCCACAAAGAGTAGCCATCAACCCCGATCGCCCCGCTGTGCAGGGGCAGAAGGCTGACGCATACGATCACGAGCATACGGGCAACGAATCGTCGGACTTGCACGGAACGCAATCCCCGAGGACTTGGTGACCTCTGTGAACGGCCTTCGCGATTCGGGGCATCTTTCAACATAGCACGCAGTCTATCAGTCGATCTGCTGCTGTGTCAAGTTCCACTGGGTCACGGCATAGTGTCAAACTGGCCAAGGCTGAGCAGGACGGCGACCGAGCTACCCCTCCGGATCACGGCGCCGGCCTCAGGATCCTGGGCGATGATCTCTCCGCTCTGGCGCTCGAACGAGTGAACCCGCGCCACCCGGCCAAGTGTGAAGCCGTATCGCTGGAGGAGTTGCTCGGCCTGCGGCAAGGCCAGGCCCGACAGGTTCGGGAGCGCGACCGCATCGCTCCCTTGGCTGACCACCAGACGGACCTCGCTGTTTTTCCGCACCCATGAGCCGCTGGCGGGTCGCTGGAACAGGACGGCGTCTTGTGGGACCTCTTCGTTGTGCTCCCGCCCGCTGACCTTCGGCTGAAGCCCCTGTTCACGCAGCAGCTCCATCGCGGCCGTCGAGTCCATGCCAATGACCCGCGGGAGCTGGACCTTATCCTTGTCTGTCATCAGCCACACCGTGATGGCGCCGCTGACGACGGCGACGGCGATCAGGACGAGGGCAGCGGTAAGTCCCTTGGCGAGGAGACGGAGCAATCTCATCTGTTACGCCTGCGGAGTCGGATGGCGAAGAAGCCGTCGAGTCCGCAGCGGTGCGGCCAGGTGCGAAGCACACCCTGTGAATCGATCAGTGTGGCAACGGTGGCGGGAAGGCCGGCGGGGGCCTCATCCACGGCAAAATCCGGGAAGTCGTGCAGGCAGCCTTCAATGACGGCGTCGGTCTCCTCGGACTCAAGGGAACAGGTGCTGTAGACCAGGATGCCTCCGGGTCTGATCAGCGGCGCCACGCCGTGAAGCAACTCCAGTTGCAGGTGTGCCAGGGATGCCAGACCCGCCTCTGATTGCTGCCACTTCCGCTCAGGATGGCGCCGCAGCGTACCGAGACCGCTGCACGGCGCATCCACCAATGCCTTATCGATCTGACAGGTCAACAACCGAGACGCCTGTCGGGCATCGGCTTGAATCTGGATCACCCGATTAAGGCCCAGGCGCGCCGCGGCGGCTCGGAGGCGTCGATGGGCGCGAGCGCTCGGATCGAGCGCGATGACCCGCCCGATCCCGGCAAGCTGTCCGAGAATCAGAGCCGTCTTCCCGCCGCCTCCTGCGCAGGCGTCCAATACGACGTCGCCCGGTCGAGGATCCAGCAGGACGACCGGTAGGGCGGCTGCCTCATCCATGGGGAAATACCACCCGTCGGCGAAGGCCGGATCGCGCAGGACCTCGGCGCCATCGGTCAGGTGAAAGGTCCCCTGGACGAACCGACCAGGCGTCACCGATCCTGCAATTGTGGTCAGACGGGCCTCGACCGCCTCCGGGCGACTCTTGAGCCGGTTCACGACGACGGATAGTGCCGGGGCGTCGTTGTCGGCCCTGAGCAGGGCCTCGGTCTCCGTCGGCCCCAGGCGAACGAGCCACCGTCTGACCAGCCAAGCCGGATGCGACCAGCGCGTTGCGAGGGCGCCGACCGGATCGGCGGAGGGGTCCGGGAACGCGATGGTATCGTATTGCGCCAGCAATCGGCGCAAGATCGCATTGGTGAAGCCTGTGGCGCCCCGCTTGACCGGACTGCGGATCATGTCGTGAGTCAAGGCGACCGTCGCGTGAACGGCGGCATAGGCGGGGATGCGCGTAAGAAACAGGATCTGATAGGCGCCGAGACGCAGGAGACGGCGGAGCACCGGATCGACCTGCTCCCATGGCCGATCGACGATGGCGGCCAGCAGATAGTCGAGACGCCCCTGCCAGCGGAGGACGCCGTACGTCAGTTCAGTCGCCAGCGCCCGGTCCTGTGGCGAAAGACCGGCCTTGTCGAGCTTTGCGTCCAGCAGCAGGCCGGCGTATGCCCGCTGTTCCTCTACCCGGGTCAATACCTCGTACGCAAGCCGCCTTGCGTGGAATGGCGGGGCGCTAGAACGTGCCAAAGCCGTCACCGACACGGACACGATATCCTCTCGCAAACTCCGTCGCGGCCATGGCGCGGCGGTTCTCCGGCTGGACCTGCGTCAGCCACAACCCTCCGGACTTGGCGGCCACCAGTATCCCTTTTTTCTGATCCACTGCACACACGGTACCTGGGAGAGAGTCGACCGCCGCCTCGACGTCGGCTTGCAGGACCTTGATGTGCCGTTCGCCAAAATTCGTTACCGCGCCCGGTGCCGGGCAGAGACCCCGAATCAGGCAATCGAGCGTCCAGGCATCGCGGGCCCAGTCCAGGTGTGTATCGGTGGGAAGCAGCTTCGGCGCATAGGTCGCTCTGCACTCATCCTGTGGGACCAAGTGGACGGTATCGCGCGCTACCTGATCAAGGGTCTGGCACAACAGTTTCGCTCCCAGCACGGCCAGTCGCTCGGACAGGGTTGCGGTCGTATCGTGCGGTCGAATCGGCTCGGCCCGCTGCAGCAATAGAGGCCCGGCGTCCATTCGCGCTTCGATCTGCATCATCGTCACCCCCGTTACGGTCTCGCCTCTGATGATCGCCCACGAAATCGGCGCCGCGCCGCGGTATTTAGGTAGAAGCGACGCATGAACGTTCAGACAGCCATGGGGCGGCAGTGTGAGGATCGACTTCGGGAGAAGCTGGCCATAGGCGACGACGATGATCGCCTCAGGCCGGGCCGCCTGCAGCGCGGCAATGACTGTCGGCTCGCCCACCTTTTCGGGCTGCAGTAGTGGCAGGCCGAGTTCCTGGGCGGCGAGTTTGATCGGCGGCGGGGTAGAGACGCGGCCGCGTCCGGCCGGTCGATCGGGTTGGGTGACGACCAGGCAGATCTCGTGCCCGGCAGCCATGAGCGCTTTGAGTGACGGTAGGGCGAAGATCGGCGTCCCCATGAAGCTTAGGCGCATCGTCCATTCCCTTTCATGTATGGTTCCATCGAAGATCGTATTGTCCCGTGGGCTGCTATCCGCTCGATGGTTTCCCGCATCCGAACGTAATGCGTTCCTTCCCAATAGATCCGGCGGCACCCGGGACACCGCGTAAACCGTTCCTGTGTGCGCCAGACGAACTCGGGAACTTCGCCCTGCAGCTCGGTCTTATCGACCGTTTCAATGAGTAGGTTGCAGCGCAGGCACAGACGGCCGACCCGAGGCGGTAACCCAAAGTGAACAATAACCTGGCGAATCTGCTCATCGTAGTGGTCGCTGGTGATCAATAGCGTCAGGTGGGGCGGCAGCCGTGGTGCGATACGGGTGTCGCGGGTCAGCACCACCCGGTTCTCCGCCAGGGCCAGGCGCACCAGCCTGGCATCGTCGCCTCGCCAATACAGCGTGTCATATCCCACCAGGCGAAGCCACTTGGCCAACCGCCCCAACATCGCATCGGCCACAAACCGCATTGTTGTACCGTCCTTCCCCGATCTTCTACGTCCTTGACGCCCGGAAGATGCGCCGCGTCACTGTCACTATAGCACACGCACACGATCCTTGACCCTCCCAGCCTCTACCACAACACAGACTTGGATTGGGAAATGGAAAAGTTTGTGCTAATCTTCCTCGAAGATCAGTTGTGTCAGGGTCAGGATGGGATCAGAATCCGAACGGTGCAGTCCATCATTCGCCACCGGCTGGAAGACTGCGAGGCGTCCAACCGACCGGTCAAGGTGCAGGAGCCGCATTTCACGGTATTCCCGGAATTCATGGGCGCGTCGTATCTGCGTCGGTATGAACTCTTCTGTCGGAAGCTCGTGCTTGAGCGACACTACACCACGGCGGCCTTCATTGCCTCAACAGCTGACGGGGGGATCCTGGGACATTTCTCGACGCCGGCGGAAGACCTTTCTCTTGAACGTTTTGCCAGGGTTCTCGCGGCCCATCTGGGCGGGCTTGGATGGCTACATGGAAAAGACTGTTCACAGACTGCTCAATGCCGATTCGCGCGACCTGTCCTTTCTCAGTGACGCTTCGGTTCACCTTGTCGTGACTTCGCCCCCGTACTGGAATCTCAAGCGGTACAATGAGAACCCTGACCAACTCGGCCATATCCAGGACTATGAAGGATTCCTCTTTGAGTTGGAGAAGGTCTGGCGACACGTCTACCGAATACTTGTTCCCGGTGGTCGTATGGTGTGCGTTGTCGGGGATGTGTGCGTCGCAAGGCGGGATTTCGGACGCCACCTGGTTTTCCCGTTGCACGCCGACATCTGCGTCATGTGCCGGCGTATCGGATTCGATAACCTCAACCCGATCATCTGGCACAAGATTGCTAATGCATCCTACGAGGTCGAGAACGGGTCGAAGTTCCTTAGTTCCGTTAGACGGCTCGACAACCCCGCAAGGGTGGGGAGGATGAGGAGATGTATTGCCATCAATGTGGTGCAACAGCTTACGGCGCCTACTGCTCTCACTGCGGGACGAAGCTAATCATTGCTGATAACGATCCTGAACCACTCTCGCAAGATTGGGCTGACGAAATTCGATATGAGGTTCTTCTGCGCCAACCTGAGGTGCGAGATTTAATTGCGCGTCACGCCTCACAATCCCAGAAGCGTATGTCTGCGGAGGATTTTCTTGAACTGTGCGACAAGGCGTTTGTTCCCATTGCGGGTGTGTCTTTAGCCAAGATCGGAGCGATTGTGCAACCTATTCTATGCCGCTCTTGGCATCAAAACAGGTAAGACGCGCAAGGAACTTGTTGGCGGGCCCTCCGGTAAGGTACTCGTCGCAACAATTTGCTCGCTTGCCCGTCATGGACAGCCGCTCAATAAAGTTCAGCAAGGTCAAGACGGTTGTTTGCTCAAGGCGGATCTCCCTTCGGATATATGGAGCTTCGCGGGCGATCTTGTGATTACCATTGAACGACAGGGGCGGGGCACGTCTGTTGAAGCTGCCACGGTTATTAAGGGTCAGTTATATGACTGGGGCAAAAGTAACCGGATTCTCAGCGAGCTGCTCGACGACATAAAAGGCTTGCCCGTGTAGGTGTTCTTTTTGGCCTGGCCGCCTACAGACAGTGTCCAGCCGACTTCGCATCACAAAATGGGAGACGTCCAACGTGTGTGCCACGTATGACATAAAGGAGCGAGGTGAGAGTCCTCGCGCCAAGTGATCGCTGAGCTGACCTGCCTGCTGGCAGGCAGGAGGCGAGCAGAGGGGTACGAGCGTCACCGTGAGGGAGGATGCCGAAGGAGAAGTCCAATTCAAAGATGCGAGGGGACCTGTCTCCGTGCGACCTACAGACGGGCGTTCGCGCTGTGCACAATCGGTTTAGCTGCCCCGATATCAGCAGGACCGGGATTCGCTGGATCGTAATCCTGCTTGGGATGGCGTCGCTTAACCTGCCGGCGATCGCCAGTAGCGCGGCACAGACCGATACCGGTTCTACGCTCACCACCAAAGAAGCCAACAAGTTAGTCCAGTATCACAACAAGGTTCGCGTGGAGGTGGGTGTTGGACCTGTCAAATGGTCGCCGATAGTGGCCACATTTGCGCAGCAGTGGGCAAATGAAGTGGCTAGGACCGGAGAGGTGAGACATCGGCCACGAGAGGGTAAGTGGAAGCAGAAATACGGTGAGAATATCGCGTGGGGATTCGGCGGCGCTCATGATGTACTGTCTGGTGCCGAACGCTGGTACGCCGCAATCAAGTTCTACACTCCCGGAACTCCGATTCCGGACTCGTTCGGGAACTTCAAGGCAGGGCATTACACCCAAATGGTTTGGAAGGACACGACCGAAATCGGAGCCGGCAAGGCGATCATCCAGACGGGCGAGAGGAAAGGCTGGTTGGTCATCGTCTGCAACTACAACCCGCCTGGGAATCTCATTGACAAGAAACCATGCTGACGCCGCCGGAATCGCGCCATCATTATGGCAGGAGCAAAATGGGCGTCAGGGTCTGATGAAGCGTCGCTGCAAAGCCGCTGCTCGGGCCGCTGAACCGGAGCGATGACGCGAGCGCTTCGCGCCGTGCCATCGCGGCTGCGGCTTGCCATCCGCTTTCTGTACGGTGCCCTCGTACTGGTCATCAAGCGGCCGCGGTGGCCGGTTGTCCACGCGGGTACTCTCGCGCATCTGCCTGTCGCTGATCCGCAGCCGCGTTAGACATGCGGACATCGGAGAGGTAGAATGAACCGGATAGTCCTGCAGTGCGGAAGGAGACACGCATGTGGACTGAATGTCGAGTGTCTAACCTAACCACAACCGTGCCGCCGGTTCCGCTACAAAGCTGAGGGAAGAGACCAGACCCTTTCCGCAAGCACCACGGCATCTGGGCAACCGGGTGTGGTGAAGCGAAACATTCCTCTCTAAGTAAGAAGGAGGTGCAAGCCGAGTAGGCTGTACCGCGAAGGGAATCCGTTGGCGCCGACCTCGTAGCCCCCGCAAGGGGAGTCAAGGAGGGCCGAGCATGTCAGCGATCGCGAAGGACATGGAAGGTGCGAGGACTCTGGAAGTGCGGGACGAAAGCGCATGACGGGTGTTCTGGGACGGCTGAGGCTGACCCGGCATCCGGAAAAGATCCAGGTGGTGGACCTGGTGGGTAGGCGGCGTTGAGTGGAAGGTTGTGCCCGGCAACGAGATAGAGCGTAAGGTGTTGTTTGGCACGTGCTCTTCTGGAGGGCCATGATGAGGATACATCCAGAATGGCCTTTACGACTGGGTTGCGGCTTTGCAAACCTCTACGCGGGCTTCTTCCTGCTGACTGATCCTGCAGTCTTCCACAAGTACGTGCCCAGCTGGCTGAGCCACGTTGCCAACGCGATCGCTTCAGTTGATATCTACCTGCGACTGCAGGGACTTGGAGAGATCATGATCGCAATCTGCCTCTTTGGATGGTTTTTCCCACGCTGGTGTGTACGTGCGGCATCATCGCTGCTTGCTCTCGAAATGACACTCATTTTCATCTTTGTCGGGGTCGATGCTGTGACGTTTCGCAACGCAGGCCTTCTGGGGTCTGCGCTCTCGTTACTTATCCTTTCGTACCGAGAAAAAGAGGGATAGAGGTGGCTCAATTCTGATGGAGAGTGGGTTCTGGCCCAACAACGCGCCTTCCGACCCCCTGCTTCCCGAAGATTTCCTCACTTCGCTCGGCGCCGCTGAGCGCGAGCGTTAACACCCGTCAATTTAGCATTGTTACGGTATTGCCGTATTACTTCTTTACCGTATAATGGTCCATTAGCCAGGTAAGAACGAAGCGAGTCTGAAAATCGCATCCGAAAACATGGCGAGGAGAGGAAGGCCCTGTAATGTCGCCGGACGGGTGCTTGCGGACAAATCGGGCTCGAGCCGTCTGGAGAAACGAAAGGAGCCGAGAGTATGGTCGGGAAGGTCTCTCGCGAGAAGCTGCGCAGAGTCTGGGAGGAGCACGTCCGGGTTGGCCCGCTGAATCCGAAAAACCGCGACATAAGCCAAAGGAGCAATTCATGATGGCACACCCTAATGGGCTGTCCCCGTGGTGGCGGTACGCGCTCGCTATCGTCTTGCTGGTCGGGTTGACGGTCTTGATCTGGCTGGCGGTACGCACCTATCAGTACGCGCCGCCGATTCCAGAGAGGGTCGTTGGACCGGGCGGCGCGGTCATCTTGACAGCCGATGACATCCGCGCCGGACAGGAAGTGTTCTTGAAGTACGGCCTGATGGAGAACGGCTCCGTCTGGGGACATGGGGCGTACCTGGGACCGGATTTTTCGGCGGCGTATCTGCACGCATTGGCGGTACAGGCGGGACCGGCGTTGAAACAGAATCGCTATGATCCGCAGACTGGCGCCTTAACGTTTACGGAGACCGAGGTAGCCGTATTCGAGAAGCAGGTAGCCCAGTGGACGGACTACTTCGCAGAGCCGGCGGGGAATGTTGGGTTGCCGGCCAAATACATCGTTGACCCCACGGAGTTGCGGCAGCTTACGGCCTTTTTCGCATGGACGGCCTGGGCGTCGGTTGCGAATCGACCTGGCAAGCCCTACTCCTATACGAACAACTTTCCGTACGAACCGCTGGCCGGGAATACACTGACGGCTGACGCAATTCTGTGGAGCGCGCTGAGTCTGATTGCGCTGTTGGCGGGGATCGCGGGGGTGCTGGTCGCATTCGGCAAGTTCGATTTCCTGGGCTGGAAGGGGGGGAGCGGACATGTGCACCCGATGATGCTGCCCGGTATGGCGTCGGAGAGCCAGCGAGCAACAATCAAGCTGTTTGTCATTGTCGCGTTGCTCTTTCTGGCGCAGGTGATTGTCGGCGCCGCCACCGCGCATTACCGGGCGGAGCCCGGCAAGTTCTACGGGATCGATCTGGCACAGATCGCGCCGAGCCACATCATGCGGACATGGCACCTGCAGTTCGCGATCTTCTGGATCGCAACCGCCTACGTGGCAGGCGGGCTGTTCCTGGCTGCGACGCTGGGCAACAGCGAGCCGCGCGGGCAGGTCCTGGGCATCAATCTGTTGGGGGCCGCTCTGCTGGTGGTTGTGGTCGGCAGTTCCCTGGGCGAGTGGCTGGGGGTGCAGCAGGTGTTCGGCTCGCTGTGGTTCTGGCTGGGGCATCAGGGCTGGGAGTATCTGGACCTGGGGCGGCTGTGGCAGATCCTGTTGGTCGTCGGGCTGCTGCTGTGGCTGATGCTGCTGGTACGCGCTACGGCGTCGGCGCGGCAGAACCCGAAACAGCGTCAGATCGCCTCGCTGTTTCTGTATGCCGCCCTCGCGATCCCCCTCTTTTACCTGCCGGCGATGTTCTTCGACAGCACCACCCACCTATCGGTTGTGGATAACTGGCGGTTCTGGATCGTCCACCTCTGGGTCGAAGGATTTCTGGAACTGTTCGTGACGGTCATGGTGGCGCTGATCTTTCTGGAGTTGGGCGTGATGTCGCAGACGAACGTGGCACGGGTCGTCTATCTTGACGCCATCCTCTATCTGGGTAGCGGCATCATCGGCACCGGACACCATTGGTACTGGACCGGCCAGACGACCATCACGATGGCCCTGTCGGCTGTTTTCTCGGCCATGGAGGTGGTCCCGCTGACCCTGTTGACGTTGGATGCGTGGGACTTCATCAAGCTCACCCGAAGTCAGTGCGGGGTGTGCGAGTTGCCGGTGTCGTTTCCGCACAAGTGGACCTTTTATTTCCTGATGGCGGTCGGCTTCTGGAATTTCGTCGGCGCGGGCGTGTTCGGTTTCCTCATCAACCTGCCGGTCGTCAGTTTCTATGAGGTCGGGACGATCCTGACATCAAACCACGGGCATACGGCGATGATGGGCGTATTCGGGATGCTCGCGCTCGCGCTGATGGTGATTGCCTTCCGGCAGGTGCTGGATGAACCGCAGTGGCAGCGGATAGAGAAACTTGTGCGCGTGTCATTCTGGGGACTGAATGTCGGTCTGGCGATGATGGTCATTCTGAGCCTCTTTCCCGGAGGCATCCTGCAACTGTGGGATGTATTGACCAACGGTTATTGGCATGCGCGCGGTCCTGAGTTTATGAACCGGCCGTTCGTGCGCCTGCTGGAATGGCTGCGCCTTCCCGGGGATGCCGTGTTTATCGTGTTCGGCGCTGCGCCGATGGCGTGGGCGGCGGTTCTGACCTGGAGGTCCGTCCTCGTCGGCAGAAGGCGTCACTCACGGAATAATATCGATTCGCTGTCGTCGTGGTCTTCGTCGTGACAGGCAGAAAACCGGTCGATCGATCCTATTCATTGTCGGTCACAACAATGCTGCGAGCGCTTGACAAGTTCTGAAAAAGACAGCACAATTACCCGGATCCCCGACACTGTTGACTGACGAGATACCGACCAACTACCGAATGGCAACGACTTGAACAAGGAGTAGACATTGATGCTGAGACACCTCACCGCGGGCGCCGTCGCCGGCGTTCTTGTGCTGGGGCCATTTCAAGCGGCCTTAGCGGCGAATATCATCGATTTGCTTTTTGAGATCAATACTAAAGATGACGACAAAGATAAAGGCGAACCGATTAATTTTCAAATCCTGAAAGACGACAAGATCGTGGTCTATGATTCCGGCTGGCACTTCGGCAACTGGGTCTTAAAGCCGGACGCCTACAACTACAGGAGGGCGCCTTGGGCCGGTTCCAGAATCATCGTTCCCATTACAACCGACGACTGCTCCAGACTGAAATTGCGCGTCGAAAAAATGGGCGATAATCCCTGGAAGGCCTCCTTTCAGGTTCGGGCTAACGAGAAACAACTTACGCTGCTAAGCGAGACGCCCACCGTTGAGTTCGGCAAGGGCCATCCGATCCTCCCTGAAAAGCCGGCCGATGGCCGGAAAAATGCGCCGGTCACGCACTGGGATGGCGGAAACGTTCATATCTTCCAATTCAACTGTCTGCCGGAGGAGAAAAAGTAGGCTCGGAGCGCATCAGATGAGGCGGCTTCTGAGGTGGGCGCTGAGGGCATCGACGGCGGTGACGATCAGGTAGATGGCAAGAATCAGGGTCAGCAGCCGGTGCTCCAGGAAGAGGCTGATGGCGATCTGGATCTGCTGGCCCAGGCCCCCGGCCCCCACGTAGCCGAGGATGACCGCCTCCCGGATGTTGACCTCCCAGCGGTACAGGGTATACGCGACACATTCCGGCAAGACCTGGGGCAGGATACCGTAGAACAGAATCTGCAGACGGCCGGCGCCGGTCGCCTGTAATGCCTCGATCGGCTGGACCTCGACGTTTTCCATTACCTCGCCAAACAGCCGTCCCAGGACGCCTCCGGTGTGAATCCCGAGCGCAAGCATCCCCGGGAACGGGCCGAGGCCGACCGCAAAGACAAGAATCAACGCCCAGACCAGGTGGGGAACAGTCCGCAGGAGATTGAGCACGGCCTTGGCGCAAAGATACAGAGCGGTCCGGAGCCCGCGCATCCATGGACGGCTCTGGCCCATTTCAAACAAGAGCCCGGTGAACATCAGATTACGGCTGGAAAGAACGACCAGGGAGCAGGCGATCAGGACCGCCAGGATCGTCCCCAGAAACGACATGGCAAAGGTCTCGAGCGCCCAATAACCGGTATTCCACAGGAACCGGGCAGACAGATCCGGCGGGAAGAGCTTGCTGACATAGGCGAGGATCTGAATGACACTCTCACCGCCTAAGAGGCTGCGCAGCGAGAACTCCGTTCCTATATAGCTCCAGGCGATGAGGATAAGGAGCCCGACAAGGATCATGAGGCTCCGGGCGAAGGGGTGATCGCGCCTGTGAGTCCCTGCCGGTATCGCCGCCAGGGAAGAACGCTCCATCCTTTCAGACATTCGATCGACCCAGAATCGCACTGCGGATTTTCGCGCTCAAGGTATCCACACCGGCCACCATGACGAACAGGATCGCGACCAGGGTCAGGACCTGGTTGAAATTGAACATTCGCATCGAGATCTCGAGTTGCTGGCCGATCCCCCCTGCGCCCACAAAGCCGAGAATCGTTGATGCGCGAATGGCGCATTCCCACCGATAGAGGGTATAGGAGACCAGATTCGGCAGTGCCTGCGGCAACAGGCCGTACAGGAGAATGGCGGACCGCGAGGCGCCGGTCGCCTGCAGCGCCTCCAGAGGTCCTGGATTGGCATGCTCCAGGATCTCCGAGTAGACCTTCCCGAGCATCCCCGCATACGAAATCCCAATGGCCAGGACACCCGGGAACGGTCCCAGGCCGACGGCTCGGACAAACATGAAGGCCCACACGAATTCAGGGATGGTCCGGAACAGACTGAGGGTCGCCCTGGCCAGCAGATAACCACCTTTACGGATAAGGACGATACGGCGACGGCCGTCCTCCCCCTTGCGCGCGTTGAGAATACCGGTGAAGGTCAGCGACCGAGTCGCCGCAAGGCCGAGAGGCAATCCGATGACGACGGCCATGAAGGTGCCCATCACGGAAAGCTGGATCGTTTCGATGATCGGGCGACCCAGGAGGCTCAGGAAGTCCCAGGACAGGTCGGGCGGGAACATGCCGGCAACGAATGTCCGGATATGTCGACGTCCCTCGGGCTCAAACAGCAGCAAGGGCTTGACCTGCGCGAGCCTGTAGCTTCCCAGAAACGTCAGAATGAACAGGACGGACCAGACAATCTGAAGAGTGGAAAAGCGTCTAGCCGGTAAGATAAGGCTGGCAGGAACGGGCGAACGATTGCTCTGCACGGCCAAGGATCTCCTCTTCGGCGGCCTCCGCCTGAACTCCGACGTAGAGGGCTGCCAGGTGTTCATCCGTTACCGCCGCAGCCGGCAGATCGAACAGGATCGTTCCGTCCCTCAGTCCGATCACGCGGGGGAAGTAGGCCAGGGCCAGATCGACACTGTGAAGATTCATGAGTAACGTCTTACGGCAGGTCCGGCTCAGATCGATCAGCAACTTGACGATGCCGGTTGCCAATGCCGGATCGACGGAAGAGACCGGCTCATCGGCCAGGATGACCTCGGGATCTTGGACCAGCAGGCGGGCAATAGCAACCCGCTGCTGTTGGCCGCCGGAGAGAGTGTCGGTCCGCTCGTACAGCTTGCCGGCGATACCGACCTGACTGAGTGCGTTCGAGGCCAGTTCGATCTCCGTAGGTCGGATCAACGATTGTATGGCTCGCCACATCGGCCAGGACCCGAGTTTGCCGGACAGTACGTTATGAACGACCTGCAGGCGCGGAACCAGGTTGTGTTGCTGATAGATCGTGCCGATCCGGCGTCGGACCTCGCGGAGGTGCCCTCCGGACAGGTGCCTGCTGTCCAATCCGTCGAACAGGATGGTGCCGGAGGTCGGGGGGATTGTCAGGTTCAACATACGAAACAGCGTCGTCTTGCCGGCCCCGCTTGGACCGATCAGGGCTACTCGATCGCCCCGTTGGATCTCCAAGCTGAGTTCGCGCACAGCGACCGTTCGACCATCGAAGACCTTACAAATGCGATCAAGGAGGTACATGGGGCGATCGCCCTACTGGAGCAGTCCGGCGGCAATTGCGGCTTCCTCGGCCGCCTTAAACTGCCCGACCTGTACGCGGACATATTTTTTTGTACGTTGAAGATCCATAAGCGCCCGATCGGTCGAATTCGTGTAGTCCAGCTTCATAACCGGGTAACCCGACAAAACACCCTTCCGATGGCTGCCTCTACAGTCGGTTGCAAAACGATCTACTCCTTTTACGGACAGTAGAGGCTTCGTTACTATAAGTCAAATAGGAAAATCCGATATACTCAACTCAACGCATCGGTCTATCGGCCGGCGATTGCGGTATCGTTCGTCTCGCACTGATAAGCCGATATTGAACGCCCTGATCCGGCGATCGAAAGGAAGATCGGGTTGAGGAACAAATAAGACGACCTTTCCGATGCGGACAGGAGAGGCCGATCGGAAAGGTCGTGAGGACTGACCTGCCGGGGGGGGTGGCAGGGTCAGTATCGGACGGTCACTTCAGCGATTTCTTAAGATCATCCCATAGGGCGCCGGTGGCTGTGCCTACCGCACCGCCCACGATGGCGCCGGTGGTCGGACTGCCGGCCATGGCCCCAATCGCCGCACCGCCGGCTGCACCGATGGCGCCTCCACTTAAGGCGCGCTGCTGTCGTGGCGACATCCCGGCACATCCCGTGGTAAGGGCGACCACCACCAGCCCCAGCGCGATCGGTTTGGATATTGCCCTGCTCATCCGTATGGTCTCCTTTTGTCGACGCATCGAGATGTCGTTGACCTTTTTCTTCTGACTCTCCGTGGAGCATATATTCAAAAACTCATTAATCTTGAGCGGTTTTGGCAGTAGCCTGGTGACACCCGCCTGTGCCACGATCTCAGGGTCCAGGCTATAGCAGTCGCCGGTGATCAGGATGATAGGGGTGATCGTATCGGACCGCCGTATAAACGCCGCCATTTCAAGACCGGTCATCCCGGGCATTCGATAGTCTACTAAGATGAGGTCGAAAGGACCATTGTGCAGCGCATCCAAGCCGGCCAAACCGTCATGCGCACTCCAGACGTAGTAGCCTGTTGTTTTAAGCAGATCGGTAAGGAGGTCCCTGAAGACCGGATCGTCATCAACGACGAGAACCTTTCCTCCAGTATTGGGTAACGGCTGCGTACTCATTGTGCTTTCTCCTTCTCTCTGAAGGAGTCGTTGAGCAAGCGGCATGCCACAAATCTCATCTCGATTCGGATAGCCCGTGAACACAATCAATACGGTAAGTTACACGTATGTCTCGTACATTCGCTGATTTCTATCGATTCCGGCGGCATGTCAGAACTGGAAGATCGATGAGTAATTTTTTCTTGATGGGTAGGAGAACGGAGGTTAAATGGCCCAATTTTACATGGTATCGCCTCGGGAACGAGGGAATCGATTGGGCCCGTGCGAGAGGGTAATTGTTACTTGTCAGCGAACTACGCTGGAAAGTTCGTCGGACAACACGTGAGCCTTCTGGGCCAAATTTTTCGCTTGCTGGAAGTCCTTGTTCGTGACCGCTTCTTTTGCCTGTGCGAGAAAGCTTTTAATGGTTTGATAAGTCTCCGATTGATCAACCTTCAGCTTCTGTTGATCGATCGAGAGGAGTGTCCGCTCGACGCCCTGGATCATGGTATGAACCTCGTCGGTCAGCCGTGTCTCACGATCAGCGTCCACCTGAGGGGACAGTCGCGGTGTGGGTGCCTCGGGACGTACGGAGGCTGGGGGCGGCGCCGGATGTGCGGCAGGGGTAGAGGGCGGCGCCGGACGTGCGGCAGGGGTAGAGGGCGGCGCCGGACGTACGGAGGCTGGGGGTGGAGGAATCGATTTGAAGTACCCCTCAATCTCGGCGCAGCCGGCCGTGACAACAAGGCCCAGCAACAGAACGATGACACGTGGCGCAATCACGAGACTATCCTGTCTCCTCCGCTAGGCCGGTGTAAAAGAGACCGTCATGGTCGTCCCTTGTCCTACCTTCGAGTCGACCTCGATCCTTCCCCCATGCATCTGGACGATCCGATACACCAACGACAGTCCAATTCCATTCCCCTCCGACTTTGTAGTGTAGTAGAGTCGAAAGATTTTGTCGAGGTCTTCGACAGGGATACCTATCCCCTGATCGCTGACATGTGCGCGGATGATCCCCTCGGCGGTCCGATCTGTTGCAAGCGTCACCGTTCCGCCATCGGGCATCGCCTGACACGCATTCAGGATCAAGTTGAGGAAGACCTGCTGAAGCAACTCCGAATCACCATTGATGGGGGGGAGTCCGTCGTAAAGCCGAAAGGCGAAGGTGATCCGATTTGCTGCGCCTTGCGCATCAACCGTTTGCGTAATCTCTCGGAGGAGCCCGTTGAGGTCCATCGGCTTCAGTTGAAGCGTCTGTGGACGGACAAAACGGAGAAAGCCTTGCACGACACGATCCAGGCGATGGACCTGTCCTCCAAGCAGTTCCAGGCCCTTGCTGACCTCCTCAGACGGATCGTTGAGCTTCTGCTTCAACAACTCCAAATGGATGATCATCGCATTCAACGGGTTCTTGACTTCGTGTGCAACACCCGACGTGAGCTTTCCCAGTTCCGCAAGTTTCTGGGAGTAGTCAACAAGCGATTGAATCTGCCGAAGCGGTTCGGTATTCGTGAGGATCACCATACCTCCCACCACATCGCCATGATCCAGCACAGGGTAGGCGGAGGCCAAGACATCCAGCGGGGTATCGCGGTCGCCCGGCACCTGAAGGGAGAGGTGTTTGACCGGTGACCGTCGTCGGAAGACTTCCTCCACTGCTGCAGCTAGGGGATGGGTGCCGCCAAGGATGGTATGCAACGGTTGACCGGCGGCGTGCATAAGAGGACAGGCCAAGAGGGCCTCGGCGACCGGATTGGCGAAAATGACCGCCTGCTCCCGGTTCAGCAGAATGATGGCGTCTTCCAGGCAGTGCATGATCCCCTCAAGTCTGGTCTTTTCGCTCATGAGCGAGGATCGATCCTGCTGGATTTGGCGTCCCAGGAGGTTGAGCTTTGCCGCAATCTGTCCCACCTCGTCGTCCCGATGGGATGCAAAGGTTGTGTCAAACTCGCCGCGTGCCATCCGATCAACGTCTTGGGCGATTTGACGCAAGGGGACTACGACGAGGTTTGAGAGGGTGAAGGCGACAACCCAAGCAAGCGGGAACGCAAGCACCGCCAGCAGGACACTCCGCCGAACCGCAGCGGAGAGCTCGCGCCAGATGAGGCTCCCGGCCAGCCCGAGCCGGATCGCTCCGAAAGGCCGGTCGTTTAGGCTGAGCGGGAAGGTTGTCTCGAATACCTGGTGCTGGTGGGCCAGCACCCCGAGTTGCCGCAGCGGGTTCATCTCCAGCAGTTGCTCGATCTGTTGCCGAGGGATCGCAGGTTGCCCTTCGCGGGAGCGCTCGCTGTGCACCAGAATCGTACCGGAGCGATCGGTGATCATCGCATAGACGAGGTGCGGCGAATAGCCGATGCTGGCATCGAGAAGCGCGCGGAGTTCCCGGTCGCGTTGCAGCGTCGCCTCGGGACGGGCTCGACGCGCCCTGGCGACGGCCCGAGTGGCGCCGGAGAAGATCTGCTGCGCCTGGAACGTCCCTTTCTCCGCGGCGTCCTTCAGTACCAGGCGGGTCGTCGTAGAAAGGTGGACAATCGAAGCGACCGAGACGATCAAAAAAACCAGCAGACTGATGCCGAGGATTTCCTTGCCTCGGATGCCGAGCGTCATCTCCCCTTATTCCTGTACGGTTGGTGAAGAGGAGGCCTCTTCTCGATAGCGGGCTAACTTGTTGTGCAGTGTCTTCAGGCTGATCCCCAGCATCTCCGCGGCCCGGGTCTTATTCTGGTTGGTCCGCTCCAGCGTTGTGAAAATCAGTGCCTTTTCGGCGGCATCGATCGTCGTCCCCGCGGGGATATTGAAGCCCGCAGCCGGCCCACGACGTGGGGTAGAAAAATGGGTCGGCAGGTCGGCTGAGGTGATTAAGGATTCCGGAGCCACGAGGACGGCGCGTTCCAGTACGTTCCGAAGCTCACGGACATTGCCGGGCCAATCGTGCTCGGTCAAGAGGGCGAGCGCCCCGGCATCCACGCTCCGGACCGCTTTATCGTATTTGTCGTTGAACTCCTCAAGGAACGCTCGAATAAGGAGGGGGATATCTTCGGGCCGTTCTCTAAGAGGGGGAAGATAGATGTTGAACACATTTAGACGATAGTAGAGGTCCTCGCGAATAAGGCCGTCTTCGACCGCTTGAGCGGGATTCTTGTTCGTTGCGGCCACCACCCGGACATCCACGTGGATCTCTTTACTTCCACTGAGGCGGCGAAACGTTCCCTCCTGAAGGATCCTGAGAAACTTGGCCTGAGTCGCGACCTTCATCTCTGCGACCTCATCAAGAAAGATGGTCCCGCCGTCCGCCAGTTCAAAGCATCCCATCCTCCGTTCGGTCGCGCCGGTGAAGGCCCCTTTCTCGTGGCCGAATATCTCACTCTCCAGCAGCGTCTCCGGAATAGCCGCACAGTTGATCGGAACGAAGGGACCGTGCTTACGAGGAGAGAGATCGTGAATCGTCCGAGCCGCCAACTCTTTTCCGGTGCCGCTCCCCCCACAGATGAAGACCGGTGCCGTACTGGGTGCGGCCAGCTCCAGCAGCCGGTAGACCTCTTGCATGGCCGGCGTGTTGCCCACCAATCGGCTGAACCGGCCCAGATGACGGACCTGGTGGCGCAGCAGGCTGACCTCCTTCAAGACCGCCCCACGCTCGATGGCTTTCTCCACAAGGACGCGGAGCCGCCCCACGTCGACCGGTTTGGTGAGGTAGTCGTAGGCCCCTTCTTGCATCGCCTGGACTGCGGTCTCAATCGTTCCCTGTCCGGTCAGAATGATCAGCGAGGGGAGGGCTGTATCTGCCTTAAGCGTACGGAGGAGGGCGATTCCGTCCATCTTCGGCATGACGAGGTCGGCGATGATAAGGGACGGCTGGAGTTCGCTCGTCTTCTCCAGCGCCTCTTGACCGTCGGCTGCCACGGCGACCTCATACCCCCAGCCCGCGAGTAGCTCCTGTAGCCCCGTTCTGGAAGCAAGTTCATCCTCGGCAACTAAGATCTTTGCTTTTGTCATGGTGATCCTCACAGATGAAGTCTACGCCAATCTTATTTATATTTATCATAAGGGCTTTCTCGGATTTTGTGAAGTAGCCACTGCTCCCGTACTTGAAAACCCTCCTCGCCCTATGGTAATGTGCGAGACTGGATGCGTAGCCTGAGAACTCTCACAATCGGCAAGCTGTCAGCACGATTCCAGATCGGGCCATTGGTGATCTCCGCCATGATCCTGACCGGCTGCACGACCTTTTTCCCCGAGATTTCTCCTCCTGCCGGTATTCCAACCGAAGCGAAGCGGATCTCCTTTACGATGGTGGCGCGGGGCTATCGCTGTGAGCCCTCGGTGATAGCGGTAGACCGGGAGGGAAGATCGGCGCTGGTTGAGGTGACGATTCACAGCGAAGGCGCCAGACATATCTTCTCGATCCCCAACCTGGAGGTCAGGCGGTATATCGAGCCGGGGGAGGACACTACCGTCGAGTTCCTGGCGGAGCGCTCCGGCGTCTTTGCGTTCGGCTGTACCAGGTTTCCGTGGATCAGCCCGTTCGACCACAAGGGCAAGCTCGCCATCAAGTAGCATCAGATTGGGTGTGATAGAAGATGCGGCTCAGAGCATGTACCGAAAAGAGGGCGCGGGGCGGGAGCAGGTCGCCGATGACGCCGAGCAGCAGGTTCGCAAGCGGTTGACGCCGGCGCAGCAACCGCGCGACGGCATTGGCGGTGTGCGGTCGGCGGATGACAGCCTGTAGTGCGACGCCCAACCGTTCCCTGCCCTTCTGTGCCTGACGCTGCTGCCGATCACACTGCGCAAGGCGAGCCTCGGTGAGACCCTCATCGCCCTCGGCAAAGGCTGAGACGATGGCATGGGCTGCAAGCCGGGCGCTGTACAGCGCGTGACCGACCCCTTCGCCGGTAAAAGGATCGTAAAAGCCGGCCGCATCTCCAATCAATAACGTCCCGGCCATGGCGGTACGACGTGATCGAAATGCCAAAGGACCAAGACAACGAACCGACCCGCGTCGTCTCGTCCCGCGGAGCGCATTCAGCGCCTGGAGAAACGATTGCAGTGTTCGGTCGAACAACTCGTCACGTTGTCCCCTCCAGTCCTGGACAATCCTTTGGTCCATCACAAGGCTGACGTTGATCAGCCGTTCGCCGATCGGGTTGAGGATGCAATATGACCGATCGCCGACCGAGATCAGGCCGTGATCCTCTAGGGGCACGTTGCCACGTGCCCCTACCACCTCATAGTGGGCGACCAGCGCCATCCGATGGAGCGCAGGGTGGGGCTGATGCAGGTCGAGTCGTCGGGCCACCACCGAGTCCCGTCCATCCGCTCCTACAACGATCTGTCCATAGTATGTCTCCGGGCCGGCCGGTCCCATTCCCGTCACGCCGCGGACACGCCCGTTCTCCCAAGTCAGATCGGTGACACGGAATCCTTCGACGCACTTTACACCGAAGTCTCTGGCCCATCTCAGCAACAGACTGTCGAGCGTTGCCCGTGGTATGGCAAGCGCGAAGGGGCGATCCTTCGTGTTCTTCATGGAGGCGGGAAACCTGGCCGTGAACGTTGTGCCGTCCGGGGAGACGACCATCATTCCCCGCAGGCGTCTCGCGCCGGCCGAGCATACGAGGTCGAGCAGGTTGAGTTGATCCAGGACACTGACGGTTCCCGGACTCAGATAGTCGCCGCAGACCTTCTCGCGGGGAAAATGTGCCTTGTCGAGCAGTATCGTTTCAATCCTGTGCCGGGCCAGGAGACCGGCCAGGACGGAGCCGGCCGGACCGGCCCCGACGACGATGACCTGGATCTGCGCCATAATTTGTAACCACTGAGGTGTTTAGGCTGAAGGTTGAAGGTGATACATTATCTCGCAAGGCCCGAATCAAGCCATGTACGATCTTCTTGGTTCCTACTCCTAAGAGCCTTCGGTCTTCAGGCTATCTGTCTGAGTGGATACAAGGGCGATGCGGAACCACAGATGGTGACTCACGTGCGCATCGGTAAGACCGGCCTTAGCCGCCATCCGACGCAACTCCTCCGTTCTGAAGCCGCGAAGGACGGATATGGGGCCGTCGTGGCGCGTCAGGCGGTTGCCCGACAGCAGCCGTGTGGTGATCGCGGTCAGCAGGCAGGCGACGCGACTGCGCAGCAGGTCGCTCACCAGTAACCCGCGTCGCGCCACCCGCGCCATCTCCCGCAGTAGGACAATTCCTTGCGCCTCGTTTAAGTGGTGAAAGAACAGGGAGGAGATGACGTAGTCGAAACTGCGATCTGGGTACGGTAGGGGAGGCACATGCGCCCGTCGCAGTCGGATCTCCGGAAAGTCGGTCGACCATTCGGCCGCGGCCGCCAGTACCTGGTCGCCCTGGTCCACGGCTTCGAGAGCGACGGCCAGTTGACGCCTACTGGCCCATCGACAGATGGCTCGAGGAATATCGGCCCCACCCGTCGCGATGTCCAGGACGGTGATCGGATCGGGCGGATGCGTACCCATCATTCGACCGAGATGCGACAGGACGGTACGCACACCGCCGAAATATCGGTTCAGCCGTTGCAGGTCGCGCAGGTTCCCGCGGATCTCCTCATCGGTGTTGTCCAGGCGGTCCAGTAATTCTGCCGCCCCTTGCAAACGGGGGGGAGGCAGCAAGGTCGTTACCATCGCAACAGCGCCCCCTCTGCGCAGAAGCCCGGGCCAAGCGCCATCATGACACCGAGGTCTCCCGCGGATGTCTGTCCTGAGTTGATGACCTCGTTCAGCACGAACAGCACCGTAGCCGACGACATGTTTCCGAATCGTCGGAGCACCCGGCGGGAGAAGGCCAGGTCGGCATCACCAAGCTCCATCGTCCGTTGCGCCCGTTCGAGGACGCCACGGCCGGCCGAGTGCAGAACCCAGAAGCGGATATCCTCCTGTTTGAGGTGGTAGCGGTCGAGTATCGCCTGCGTCAGCCCCTTCATCATAGTGCCGCCGATCCCCCGGATCTCCTTGGACAACAGGATGCGCGGCCGTCCGTTCGGGTACGTAAACCCCATCAGATCAAGGTGCTCTGAGCGAACCAGGCTCATGTGGCCCATGATCTCAACCCCGCCCCCATCGGATGTCAGGACGGCCGCAGCGGCCCCATCCGCGAAGATGGCATTGGCCACCGCGGTCTCAAGCGAGTCGTCAAAGTAATAGGTTGAGGAACAGATCTCCACGGAGACGAGCAGTGCCCGATGGTCGGGAAAGGCCCGCAGATGGTTGTACGCCTGCTGCAGCGCGATCATCCCGCTGGCGCAGCCCATGTCGCCGACGTGCACGCGCTGGACCTGCTCCTTCATTTTAAATTCGCGAACGAACTGCGCATCCAGGTGGGGACAGAGGCGGCCCGTGCAGGTGGTGGTCACCACAAAGTCGATGTCCCGCCCGGAGCATCCCGCCTTGTCCAGGGCGCGTTGAATAGCCTGACAGCCGATCTCAACACTCCCCTTGCGGTACCGGGCGTTGAGTTCGTCGGTGGTCTCAGTGGGGCGAAAGGTCGCCGGGTCCAGGTAGAGATGACGGGATTCGATTCCGCTGTTGAGGAAGAAGCCTCGCCGTCGCCCATCGGTGTAAGGTGTGAAGGCCAGGAGTTCTTCTTGGGAAAAGGACGTGACGGGATTAGCGGTTTCAAGCGCGACGATCCTGGGGTTGGCCATGGGTACGCCTCCTATTTTTTCATTGTTGTCCCGTCGCAGGGAGCTGTCAAGCAATTATTCGGCTTTCGCCGTTACATGGATTGATCCCACAACGAAGGTGTGCCATAGTGAGGCGTATCAGTCAATCGGCTCGAACGGGACCGTGTTGGTTGATCTTATGACGGCGCGCGTACTTTGCGGAACTCAACTCACCGTGGAATCGGTTCAATGTTGACCACAAAGAATTATACAAAAGAGTTTCGATATTTTGAGGAAAAATACGACGAGAGCATGGAACGCATGTTTGCGGCGGTCAGCGATCTCTACGCCGAATATTGGAACGACTTTTTTCATTTTGCACTGTTCCAGGATGAACAGGAAAGTTGGGAATCCGCTTTCGCCAATACCCACAACAAATACCTGGAAGCGCTTCGGATACGCGACGCGCGTTCTGTGCTCGAACTGGCCTGCGGGAGAGGCAGTTTTACCAATCTCCTCGCCGAACATACGTCCGGCCAGGTGTTGGGAATTGATATTTCTCGCGCGCAACTGTCACACGCCGGTCGATTCAAGCGCCCGAACCTGCGTTTCAAGCACCACGACATCATGAAGGTTGACGAACTGGGACAGATGTTCGATGCGGTCGTGTGCATGGACGCCGAATGCTATTTGCCGGATAAAAGAGTTGCCGTAAAAAAAATCTCACGCGTGATGGAGCCGGGCGCTCGCCTTCTTCTGCTTGGATGGTGCAAACAGGGCGGGCTGAACCGTATTCAGGAGGAACTGGTCTTATATCCTTTTATGAAATACTGGGCCATCCCAAGTCTTGAAACGGCGGACAATTACAGGAAATATTTTGAGCAAGGCCATTTCAACATACTTGAGATGACCGATCTTAACGATCAGGTCAGGCGAAACTGGGAGTTTGGGTATGTGTCCGCGTTGCGGGGTATCAAGACACTCTCCCGCAAAGATTTTCGGCGCCTTATCTGGAAACGTTTGGCACTCGGGAGCGAGGGGATCAGGCTCATCAAAGAGCAGTTTCCGGCAGCCCTCTACATCAAGGTCGGCTATGATACAGGCTTTCTTCGCTATGTCTACTTCCTGGTAGAGAAGCAATAAAACTGCCCCTGCAGGAGCGAAGCCCCGACCGTCTGTCATGAACGTCCTGCTGCTCTCCATGCCCGATTCATTCGAGCACATGCCGGCAGTGGCCGTTCGGATGCCGAATGCCGTGCTCACGTCGCTCGCGCTTCCCTCGAGGCCAAGCTCGAGTTTGCCGGAGCGTATGTGGACTGGCCGTTCATCCGGCACCCGACCCCGTATCTGCGCACACCGATGACCCAGGGGTTTCGCCGGCAACGCCTGATCGTCAACGAGCGGCTCGAAGCGTACGACGGCACCATCGCCGTCGTGCAGAACAGCCATCTCTCTGCCGACGAAATCGAGTGTGTACGGTGGCAAGCGGACCGATGAGTGAAGCTTCGCCACCTGCCGGTCGCGCTCGCGTATCAGGTATTGCTAATATGGTGACGGCGGTCCCACTGCCCCTTCACTGCTCTGCTGTGCGGGCGCGGCCGAGACACCCTGCGACGAGTTCTCCGGCTGGGGTGTTGAAACCGGCGGCGTATACTGCGGGCAGGGGGCGTCAACCCACACGCCGTTCGGGTCGTAGTACCCGCACGGCGAGTACTGCTGGTACTGGTAAACCGGGGTATAGGCTGGGTAATACACCGGGTACGGATAGGCGACGGGATAGTAGGGGTAGGAGTAGAACGGGTAGAACGCGCCGACCCCTACACTAAAGAAGAAATGGTTGTGTCCATGGTGGTGAAGCCCATGGTCGAATGTGTGCCCGATACCTCCGTGGAGGCCACCATGAAACCCATGCCCAACACCACCACGGAACCCATGCGAAACGCCGCCACGGAACCCGTGCCCGATACCTCCGTGGGAGCCGCTTCGAAATCCGCCTCCAAACCCACCGCCGCGGGATCCGCCCCTACCCGCTTCAGCAGACGCAAGGTCAATCACCGTGAGACCCGTCCAAAGTATGGCGGCCGCCACACCGATCGGTCCCCATCTTCGTAACCATTGTCTTGCCATTTGCCTGCTCCCTTACTGTCGAACCTCTGCCCGAGAGGCTCTACAAATAGTCTTATCTTCTCGCAGGCGACTGTCAAGGAATTAATCCGGGAAAGGGGCTTCTCTCAGGACTCGCATATTTCACTTGACAAGGATGACCTCATATTTGAAGATCGCCGCGTATTTTTGAGGTGAGGCGCCTCGCGATCTCCCGCCGATAACACCAATACACGCTGATTCGATGATGCCACATACGGTGATCGATGTCTGCCATGCCTTGCGCACGTGTCCGTCAATGCGGGCGACAGTGAGGGTCGGCCGATGAACCCGGTTGAGAGACCCTTGAAACGCACCCCGCTGTTTGAGGTCCATCACCGACTCGGCGCCAAGATGGTGGCCTTTGGCGGCTGGGAGATGCCGGTGCAGTATGCCGGGATCCTGGAGGAGCACCGGGCGGTGAGGGAGCGCGCGGGCCTCTTCGATGTCTCACATATGGGGGAGATCGAGATCTCCGGTTCCGCCGCCCTGGAGGCGGTTCAGCGCCTGACGTCAAATGATGCGTCCCGTCTGTCCGTCGGGGAGATCCAATACTCCGCCCTCACCACCCCCCAGGGGACATTTGTGGACGACATGACCGTCTATAAGTTTGCCGATGATCGCTACTGGTTGACGGTTAACGCCGCCAATATCGAGAAGGACCTCGCCTGGATTCGCAAGCAGATCACATCCGCTGCGGTCAGGGATGCCAGCGATGACCTCGCGCTGTTGGCCATCCAGGGACCGCGGGCGCAGGAGATCCTGGAGAAGCTGACGCCTGTCGAGTTGGCAAGGCTCCCGTACTACCGCTTCGTTGAGGGGAAGATTGCGGGCATCGACTGCTGTATCTCCCGGACAGGGTATACCGGGGAGGACGGCTTTGAGATGTATATTCCCCCACAACACGCGGCGACCCTCTGGAATAGGCTTCTGGAGGTCGGGGCGCCGGCTGGCCTTCAACCGTGCGGACTTGGCGCCCGCGATACCTTGCGCCTCGAGGCCAAGATGGCCCTGTACGGTCAGGATATTGATGACCGGCACACGGTCCTGGAGGCGGATCTCGGCTGGATCGTGAAGCTGGACAAGGGGGAGTTTATCGGCCGTGAGGCGCTGGCGCGACAGAAGGCAGAGGGGATCAGCCGAAAACTGGTTGGGTTCGAGATGGTCGGTCGGGGGATTGCCAGACCCCACTATGCGATTGTCAAGGATGGCAGGTCGATCGGCGAGGTGACCAGCGGCGGCCCCGCACCCTCACTCGGGAAGAACATCGGACTGGGATACGTGGCGGTGCCGCACGCAGCTATCGGAACCGAGTTTGACATCGTGATTCGCGGCCAGCCTGTGACCGCAAGGGTTGTTCGGACCCCGTTCTATAAGCGGCAATGGCGTTCATAGTTCAGAGTTCAACGTTCAGTGTTTCGGATTACATTCCGTTCGTGGTGAGCTTGTCGAACCATGAACGGAAATGGCCGACATGCTTCACCCTTCGACAGGCTCAGGGTGAACGGCAAATGCAAAGAAGCGTTAGACTTACTACATTAGCTGTCAAATGGGAGCTGTGAACCGTATAGGGAGGTGCGATGATCCCAGAGGGGCTGTATTATACGAAGGCGCATGAATGGATCAAGGTCGAGGGGGATCGTGGACGGATCGGGATTACCCACTTTGCTCAGAGTCAGCTCGGCGACATCGTGTTTGCCGAGTTGCCGCCGGTGGGGCGGGTCCTGCGCCAGATGGAGGCGTTCGGCGTCGTCGAGTCGGTCAAGGCGGTCTCCGATCTGTACTGCCCGTTGACCGGTGAGGTGATCGAGGTCAACGGCACGCTTGAGTCGCATCCTGAACAGATCAACACCGACCCGTACGGCGAGGGGTGGATGATTGTGGCCAGGATCGCCGATCCGAACGAACTGGGCAGTCTGATGAGCGCTGAGGCGTATAAGACCTATCTGGCGGCGGAGGATCATTGAGATGCAGTACATCCCGAATACGGAGGCCGATTGCCGCGCCATGTTGGACGCCATCGGCGTCCGGTCGAGCGACGAGCTGTTCGCCGACATTCCCTCGAAGCTCAGGCTGAAACGGGGACTGAACCTGGCGCCGCCGCTGTCTGAGGCCGGATTACGACGGCATATGAAGGAGTTGGCCGGCAGGAATGCGGACGTGGAGCAATACGCCTCGTTCCTGGGGGCCGGCGCCTATCATCACTTCATCCCTGCCGCCGTCTCACACCTGGTGTTCAGAGCCGAGTTCTACACCGCGTATACGCCGTACCAGCCGGAGCTGTCCCAGGGGACGCTGCAGGCGATCTACGAGTACCAGACGCTGGTCTGCCAGCTCACCGGTATGGACGTGGCGAACGCCTCGATGTATGACGGCTCCAGCGCCCTGGCAGAGGCGATCCTGATGGCCTACAGGATCAACGGACGACCGGAGGTTGTGCTTCCCGTGGCCGTCCATCCCGAGTACCGGATGGTATGCCGCACCTATGTAAGTAACCTCGGCCTGCAGTTGCACGAGGTTCCTTACACGAGTCGCGGAACGACCGACCTGAAACGGGTGAAGGCGGCGCTGTCGGACCGTACCTGCGCCGTTGTCGTCCAGAGCCCGAACTTTTTCGGCGTCCTGGAATCGTTGGATGAGCTGGCCGAGGCCGCTCACCGCGCCGGGGCACTCCTGATCGTGGCTGTGGCCGAGCCGGTGTCGTTCGGTATTGTCCGATCCCCCGGCGAGTACGGGACGGATATCGTGGTGGGTGAGGGCCAGGGGTTCGGGAACCACCTGAACTTCGGCGGACCCTACCTTGGTATGTTTGCCTCCAGAGAGGCCTATCTGCGTAACATGCCGGGTCGCCTGGTCGGCCAGACGACGGATACAGCCGGTCGACCGGGCTACGTGCTGACGCTGGCCACCAGAGAGCAGCATATCAGACGGGAGCGGGCGACATCCAACATCTGCACGAACGAGGGGCTCTGCGCCCTGGCTGCGACGGTTCAGTTGGCCCTGTTGGGGCGATCCGGACTGAGGGAGCTGGCCCTGCTGAACCTGCGCAAGGCGGCGTATGCCAAAAAGGCGATCTCCACGCTCCGCACCTGTGAGCTTCGCTTTACAGGTGCGACCTTCAATGAGTTCGTCGTGCGGGTCAAAAAAGGAACCCCCGCTCAGGTGAATCGCGCGCTGCTCGCCAAGGGTATCATCGGGGGCCTGGAGTTGGGTCGATTCTATCCGGAGCTTTCGGATTGTCTGCTCCTCTGCGTGACGGAACAGAACAGCCGAGAGGTGATCGACGCGCTGTGCAAGATGATGGGGAGTGGGCGATGACGGATGAAGCGCAGGGTGGAGGGTGTAGGGTGGAGGGTGTACAGGTCCAGGAGGAGGGGGTCGGTGTGCGGGGACTCGTCTTTGACGAGCCGCTGCTGTTTGATCAAGGGTCTGCCGGCCGAACGGGTTGCACGCTTCCGGAGTGTGATGTCCCGGAGCTGAAACCGGAGCGGTTGCTGCCCAGAAAGCTGCTCCGGCACGATATCCCCGGTTTTCCGGAGCTGTCGGAGGTCGAGGTGGTCCGGCACTTCACCCGGTTGTCGCAGCATAACTACGGGGTTGATCTCGGGTTCTATCCGCTCGGCTCGTGTACGATGAAATATAATCCGAAGATCAATGAGGAGGTCTGGCAACTGCCAGGCTTCAGTCAGGTCCACCCGTATCAGCCGGAGAGCCTGATTCAAGGCACTCTGGAGCTGATGTATGAACTGGAGGCGCTTCTGGCCGAGATCAGCGGGATGGACCGGGTGTCGCTTCAGCCGGCCGCCGGCGCCCAGGGCGAGATCTTGGGCATGATGCTGATCCGAGCGTACCTGGCGTCGAAAGGAAACCCACGGAAGCGGGTCCTGGTCCCCGACTCCTCCCACGGGACCAACCCGGCCAGCGCCGCGATCTGTGGCTATCAGTGTGTCCAGATCAAGTCCGGTCCGAGGGGCAGGATCGAGTCGCAGACGGTGGCCGATGCGATGGACGAAAATGTCGCCGCCATCATGATCACCAACCCCAATACCCTCGGGTTGTTTGAAGACCAGATTGCCGACATCGCGAAGATCGTCCATGCCAGGGGGGGGCAGGTCTATTGCGACGGGGCCAACCTGAATGCCATCGTCGGCATTTCGAGACCGGGCGACACGGGGGTAGATGTCCTGCACTTCAACATGCACAAGACATTTGCGGTCCCGCACGGAGGCGGCGGTCCTGGCGCGGGACCGGTGGGTCTCAAGGCGCATCTTGCGCCTTTCATGCCGGTTCCGGTCATTGAGAAGAGGGGGAAGCGATTCGTTCTCAATGAGGACCTGCCGTCGAGTATCGGCAGGGTGCGGGCCTTCTACGGCAATTTTGCGGCGCTGGTGCGGGCCTACGCCTACATCCGTTCGCTGGGCCCATCGGGACTGCGCCGGGTGGCCGAGGTGGCTGTCCTCAATGCCAACTACATCATGCATCAGCTCAAGGATACCTACCATCTGCCCTACGATAAGTTCTGCAAGCACGAGTGCGTCTTTTCCGACGCGCATCAACTTCCGCACGGTATCCAGACCCTGGATATTGCCAAGCGGCTGATGGATTACGGCTTCCATCCGCCGACCATCTACTTCCCCCTTATCATCAGGGGCGCCATGATGATCGAGCCGACCGAGACCGAAAGCAAGGAGACCCTCGATCAGTTCATCGCCGCCATGCAGCGGATCGCCCGAGAGGCCAAGGACGATCCGGATCTGGTCCGGTCCGCTCCCCATAAGACGAAGGTCTCACGCCTCGACGAGGTCAAAGCCGCCCGGCAGCCGAATCTGCGTTGGAAAGGGAAATCATCCGCAAGCGGGTAGGGGCGCCGCTTGCTGCGCCCCGTGCGGGGTATGGGGCCTATGGGTCCGCGAGGAGGACGGTGAGTGACTCCGCTTAATCTCGCCGTACGTCCCTGTACGGCTCAAATCGGCGCTGGCAGGCTGCACTGTCCGTGCTTCGCCTGCCAGCGACGACGCGTCGCCACCCGCCGTCCACCCCGCGGAATCCCTCTGTTGCCCCCCTTCATGAAGGGGGGCAACAGAGGGATTTGCGGTGTAACATGGAAGGAGTGAAGGCGATGCGGCGGGCGTTGACCATTGCGGGCTCCGATTCCGGCGGGGGCGCAGGGATCCAGGCCGATCTGAAAACCTTCGCAGCGCTGGGGGTCTTCGGGACGTCGGCCGTCACCTCCGTGACGGCCCAGAACACGGTCGGGGTGCAGGGGGTGTACGATCTGCCGCCGCAGTTCATCGGCCGCCAGATCGACTCGATTCTGGAAGATATCGCCATCGACGCAGCCAAGACCGGGATGCTGTCGAACGCCGCGATTGTTGAAATGGTCGCAGCGAAGGTCAAGGCGTATGCGATTGAGCGCCTGGTGGTCGACCCGGTCATGGTGGCCAAGGGTGGGGCAGCGCTGTTGCAACCTGATGCCGTAGAGGCACTCATCAAGCATCTGCTGCCGCTCGCCCTCGTCGTCACGCCGAACGTGCCGGAGACCGAGACCCTCTGGGGTGGGAGGATCGAGGGGTTGAATGAGATGCACGAGGCGGCGCGGCGGATCCACAGTTTCGGTCCACAGTATGTCGTCGTGAAGGGTGGGCACCTCGGTATCCGCGCGATCGATCTTGTGTACGACGGCAGCAGTTTCACCCTGCTTGATGCCGAGCGAATCGATACGCCGCACACCCACGGGACCGGGTGCGTCTTCTCCGCGGCCATCACTGCTGAGCTGGCCAAGGGGCGTCCGGTTCCGGAAGCGATTGCAACCGCTAAGCGGTTCGTTACTGCCGCCATCCGCCACGGGTTTCCGCTTGGCAAGGGATTCGGTCCGACCGATCCGATAGCGGCTGCGAAAGGCCTCGCATCGCCCTGATGCGCGTCCGAACCCTTCATCCCTGGACCGTCACGCCGCAAGAGGCGATGGCAATCCAGCTTACGCTACGCTCCCAACTTCGTCTGTACGGGTCCGGACCGTTCGCGACGGTTGCTGGGATCGATGTGGCCTATGACAAGCGTTCGAAGCTGATGTTTGCCGGCATCGTCGTCATGAACGGTGATGGTCGTGAAGAGCTGGATTGTGCGACAGCGACAGCGACCGCAGAGTTTCCGTACATTCCCGGTCTGCTCTCGTTTCGGGAGATCCCGACGGTGGTCAAGGCCTGGAAACAGCTCAGGACAAGGCCGGACTGCCTGATCTGCGATGGTCACGGCCTCGCCCATCCCCGCCGCTTCGGACTTGCCTGCCATCTGGGGCTTTTGCTGGAGCGTCCCTCAATCGGATGTGCCAAGAGCCGTTTGGTGGGGACCTACCAGGAACCGCGGAAACGACGCGGGAGTATGGCGCCGCTGATGGATCAGGACGAGCAGATCGGCGTGGTCCTTCGGACGAAGGATGGTGTGACGCCGGTCTTTGTTTCACAGGGCGATCGAATCAGTCTGGATGCCGCCGTCCAGACGATACTCGCCACCTGCTGTGGCTATCGACTCCCAGAGCCTCAGCGGCGCGCCCATCTGCTGGTGACGAAGATGCGGCTAGCCGCCCAAGCTTAGGTAGATAGACTGAAGGCTGAAGGAGCAGTGGGCCTCTTACTAAAAGACTTCAGTTTAAACTCCTAACCGCTGAAAGCTTGTTTCTGGGAACATTCGAGCGTAAAGGAGGAGATCATATGGAGTTGGGACTGCGTGGGAAGGTCGTAATAGTCACCGGCGGAAGCCGGGGGATCGGCAAGGCGATTGCGATGGGGTTTGCCGAGGAGGGGTGCCGGCTCAGCCTCTGTGGTCGCAGTCAGGCAACGCTGGACGACGTCGCAGACGTCATCAAGCCCTCGGGGGTGGAACTCCTGACGGTCCGCGCCGATCTCACCGAATCGCACGGGGCCGAGCAGTTGGTGCAGGCGACGCTGGATCGGTATGGCCGGATCGATGTGTTGGTGAACAACGTCGGCGGGTCGCGTCGCGGGGAGTTGGAGGCCCTCTCGGAGCAGGATTGGCGTGACATGTACGACCTGAACTTCTTTTCGACGCTCCGGACGGCTCGATTGGCGGTACCGGTCATGAAGCGACAAGGGGGAGGACGGATCATCAACATCGCCTCGATCTGGGGGCGGGAGGCGGGCGGGGCGATGACCTATAACGCATCTAAGGCGGCGGTGATCAGCCTCTCCAAGGCGTTGGCCAGGGAGCTGGCCCCCCACAATATCCTGGTCAATAGTGTCGCGCCGGGCTCGACGCTCTTTCCGGGTGGCTCGTGGGACCGGCGGCAACGTGAGAATCCGGAGCAGATCGCCGAGTTTGTCAAGAATGAATTGCCGCTGGGCCGATTCGGTCGTCCCGAGGAGGTCGCTGCTGTCGTCGTCTTCCTGGCATCCCAAAAGGCCAGCCTGGTGACCGGCGCGTGCGTCACCGTCGACGGCTGTCAGTCGCGCTCGCTCATCTGACCGCTCGCGCCCAAATGTGCGCGAGTGTACCAGTTGGCAGGCAAGGATTTACGGGAGTAACTCAAACGCCTTACAGTGGCGTGGACGTATGAGTGAAAAATCACGCCGGTCGGTCGTCAGAATGCGCGAGATTCTCAGACGCTCGGCCGTCGCTACGACGGATGCGTCAACAAAGCCGATTCGCGCAGCCGCATAGCGAGTAAGGAGTTCGAGGGTGCGTCGAAGGTCTTGGAGTGTAAGCTGTTCCAACGCCATCTCTCCGTTGATGAGGGACTGAACCAGCTTCCGCTCGGCCTCTGGTCCAAGGTGAGTGGTGAGTAGATAGGCAGCTTCCGGCAGTACGGCGACCGGGACGATAAGCTCACCATCTGAATGCTTGATAAAGCCGACAACACGAGCATGCCAGTCGTCATCCTGATCGGCCATCGCATAAAGGGGGCCAGTATCAACGAGGATCGACGGCATCAGCGGCCGAACCCCTTACCGAGCAGTTCCTCAGCGCGCTCGGCGACATCCTTTCGTCCGCTTCGACCAATTGCTATCAATGAGAGACTGGAACGCCTGGGTCGTCGCCGCGAGACGTAGCCTTCGAGTGCGGTGCGGATGATTTCCGACAAGGTGACGTGCTCACGCTGTGCAATCTCGCGTAACTTTCTCAGTACGTCTTCGTCCGCAAAAATCGTTGTTCGTTTCATGTTGCCTCCTTGTTGTCACGCATACGTATGCTAGCATATCATCGTGAATGAATTCAACTGTGCGTGGAAATACCCTTCGACGAGTTCGGTCGTCTTACAACCGACTAACCTGAGCCGCACCGATCTCAGCACCACAATGATCGATGCCTTCTTGGTGAACCGACGAGGCGCGTAGGTCAGCAACTCGTTTTGAGAGCGTCAGATGCGGTTCGAGCGGTTTCGCTACCGAAAGGCTGAATAGGCTGACGTAGTTGCGCGTTTGCCGTAGTCTCGATTCGTGCAAATTCCTTGTTAACTGCCGGAAAAGATTATAGAGTTGGTGCCAGCTTCCAGGACGGCTGGTCGGGCTAGGCTGATCAGCTTACCTAATGGTTAGGCCGCACTATCGACATATATCGGAAGGACGCATATGAACAGCAAGCTGGTTACAGGATATGAGGGCGTCAGCCAATCTGAACCGGACATTGCCGGCGGAACCATCAAGATCGGGTTCATCGGGAAGGGGCATCCAATAAGCATCTTCACGTGGATCGGTGGTCGAACCGCCAAGTTGGACATTTGGGACAATCAGGGCAAGCTGCGGCAATGTGCAGGGGACACAGAGGAGGTGCATCTCTTTCCGGACACGGAAAGTCTTAGCAAACTCGAAAACTGTACAGTCGGCTACATACATAACCACGGCGGTGTGCTGACGACTGGCGTACATAGCGACCGGGTAGATATTCGCGTTGCTGGCTTAGGGTTTCCCAAAGACGAGCACACAGGCCCCAGCGTCATCCTGTATGTCGGTTGCCAGACAGGGAAGGAAAAGTACGCAGCAGGTTTCGGCATCTTGCCTCAAAGCAGAACCAAGGTGTTTGTTGGTTTCAACTTTGATGCCACCATGGCCGGGTTCGGATCTGATTCCTTCCAGGAGGCCTTTTTTGAGGCTTTTGGTTCAGGATGTACTGTCGATGAGGCCTGCAGACGTGGATACGATGTCATCAAGAAGAAGGAGAGTCCCGTACCCTTCAAAGAGATGATCTCCATCATTGGGAACTCCCAGTTGACCCTCCGCCAAGTGCGTGACAGTCTCGATAAGCGGGATATTTTTCACAAGAAGCAGCGGGAGGCTGACGGCAAGCATCTTTGCGGCGCCGCATGCAAGGACTTCAAGAATTATGGCTTCTGCGATCGCCCCGTGAGGGGAGCAGGACAGATGTGCTGGCAGCATTAGAGCGCCTAATAGCCGGGACTCCTGGGACACGATACCGAATTCCGATCTGGTAACAAAGCGGGTTTCGGGTAAGAGGCTGCATTATAGGCTGGACCGCTGGCGTGCTTCGTGGTGCTGAGTCGGTGGGACACTGAAATCGCGTGCCATCAGGCGGATTGGCATTACGATTTCAGGAGTCTGGTGAATTCAGCGTCGGTGAGATTGGCTTGTCGGAGCATTCGATGGAACAGGGCGGTCGGGATGTCTCGACCATGCTGATGGCTTACCCGCACCTGAAGAATCGTTCCATCCGCGAGAACCTTCTGCCAGGTTTCGTGTTTCTTCGTTCGAACTAACAGAAATCCGGCCGCGTGTAGGACCCTTCGAAAATCAGCATAGGTAGGTGGCATCCGTCAGGTGAAGAGGGTCTTGACGTTTTCCTTCGATCCCATGGCATGGATCGCCTGAATAAAGGGAGCATGGACCGCTCGATTGGGGCTTTTGCTGAATAGTTCATACTCTTCCATATATTGTTCCGCATAATCGATCGCCATCTCGATGAGATCCTCGAAAGCGGCCTCAGGCGTATCCCCTTCTGCGGCCAGATCAAGTTCCGGACAGACAATGACGTACTTGCCATCAGAAGGCTCAACAATAGCCGTCAAGGCAGTGGCGCGCTCTTTGAGGATAATGGCCATCGGTCTTCCTCCCTCCCTCTTTTCTCGTTTGTATCAGAAAAGGAGAAGGAAAACAAGCGGGCGAAAGAAAGGGAGCCAGTCTATGCTTGGCTCATGTTTCCTTTTAGACGATCCCTGTCTCGAACGTTTGTCATTCCGGGCTTGACCCGGAATCCAGTGCCTTTCGGGATTCACGCTTTCACAAAAATGACGGCTATTGTTGCAGTTGATGGCGCTACGTATAACAGCAACCTTTGGGGCCACACCGATCTCAGCGCGACGATGATCGATGCCTTCCGGTGAACCGACTAGGCGCGGGCGTCTGCAGCTCGTTTGAGAGCGTCAGATGTGGTTCGAGCGGTTCGCTACCGAAAGGCTGAATAGGCTGACGTGCCGGCGCGTTTGCCGTGGTCAGAATTCATGCAACTTCCTTGTTAACTGGCGGAAAAGATTATAGAGTTGGAACCAGCTTCCGGGACGGCTGGTTGGGATAGGTTGATCAGGTTACATAATAGTTATGCCCTCTGACCACCATCGCTGAGACAGGAGCCTGAGTGTCCGAGAAGGAGGCCACAGCCCGCATCAAGATCAACAAGCTGCTCGAAGCTGCCGGCTGGCGCTTCTTTCCGAATGGCGACCAGCCTGCCAACATCCGGCTCGAACCGACTGTTGCCGTCACGTCTACCGACCTGGACGCGCTCGGCGACAACTTCGAGAAGACCGGAAGAGGCTTCGTCGATTTCCTGCTGCTCGACGCCAAGGGCTTTCCGCTCATCGTCCTCGAGGCCAAGGCCGAGAACAAGAATCCGCTGGCCGCCAAGGAACAGGCTCGCAAGTACGCCCGCTCGCAGAACTGCCGATTCGTTATCCTCTCAAATGGCAACCTGCACTATTTCTGGGACCTCGAGCGAGGCAACCCCTACATCATCACCTCGTTTCCGACGCCCGACTCCGTCATCGGCTACCAGAAGGTCACTCCTAACCCGCAGCGGCTGACCGCAGAGCAAGTGGGGGAGGACTATATCGTTCTCACCCGGCGCCCGAACTACCAATCCGAGGCTGCGTGGCGGAATGAAGCAGAACGCCACGGCTACATCCAAGCCAACAAGCTCCATTTCCTCCGGCCCTATCAACTCAAGGCCATTCACAGCCTTCAGGCCGCGGTCGGAGACGGTAAGGACCGCTTCCTCTTCGAGATGGCCACTGGCACCGGCAAGACCCTGACCGCTGCCGCCGTCGTTAAGCTCTTTCTTCGCTCGGGCAACGCTCGGCGCGTGCTTTTCCTTGTGGACCGCCTCGAACTGGAAGACCAGGCCAAGAAGGCTTTCGCTGCGCTGCTGTCCGCCGACTTTCAGACGGTCATCTACAAGGAAAACCGGGACGACTGGCGGCGCGCGGAGATCGTTGTCACCACGGTGCAGTCCCTGCTCTTCAACAACAAGTACCAGCGGCTCTTCTCGCCGACCGACTTCGATCTCGTGATCTCCGATGAAGCGCACCGCTCCATCGGCGGCAACGCGCGCGCCGTGTTCGACTACTTTATCGGTTACAAACTCGGCCTCACCGCGACGCCCCGCGACTACCTCCGGCGGTTCGACAGCACGAACCCGGGAACACGCGACCCGCGCGAGGCCGAGCGTCGCTTGCTGCTCGACACCTACCGCACCTTCGGCTGCGACAACAGCCAGCCGACCTTCCGCTACTCCCTGCTAGACGGCGTGAAGGAGGGCTACCTGATCAATCCCACAGTGGTAGACGCCCGCACTGAGATTACCACCGAGCTGCTGTCCGACAAGGGTTTCGTCGTCTCGTTTACAGACGACACCGGCGAGGATCAGCAGCAGGCATTCAAACAACGCGAATTCGAGAAGCGCTTCTTTGCCGACGCCACCAACCGGCTCTTCTGCAAGACGTTCCTCGAGAATGCCCTGCGCGACCCCGTCAGCGGCGAGGTCGGTAAGTCGATCATCTTTGCCGTCAGCCAGAACCACGCCGCCAAGCTGACGCAGATACTCAATCAGATGGCCGACCGCATGTACCCGGGCAAGTACCAGTCCGACTTTGCCGTGCAGGTCACCTCTCAGGTTCCCGACGCCCAGCAGTTCACCGTCAATTTCAGCAACAACAACCTGCTCGGCTCGGGCAACTTCATTCCCGCCTACAAGACCAGCAAGGCGCGCGTTTGCGTGACGGTCGGCATGATGACCACCGGCTATGACTGTACGGACATTCTCAACCTTGGCCTGTTCCGCCCGATCTTTTCACCCACCGACTTCATCCAGATCAAGGGGCGCGGCACCCGCAAGCACAACTTCCTGGAGCAGCTCTTCGACGACAGCCGCAAGGACGGCGTGCAAGCTCCAATAAAGACCGCCTTCAAGCTCTTCGACTTCTTCGCCAACTGCGAATACTTCGAGGAGGAGTTCAACTACGACGAGGTGCTCAAGCTCCCGCGGCCAACCGGTAAGCCGACTGACGATGGCGGGGGCGAAGGCCCTGTGGTCTACGAAGGCGCCTACGAGCACCTCGGCGCCGACATCCTGGCCTCGGTCAGGGAAGAGATCATCGGCGCCGAGGGCATGAAGATCGATCGTATGTTCTTCGAGAAGTTCGAGGACACTGTGCGCGCCGATAACACTATCGCTGCCGCCGTCGAGGCCGGGCAGTGGGACCGGGTGATCGACTATGTGAATCGCGAGGTCTTCGACAAGCCCGAGGAGTATTACACCCTCGACAAGCTGCGTAAAGCCGCCGCCGTGGACCGCCGCCTGACCCTGCGCGAGATCCTGGAGAAGATCTTCGGCCTCATCCCGCGCTTTAAGTCCAAGGATGAGCTGCTGGAAGAGGAGTTCGCCAAGTTCGTCGCCGACTACAAGCCCGAAGAGGCTACGGCCATCCCGGCCATCAAGACCTACTTCAAGGCCTATGTCACCAGTGGCCGCATCCGCGACATCATCGAGAGCAAGCAGTTCACCGATCTGGCGACCAATCCGGTGTTTTCCACCCGCGACTTCAAGGCCGTGCCGGCCAAGTACCGGGCGCTCATCCCGGAATACGTCAAGGACTACGTGTCCTTAAACCAGTTCGCCGCCTGAAGGAGACCGCGTGCTCGATACCGACACCAAACGCCGCATCGATACCGCCCGCGACATCCTCGTGGGTAAGGTTCCCGACCCTAAGAGCCAGGTCGAGCAGATCACCATTGCGCTCATCTACAAGTTCATGGACGACATGGACGCCGAGGCCGAGGAGCTGGGCGGCAAGCGCAAGTTCTTCGCCGGCGACTTCGCCCGCTACGGCTGGGCCAAGCTGATGCGCTCCGGACTGGGCGGCTTCGAGACCCTGAACCTCTACGCCGAGGCCATCGCCAAGATGCCGGAGAATCCCGGCATCCCGCCGCTCTTCCGCGACATCTTCAAGAACGCCTACCTGCCCTATCGCGACCCCGAGACGCTGCGCGCGTTTCTCAAGATCATCGACGAGTTCACCTACGACCATTCCGAACGGCTGGGCGACGCCTTCGAGTATCTGCTCTCGGTGCTCGGCTCGCAGGGCGACGCCGGGCAGTTTCGCACCCCGCGGCACATCATCGACTTCATCGTTGCCATCGTCGACCCGAAGAAGCATGAGACTGTCCTCGACCCCGCCTGCGGGACCGCCGGGTTCCTGATCTCCTCCTACAAACACATCCTCAAGGCTAACACGGACGCTGAGGGGCACAACACGCTGACGCCAGATGACAAGGGCCGTCTCGCGCAGAACTTCAAGGGCTACGACATCTCGCCGGATATGGTGCGCCTGTCGCTGGTGAACCTTTACCTGCACGGCTTCACCGATCCGCACATCTTCGAGTACGACACGCTCACCAGCCAGGAGCGCTGGAAAGAGCACGCCGACGTCATCCTTGCGAATCCACCCTTCATGTCGCCGAAGGGCGGCATTAAGCCGCACAACCGTTTCTCGGTGCAGTCCAAGCGCAGCGAAGTGCTATTCGTAGATTACATGGCCGAGCACCTCATGCCACAGGGCCGCGCCGGCATCATCGTGCCCGAGGGTATCATTTTCCAGAGCCAGACCGCCTATACCCAACTGCGCAAGATGCTGGTGGAGGAGTACCTCGTCGCCGTCGTCTCCCTGCCCGCCGGCGTTTTCAATCCCTACTCCGGCGTCAAGACCTCTATCCTGATCCTGGACAAGTCGCTCGCCCGGCAGGCACAGACCATCGCCTTCTTCAAGATCGAGAACGACGGCTTCGGCCTCGGCGCCCAGCGCCGCCCGATCGATAGGGACGACCTGCCCCAGGCCCGCGCCGAGATCGCCGAGTACCTGCGCCGCCTGCGCGCCCGCGAGTCGATCGAGGACTTCCAGCCCACGTTCGGCCTCGTCGTATCGAAGGAGAGGATCGCGGGGAATGGCGAGTACAACCTGGCGGAGAGCGGTATCGGGAGAATGGAGCGAGAAGTCACGCTTTCCCGCTCGTACCACTCGGAGATGTGTGCACCATCAACCCAGCAAAGCGCGAAGCGCTCGCGTTGCCGCCCGACACCCTCGTCTCGTTTGTCCCAATGTCTGACCTTGGCGAGAATCGACTCGCCTTTATTGCAAAAGAGACCAAGCGGATTGACGAACTGGGAACGAGCTACACGTACTTCGCGGACGGCGACGTGCTCGTTGCAAAGGTCACCCCGTGCTTCGAGAATGGAAAGGCTGGAGTCGCCAGGGGCCTGACCAACGGCGCGGGATTCGGATCAAGCGAGTTCTACATCCTGCGCCCAAGCGATCGGATTCTAGCCGAGTACGTCTACTTCTGCGTAACAAGCAGAGCTTTTCGCGAGCCGGCCATTGCGCAGATGACTGGGACGGGAGGACTTCAGCGGGTACCCAAAGGCTATGTCGAGCAGTTTCAGATTCCCCTGCCGCCGCTGGAGGTGCAGAAGGAGATCGTGGCGGAGATCGAGGGCTACCAGAAAGTCATCGACGGCGCCCGCGCCGTCCTCGACCACTACCGCCCCCACATCCCCATCCACCCCGACTGGCCGATGGTGCCGCTCGAAGAAACGTGCGAAATCCAGCGCGGGAAATTCTCTCATCGTCCACGAAACGAGCCTCGATTTTACGGTGGGAAGTATCCCTTCATTCAAACAGGTGACATCGTCCGCGCCGGCGGAAGGAAGATCACCTACACCCAGACTTTGAATGAGGAGGGGCTGTCCGTGAGCAAGTTATTCCAGCCGCCACTTGTGGTGATTACGATTGCCGCAAATATCGGCGACACTGCCGTTCTCGATTTTCCGTCCTGCTTTCCAGACAGCGTCGTTGGCCTCATCCCGAAGCAAGGAACCGATGCCCACTACTTGGAATTGGCCATGCGAACGAAGAAACAGCACCTGAACGACATCGCACCGCAAGCCGCCCAAAAAAACATCAACATCGAGATTCTGAAGACGGTAGAAATCCCGCTCCCACCCCTTGCTACGCAGCAACAAATCGTGGCCGAGATCGAAGCCGAACAAGCCCTTGTCGCCGCCAACCGCGAGCTGATGGCCCGCTTCGAGAAGAAGATCCAAGCCACCCTCGCGCGGGTATGGGGGGAGGAACCAAGCGTATGTACAAGGTAGAGATACCCGTAGTAAGATTATTGACATAGCTCGCGCCGATAATGCTGACTTGTGTACACATGTCCCTCAGAGCTGGCGCAATAGGAGGTTAAACCATGAATAGAAACGGTCCATTGCTGAAGATTCGTTTCGACGGTCAAGCCGTTGGACCGGGCAAGATACCGGTGGCACATCTGTTGCGCTTTCTGATTAATATGAACAAGGCGCTTCAACGGACGGGGCGCGTCCTGACGGGCAATGCCGAAAGTGTGCGCCGGGGACCGCAGCCACGCAGCATCAAGGAGGAGGTGGCCCTCGACTTGGTGTTGTTGACACACGGCAGTCCGGCGGCAGTACTGGGCTTCGAGCGGCGGCAGATGCAAGCATTACCGACTTTGGACCGGGGCCTTGAAATTTTGGAGAAGGCGCTAAGTGGGCTGTCTGCTGTACAGGAGGCGGACGATAAACTTCCGGCAGGTTACGATGCAGGCGTTCTGATGGCGTGGCGAGACGCAGGAACGCTCTTCAGTCAGGGGATCACGAAAATCGATTTCACCCTGAACCACAGGAAAACGCCACTGACAACAACCTTCACCCCGGAGGGCTTCACGCGGATACAGGAACGCATTAAGGGACCGCAGACAAATATCCGTACCATCGAAGGCCGTTTGCTCATGGCGGATTTCAAGGAACATGGAACGCGCTGCCGTGTGCATCCATCTGTTGGCGAACCGGTGCTGTGCCTGTTCGACGAAGACCAGAAGGACGAAGTGCTTGAAGACATCCTGCGCTACGTTCGTATCGTGGGCGAGGCGAAGGAGGACCCCATGACCGGCAGAATCGCCAGTATCAAGATTCACGACATCGAGCGGTTGGAGGATCGAGAAGGCGAGGCTGCCGATTTGCTCCCGCAGGGCACTCCGCTCTCCCGGGATTTCTGGGAATCACCGACGTTGGATGAATTGGCTCAGGCTCAGAACGTGAGACCGATGGCGGATGTGAAGGCGCTCTTCGGTACGTGGCCTGGTGAGATGAACGACGGCTTCGAGGAGGCTATTGACGAACTGCGGCATTCGCAAATGGGAAAAAGCGGATTGTCATGAGCGACGCCAAGATCATCCTTGACACGAATGTCGTCTCTTACCTGATGAAGGGCGGCCCGTTGGCAGAGGCCTATGCGCCGCATGTCCAGGGGAAATTGCTTGCGATTGCCTTTATCACAGTAGGCGAGATGTACTTTGGTGCGGAGAGTAATAACTGGGGCGAAAAGAAGCGTAGGGAACTTGAAACTACGCTCCGTAATTTTGTTGTGATTCCTTACGACCATGAAATCGCCCGTTGCTATGGGCGCCTGATGGCGGAGCGAAAGCACAACGGGCAGCCTATCAGTCCCAATGATGCTTGGATTGCCGCCTGTGCCGCACGCCACACTGTGCCACTTGTTACGCATAATGCAAAGGACTTCGAGGGTATCACGTCTCTAGAGGTCATTACGGCAAAGGAGGAACGTGACCAATCGTAGTTACAAGGGTTTTCCGTTTCTATGTATCCCTAATTGATGAAGCCGCCGAACTGGGCAACTACCTGCCGCTCTCCTTCAAGAGTCCGAAGGAGCAGGAGTACATCGAATTCCTCTGGGACGCCTTCGAGACGAACTACACGCACGGCAAGTACCAGTTCGCGTTCCTCGCCTACCACATGCTCACCATGAGCTTCGTCTACTTCAACATCTGGCAGATCAAGCAGACGGAGCCCAAGGACTTCGCGATGGGCCTGATCGGCTTCGGCAGGGACATCGAGATCTGCCTGGGCTTCGACATCGAATCCGTCGCCACTCGGCCCGAGCACAAGCCGATGTTCGAGCTGCACGAGGCGCTGCGCGCGAAGTACGGATCGGACGATGCGAGCAGTGCGGCATAATAGACGGGTCAAAGCCAAGCTTCGCGGTCATGCGGTTGGAAGGTAGTCGCGAAGCTGCAGAATCCGAAGCCTGCGCGTCAGGCGTACAGCAGCCGTCCCTTCGGTTCCGGAATCGCACGCCCAAGCTCTCGCGCTGTTTCGATCCATTCTCCGATGATCACCTCCACGATGCCTAACGGCTGCCGGTTGAGAGCAAGACTCCTGGATTGGCGTATGCGGGTTGGTCATCTCTCTCGGTGGCGCAATGGCAGATTGAAACAATTCTCAGGACGCAATCTAAGTCGCTATCACGCCCCTGTGCCGACCGGGTGAAAGCGCTTGACCTTGATGCGGCCGCTGTGCAGGCGGGCCTGGGCGGCATCGTATCCGGCCTGCATCTTCAGCAGCAGTCCATGTTGACGCCGAACGCCTTTCCCAGCCGCAGGGCCATTTCCGCCGAAACAGCCGCCTTGCCGTTGGTAACATCGGACAGGGTGGCGCGGCAGGCGCCAAGAACTCTTACGGTTCTCGAGGTACCAGGGTATCCAATCGTTCCCTGGCGGCTGCCTCGAGAAGTCGGTCGTCGGAGGAGATGAACTGAAGAGGATGTTTCAATGCCTTGGCTACCCAGAGGGCGGATGAGAGGTGGATGGCATCCGCACCTCGAAGTGGATGCCGGCGAACCAGATGCCGCGTGTGCGCCAGGATCTCATTGCTGACCTCGACCTGCGCAACGGCCTGCCAATCCTGCTCAAAACTTTTCACGATCTTGGCCAGGCGATCTCTCGACAGGTCTCCTTCCCGGTAGCGGCGGGCCAAGGCTGCCTGGATCTCTGCATAAGCGATCTTCGAGGTAAAACTGTGGGTAGCGCTCTCTATGAGCTGACGTATGTGGCTGGTTCCCGGTTCTCTTACGTATTTTTTTACGAGGGCGCTGGTATCGAGATAGATCATCCCCGGTCCTCAAGGACGGTTTGCGACAGGGGTCTGCCTTTCAGTGAGAGCGGAGGCGTTGTGAAATCGAACTTGCCTCGGGGTAAGGTGATCAGTCCCTGTTCGGCATAAAAGGCCAAACGCTCCTCCAATCCCGGATGCTTCTCCAGTCCCTCGATCGGTTTCAGTACGGCGACCGGTGTTCCACGATCGGTCACGACGACCTCTTTCCCCTGTTTGATCAGGCGCAGATGGTACGTCAGACGATTCTTCAATTCACGAATTCCTACGAACGGCATCAGACCTCCTCTTGATATAATGTAGCCATTGTATCCACATTATGATGACGATGCAAGCGAAAAGCAGCATACTGTATTTCAGCGGTTTGCGACTGAATCGTAATCAGGTGTGTGCGTGTCATCATGCGCGGGTGTTCGAGCCTGACGGGGCTGCTCCGCTGATATCCTAGAGGACGGGTTGGATATTCCAGATCTCCCGGGCGTATTCGGTGATGGCGCGGTCGCTGGAGAACTTTCCGATACGCGCCACGTTCAGGATCGCCTTTGAGGCCCAACCGGCAGGATCTTCGAATGCCTGAGCCACCCGGTTCTGGGTGTCGATATACGACTCCAGATCGGCCAGGTGGAAGTACGGATCACCGCGATCCAGCACCGACTCCCCAACCCAGCGGAACAGACCGGGCTGGTTCGGGCAAAACAGGGTGGAGCCCAATACGTCCATGAGGCGTCGGATATGGGGGTTGCGATGATAATGGTCTCGAGGATGGTGCGAGCCGCGCTCCCGCATCTGCCTGGCCGCGTCGACCTGGAGTCCGAACAGAAAGATATTCTCCTCGCCCACCTCCTGCATGATCTCGACATTGGCCCCGTCGTAGGTGCCCACGATGGGGGCCCCGTTCATCGCGAACTTCATGCTGCCGGTTCCCGACGCCTCGGTCCCGGCCATGGAGATCTGCTGGTTGACATCTGCGGCGGGAACGATCTGTTCCGCCAGGGAGACGCGATAGTCGGGCAGGAAGACCACCTTGATCAGCCCTTTCACGCGGGGATCGTTATTGATGACCTGGCCGACGCTGGTGATCAGTTTAATGATCTGCTTGGCGGTCCAGTACCCCGGCGCTGCCTTCCCGGCAAAGATATAGACGCGAGGGCTCGACGGCTCAAGACCGTCCTCCACGATGCGCAGGTACTGGTGGACGATCTGCATGACATTGAGCAGTTGCCGTTTGTACTCGTGGATCCGTTTGACGTGGACATCGAATAGCGCGTCGGGACTGACGACGACCCGGCTGACGTCGTAGATAAGCCGCGCCAATCGCACCTTGTTGACCCGCTTGATGGCCATAAATGCGTGCCGGAAGTCTCTATCCTGAATATGGGACTCGAGCGCCCTCAGCTTCCCCAGGTCGCCAATCCATCCGTTGCTGCCGATGGTATTCGTGATCAGATCGGCCAGCAGCGGGTTGGCTTGAAGCAGCCAGCGTCGCGGTGTCACGCCGTTCGTCTTGGTGCTGAATTTGTCCGGCCAGAGTTGAGCGAAATCGGGCGCCAAATAGGTTGTGACCAGTTGGGTGTGAAGCGTCGAGACGCCGTTGACGGCATGGCTGCCGACCAGGGCGAGGTTGACCATCCGCACCTGCTTTGGCTCGCCCTCCTCAATCAGGGACATACGGCGGAGTCGCTCGTGGTCGCGCGGCCACATCGAGGCCACCTGCGCCAGGAAGCGGCGATTGATCTCGTACATGATCTGCAGGTGACGCGGCAGAACGGATTCGAGGAGTGAGACCGACCATCTCTCCAGCGCCTCCGGCATCAGGGTGTGGTTGGTGTACGACAGTGTCGCCTGGGTGATCTCCCAAGCGGCTTCCCACGGTTGGGCGTGTTCGTCGACGAGCATCCGCATCAGTTCCGCAACGGCCAGGGCGGGATGGGTGTCGTTGAGCTGTATGGCGACCTTGGAAGGGAACTGATCAAAGCTGGTGTGGCTCTTACTGTACCGTCGCATGATATCCCGCAGGGTGCAGGCCACGAGGAGGTATTCCTGAAGCAGCCGCAGCTCCCGGCCCGCCTCGATCGAGTCGGCGGGGTAGAGGACCTTGGAGATCGTCTCCGACGCGATCTGCTGCTCGACCGCCTTCAGGTAGTCCCCCTCATTAAAGATCTGCATATCAAACTCTTCGGATGATCGCGCCGAGTAGAGTCGCAAAACGTTGACCGTGTGCCCACCGTATCCGACAATCGGCATATCGTGCGGAACGCCGATGATGATCTTCCAATCCATCCACATGGGGTTGTACCCCCCGGTCCGGTCGATGCCGTGTTCGACGCGCCCATAGACCGGTACGATGCAGGCCTCATCGGGACGCTCGATCTGCCAGGGGTTGCCGTGGGCCATCCAGTTGTCCGGCTTTTCTTTCTGATACCCGCCGTCGATAGCCTGTTTGAACAGCCCGTACTCATAGTTGATGCCGTATCCGTATCCCGGTATTCCCATGGTGGCCAGCGAATCGAGAAAGCAGGCCGCCAGGCGACCGAGACCGCCGTTTCCCAGCGCCGCTTCGGCCTCGCCCTCCAGCACTTCGTCGAGATCGACGCCCATCGTACGGAGCGCCTCCCGGCACGGATCCAGCATTCCCAGATTGCTCAGGTTGTTTCTCAGGGATTGACCCAGCAGAAACTCCATAGAGAGATAATGCAGCCGCTTGGGATCGGCCTGCTGATACCGATCCTCGGTGGCCAGCATCCGATCGATGAGGACGTCGCGGACGGCAAACGCCACGGCCATAAACAGCTCACGGCTGGAGCAGCGCTCCCATTTTTTCCCCAGCGAATACCGGGCATGATGGCGAATGGCGTCCTGAAAGGCGGAGACCGTGAGGGCGACATGGCGATACGTTCCCGACTCCGGACGCGGATCCTGCTCAAGCCTGCCGGTCGACATCGGTCACTCCTTTAGTCGCCCTTGTCTGGATTGACAGGATCTCAGAAATCTCGTGAGCGTCAGGATATTCTTTCCTTGCGAGGTGGTATACGTGACCTCATCCATGGTATGCCTGATAATCGCAAGCCCCAACCCCCGCTCGGGCAGGCGTTCTACGCACTTGGGGTCGAAATCGAAGGGTGACCCGGCCTGAGGTGTCAGGCATGTGGAGTCCATGGTCCTTCCCGCGTCGCAGATCTGCACGATCAATCGGTCGGCATGTTGGTCAAAGATCACCTCAACCTCGTGTTCGGCCTCGCGATCATACGCATGGACGATGGCATTATTGACCGCCTCGACGACACACAACGCGATCTGATGTGATTCAATATCGGACAGTGGAACAAGCGAACAGAGCTCCCGTATCGTCTGACCGATCAGCGGTACATTCTGCAGATCGCTGCTGATGGCCAATGTGATCCGTCGCGTGCTCGCCATATACTACCCTTTATCGTCGCCTAGGGCCGATAGGGCCTGTTGCTCGCTTTCAAAGACCTGAAACACACGATCCATTCGCGTCAGCTTAAATAGCGTCATGGTGGTTTCCTGCAACCCGCAGACGACCAGTTCCCCCTGCCCTCCCATTCGCTTCAGGCTGGAGACGATTGCCCCCAGGCCGCTGCTGTCGATAAACTCGATCTGTGACAGGTCCAGCACAATCTTGGTATGGCCCGACGCGATCAGTTCGATCATCCGTTCCTTAAAATCGGCGGCAATCCTGGCATCCAGCCGATCCTCCAGTGGTGTGACAATCAGCGTATGGTCTACTGTCCGCTGGTCAAGCTGCATCGTGTGGGCTCCTTTGCCTATTCGGCCTGCCGGACCTCAACGGTAACCGTCGCAAGGTACGCGGACAGCCGCTGACCCAGCCTTGTGATGGCCTCATGATCGCCGCGTATGCCGGCCTCTTCAATCTCCTTACCGATGGCGCTGATTTCAGCGAACCCATAGCCGCCCCCCGTCCCTTTCATGGTATGGCCTAATCGCGTGAGTTCCCCGTACTTGCCCGCCTGCAACAATTGCTGGATCTGCTCGACATCCCGACGTCGATTCGCCAAAAACTCCGGGACCAGGTCTGCAATCTCCTCGTCGATATAGACGATGGTCGTCTGTTCTGCCATCCTCCGCTCCTCCTTACGGGGTCGCCGCGACGGTTGCGTCATCGGGTCCCGACGTATCGTTCAGATAGCGTCTGACCGTCTGAAGCAAGAGATCCCTCTTGAGCGGCTTTGCGAGATAATCATCCATTCCCTGTTGCAGACATTGCTCCCGGTATCCTGTGGCCGCATAGGCCGTCATGGCGATGATCGGCGTCCGCCCGACATCATGCTCGCGCTCCCATGATCTGATCGCGCGCGTCGCCTCGAACCCATCCATTTCCGGCATCTGTACGTCCATCAGGATGAGGTTGTAGCGGGTCCGCCGTACCGCATTCACGGCTGCGACTCCGTTGTCGGCGGTCACGACCCAGTACCCGGCATTCGTCAGAATCCGGCTGACCAGGTACTGATTGTCGACGTTATCCTCGACCAGGAGGATGTGTCGTTGAAGCGCGGCGCGTTCCGCCTCAGGCGCGATCGGCCCAGCGGGCGCCTCGACCTCCGTTGTGCTTCGAAGGAGCCACAGCAGGACATCCAAGAGCTTGGACTGCTTGACCGGCTTCGTCAGAACGACGGCAATGCCGAGCTCTTCTCGCTTGGCGGCGGACAACCCTTCCCAAGATGAGAGCATGATCACCTTGATCTGCCGTAGTCGTGGATCTTGTCGGATGGCGTCTGCGACGGCCGCCCCGTCCATGTCGGGCATCTGATGGTCCAGGATGACGATCCGATAGTCGGCGTGCGGCGCCCGCAGCAGCGCCAGGGCCTCCTCACCGCTGGTCGCTTCGTCGGCCGACATCCCCCAGGTCTGGAGCGTTCGGCGCACGATCAGGCGATTGGTCGTATTGTCGTCGACGATCAGTACGGCGACATCGCGCAGATCAGGATACGCCTCCTCCCCTCGCTCGCGGGTCTGCTTCTCAGGCGCAGCGGCGTCCGCGACAAGATCACAATGGAACGTCGAGCCTTTGCCGACCTCGCTCTCCACCCATATCCGCCCGCCCATCAGTTCGATGATGGCCTTCGAGATGCTCAAGCCCAAGCCGCTCCCCCCGAACCGTCGCGTGGTGGTCGCATCAGCCTGAGCAAACGGATCGAAGATTCTGGTCTGCTGATGGCTGGGAATGCCGATGCCGGTATCGGTCACCGCAATATGTAGACCGATCCGTCCCGGGGCATCAACCGTGGTCTGCTCAACCTGGATGGTGACCTCCCCATGCTCTGTAAACTTGATCGCGTTGCCCACCAGATTGACCAACACCTGTCTCAGCCGGGTGGGATCGCCGCGTACGCTCGAGGGGAGCGAGGGATCGACATCACAGGTCAACTCCAGACCCTTTTTCTGGGCCCGGACGCTTAGGATCTCGGCCACACCTTCAACGACGTCCCGCAGATCAAAGTCTACCTCCTCGATCGTCATCTGGCCGGCCTCGAGCTTGGAGAGATCGAGGATATCGTTGATGACCGTCAGCAGCGCCTCCGAGGAGGAGTGAACGACGTGCAAGAACTCCTGCTGCTCTGCGGTGAGGGTAGTGTCAAGCGTGAGTTCGGTCATCCCGATGATGGCGTTCAGGGGCGTCCGGATCTCATGGCTCATCTTGGCCAAAAAGTCACCCTTGGCCCGGTTGGCCGCTTCGGCGACCGATTTCGCCTGCTGCATGGCCGCCTCCGCCCGTTTGCGCTCCTCGACCTCTTGCTTCAGCTCTTCGGCCTGACGCTGCACCGAACTGTACAGCCGACTGTGCTCGACCACAATGGCCACCTGATCGGCCAACGGAAGCAGCCGCTCAATATCGCGTGAGGAGTAGGCCTGGGTCACCAGACTATCGAGGAAAAAGACCCCGAGCGCCTTTCCGCCCGCCAGCAGCGGCAGACCCAGGACCGACCGGACCCCCTCCTGCGCCAGATAGGTGTCGTCACGGAAGCCGGTCGGTGTGTCAAGATCGCGTATAAGTCGAGGCTCCCTATGGGTGAGTATCCACTCTACGGCCGTATCGTTCGTCTTCGGCCAGCTCTGCCCCTGGTGAGACGCCAGGGGAGGGTGAGCGACGGAGTACGCGACGACGAGCCGGTCGCCCTCAGGCAGGACGACCCCCAGACGATCGTATGGGACATACGACTCTACCGCCCGGGCGAACGTGTCGAAGACCTCGTCGAGTTGGAGCGAACGGTTGACCAGCCGGCTCAGTGTAAAGAGCGCCTCCCATCGTGCGGCAAGGTCCTTCGTCGTTTCGTACAGCCCGGCCAGTTCGGAGTGAGCGGCGGCCAACTCGGCATCCGCCTGTTTGCGGGCGGTCACGTCCTGCTTAATCGCGATGAAATGGGTGATCTCGCCTCGGTGGTCCCGGACGGGGGCGATGGTCTGCTCTTCGGTGTACAGACTTCCATCTTTCCGTCGGTTGATCATCTCGCCGTGCCACGTCTGCCCGGTGAGAATCGTCCGCCATAGATCTTGGAAGAAGGCGGTGTCATGGCGATCGGACTTGAGAAGGCGGAGATTCTGCCCGAGCAGCTCCTGTGCCGTATAGCCGGTCAGCGGGGTGGCAGCGGGATTGACCCAGACGATGGTCCCGTCCCGGTCGGTGATGACGATGCCGTTGGCGGCAGCCTCCAACGCGGTGGTTTGCAGGCGGAGTTGGACCTCCGCCTGCTTGCGAAAGGTGGTGTCACGAATCGCGGCCATGGAGATGCCGCCATCCTTGGTGGGATAGTAGCTCAGCTTGATGTCGACGGGGAATTCACGCCCATCTTTGCGCACGGCGTGTAAGTCCAGTCCCGTCCCCATGGGCCGCGTCACGGGGTGCGTGAGGTAGGTGGCGCGATGCGCGGCGTGTTGGGTGCGAAGACGCTCGGGCACCAGCATCTCAAGGGGCGCGCCAACCAGCTCCTGCTGCGTATAGCCGAACAGCCGCTCCGCTTCATCGTTGGCGAGCATGATACGTCCCGTCTTGTCGACGAGCAACATCGCATCCGGCGCATCCTTGACCAGCCCGCGAAACTTGGCCTCGCTTTCGGCAAGCGTGTTGAGTATCTCATTCAGACTGGCGGCCAGACGGCCAAGTTCGTCAATCACTCGCGGCGCCGCGGGACACTTGCTTACGGCACACTCATTCAGACTGCCGGCCAGTCGTTTGAGTTCGTCAATAACCGCTGCTGTGGGTGAACTCGGTTGCATCGATGTTCTCACGTGATTGAAGCGGTCGGCTATCAGCGCACAGCGTGAAGGCCGACCGCTGAACGCTACGTCACTTCCCTTTCGATCGCCAGTATGGTGATATCGTCCTCAAACTCTTCGCTGCCCCTCCAGCGTTCGATTGTCTGTTGAATGCTCGCCATGACGTCGCGCAATGGACGATCCCGCGACTCATCGACGAGGGTCATAAGACGCTGGACCGAAAAACGCTCCCCCTCTTTTCCCGTGCACTCCGGAATGCCGTCGGAGTAGAACAAGAGCCTGTCGCCGTGCAGCAGGTCTACCTCTTCCTCATAATACTCGGCATTCGGCCACAGCCCCACAGGGAACCCTCCCGTTCCCAGCAGCCTGGCTGTGGCCCCCTTGGATTGATAGATCGGGGATGGATGGCCGGCCTGAGTCAGGCGCAGTCGGGCAGTATGGGTGTCGATGATACCGTAGATCATTGTGAAATACTGCATCGCGCCGTCTTCGGACTGGAACTCTTGATTCAGTGTTTGCACGGCGTCAGCAGGCATCGCGACCGCATAGTGAGGGGGGGTTGGGATAAAGTGCATCAGTGGGCTGCCCTGCCTGACGGCAGGTGAGAGTAGTGTGCTGAGCGTGACCGACAACATCGCCGCGGGAATCCCGTGACCGGCCACATCAAGGATGTAAAAGCCGACCCGGTGGTCGTCGAGCTGAAAGACATTGAAGATATCGCCTGCAACGAAATGACAGGGCGCAAACATCCACTCAAAGGCAAATCCGGGGACCACGAGCGTGTGGTTGGGCAGGAGCGATCGCTGCATCGCCACGGCCGCATCGAGGTCCTCGCGAATCCTGGAATAGGCCTCCTGCAGCTTTCTGTTCTGCTCCTCCAGATTATGCTCCAGCGAGACGATCCGTTCCCCGGCCCGGATGCGGACCTTTAACTCTCCGACGTTGAAGGGTTTGATCAGAAAATCATCGGCACCGGCTTCCATCCCCTTAATCAATTCGTCTTTGGAGTTCTTGGCAGTCAGGAGGATGATGTAGATGTATCGGTCGAGCCGCCCTTCCCTGATCCGCCGACAGAGCTTCAGGCCGTCCAGATTCGGCATGATCCAGTCGGTAATCACGAAACTGATCGATTGGTTCTGGAGAATGTCCCATGCTTCGGCCCCGTCGGATGCCGGGACGACATCGTATCCCCATCGCTGGAGGATTCCCAAAAGGAGTCTCCGCATGTCCACATCATCGTCAACAATCAGAATCCGCATTGGGTGCTCCTGTAACAATACTAGTGTATGACGATGGATGTTCGCGCGCAACCGCTTCGAGGAGTACGGGAGTATCCGGAATGAGATAATGACGCCGGTCGTGGGGTCAGCGCCACATCCTCCCTCGCTTCTCTTTTCACAAGAGGGGACTGTCGGAATGTTCTGGGGCGAGACGGGCCAGGACGCGACTACGTAAGAAGATTGGCTGGATGCATCATGGCGTCGCCCCCCGTGTGTTGCCGAAGCCGCCGGGATCTTACCGGATGATCGAAAAATCGAACCCCTGGAGCGTGGTCTGCACGTGGGTGAGAAAGGCGCTGGCGTAGGCGCCGTCGATGAGGCGATGGTCATACGAGAGACAGAGGTAAGCCATCGAGCGGATGGCAATGGCATCCTCAATCACGACCGGTCGTTTGACCACCTTGCCCAATCCCAGGATGGCCGCCTGCGGCTGAACAATAATCGGTGTGCCGATCATGGTTCCCAGTGCGCCGAAGTTGTTGACGGTAAAGGTGCCCTCGTGAACCTCCTCCAGGCCGAGCCGTTTGTCGCGCGCTCGCGCGGCCAAGTCGGCCAATTGCCTCGCCAGGGTCAGGAAGCTCTTCTTGTCCGCATCCCGCAGCACCGGGACGATGAGACCCTCCTCGAGGGCGACGGCGATCCCGATGTTGACGGCCTTTTTGACGATGATCCCCTCACGGGTAAACGAGGCGTTCATCAGCGGATATGCCTTCAGCCCATCGGCGGCGGCCTTTACGACAAAGGGGAGGAAGGTGAGCGCGATCCCGGTCTGCTCGATGAAGGTCTCGTGATTGGCCTGCCGGTATCGGTCGATGGCCGTCATGTCGGCCTCATGGATCTGCGTGACGTGGGCAGCGGTCCGCTTGCTCCGGACCATATGCTCGGCGATGGCCTTCCGCATGGGGCTGATCGGGAGGATCTGGTCTTCGGCGAGCGAAACCGGAGGCTGCGGGGGGACTTGGGCCGTAATATCGGCCGTTTGCGACCGCTGTGCGATGACGTCCAGCAGATCCTTTCTGGTAATTCGACCCTTTGCGCCGGTTCCTCTCACCTGGGTCAGGTCTATGTTGTGCGTCTTTGCCAGGTCGAGGACGGCGGGGGAGTACCAGCGTGCAGCCAAGGCCGCTTTCCGGATGCCCTCTCGCAGATCTTCCTGCGGGGGACTTCCTGTCGGAACAGCGGCGATTGTAGAGCCTTCGTCGATATAAGCCAGGACGGCCCCGACCGGCGCGGTGCGTCCTTCCTGCACGACGATCTCTGCCAATACCCCGGCAGCGGCTGATGGGATCTCGACGTCGACCTTATCGGTCGAGATAGCCACCAGCGGCTCATCCTTGGCCACCGGTTCCCCGACCTTCTTGAGCCAGGTGACGATCGTTCCTTCCGCAACGCTCTCACCCATCTGGGGCATGACGACTGGGGTGGACATGGTCAAGGCTCAGAAGCCGGCCAGCTCTCGCGCCTTATCGGCGATCGTGTCGGGATTCGGCAGATACGCCTCCTCCAGCACAGGACTGAAAGGAACGGGGGTATGGGGGGCCGCCACGCGGATAATTGGGGCATCCAGATGCTGGAACAGGTCTTCGGCGATTCGGGCGGCGATTTCGCCTCCGATACCGCCGGTCTTCGGCGCCTCATGGACCACCATCGCCCGTCCGGTCTTCTTGACCGAGGTAGAGATGGTAGCCATATCCAGGGGCTGAAGGGTCCGGAGATCGACCACCTCCAGATCGATCCCGTCTGGGAGGAGTCGCTCCGCCGCTGTCAGTGAATGCTGGAGCATCGCGCCGTAGGTGATGACGCTGATGGTGCGCCCAGGTCTTTTTATCTCGGCCTGGCCGATCGGTACGATGGAGTCTCCCTCAGGTACCTCGCCTTTAATGTGCCGGTACAGGTACTTATGTTCGAAATAGATGACCGGGTTGGGATCGCGGATTGCGGCCTTGAGCAGGCCCTTCGCATCGGCTGGTGTGGAGGGGGCCACCAGTTTCAGACCGGCGACATGAAAGAACCACGCCTCCGGGCACTGGGAATGGAACGGCCCCGCATGAATGCCGCCGCCATATGGGGCCCGGATTACCAGGGGGATTGATTCGCCGATGCGGTAGTGGTGCTTGGCCGCCATATTGACGATCTGATCGAAGGCGCAGGCGATGAAGTCGGAGAACTGCATCTCGACGATCGGCCGCATCCCCATAAGGGCTGCGCCGATGGCAGCCCCGACGAATGCCGACTCGGAGAGCGGCGTATCGATGACCCGTTCCGGTCCGAACTTATCCAGGAAACCTTTGGTGACCTTGAAGGCACCGCCGTAGACCCCGATGTCCTCGCCGAGTAAGAAGACGCGCTCGTCTCGGTCCATCTCTTCCCACAAGGCCTGACGGATCGCTTCGAGATAGGTGATTTCCATCTTCCCTCTGAACTCTGAACGAGTCACTCGTCACTAGTACCTGGTTGCAATAATACCCGTGCCGTCATTCCCGCAGTCCTTAAGCGAGAATCCATTGATTTGACTGGATACCCGCTGTCGCGGGTATGACGGCTTATGTGCGCGAACTCTCGCAACTAAATACTAGCAACTATCCACTATTCACTTGGTTAAGCGGCGTAAACGCCTTCAAGCAACTCTTTCGGATCCGGAGGCGGGCTGGATTCCGCAAATTGGACCGCCTCCTCGATCTCCCGCGCAATACGATCCTCAATTGCCTTCGCGGATGCGTCGTCAAGCACGTGCTGGGCCCGCAGGTACGCTGCAAATCGATCGATGGGATCCCGCGCTCGCCACTCTTCGAGCAGGCCAGGCGGAACATACGAGGCGTCGTCATGCTCCGCATGTCCCCGCATCCGCATGGTTTTACCCTCTATGAGGGAGGGGCCTTCGCCTGTCCTTGCACGGGCGGCCGCCTGGGCTACAGCATCGCGGACGGCAAGCACATCGTTGCCGTCGACGATGACGCCCGGCATTCCGTAGGCCGTGGCGCGGTCAGCCACATGTTCGATCGCCATCTGGCGGGAGAGCGGGGTGGAGTAGGCGTACTGATTATTGTGACAGATGAAGACGACGGGCAGTTTCAGTACCGCTGCAAAGTTCAGCGCCTCGTGGAAATCACCGCGGCTTGACGCGCCGTCGCCGAAAAATCCCGCCACCACCCGCCGCTCGCGCCGAAGCTTAAAGGTCAGGGCGACACCTGCCGCTACTGGAAGCAGGTCGGCCATCGGACTGATAAAGCCGATGATCCCCCGGGTGATATCGCCGAAATGGACATTCCCGTCCCGTCCATGGGTCAGTCCGGTCTGCCTGGCCAGGTACTGAGCCATATACTCTTTCGGCGTAATCCCCTTCATGAGATTCGCGCCGAGGTCCCGATGAGTAGGGGCGATCACATCGTCGGGCTCGAGTGCGGCGGCGCTTCCCACTGCAATAGCCTCCTCGCCGGTTCCGAGGTAGACGCCCCCGACGATCTTACCCTGTCGGTAGAGGGTAATCACCCGCTGTTCCAGCCCGCGAGCGAGCGTGAGGTGATAATAGATATTCAGTAGCTCAGCCGGTGCAGGCTGCCGAATCCCCATTACGCCGTTTCTCCCCTCCGTTGTGTCAAGCGGCTTCGCCTCAATAGGTCGTAGTATAATCCGCACAAACCAAATTTGTAAATCATTTCATCACGCACACGAACATCTTCCGCCGTCTGCTAACCAGGCTATCCTGGCGCACTGATTCTTGGATGCGTTTACACATTCCGTTCACCCTGAGCTAGTCGAAGGGTGCGTAAATAGGGCTTCGACAGGCCTGTCCTGAGCACCGTTCGTTCCTTCGACAGGCTCAGGACGAACGGTGTCGAAGGGCTCCGCTCGAACGGATTCAGTGTCGAATCATTTCTGGGGTACTCCACTGGATTGTTCTCAGCGCCCCATGGCGAACATCATCAGGACGACAAGCGCGGTCACGACCGCCGCCACGATCAGGAGCAGACGGGTGGCGCTTCGTGCGTATTTGTCTACCCGTCGGTGTGACACCTCTTCCTCCATCGCAGCATGGTTCGTTTCTTACAACCCGCCCCGAATCTACTCTCACCATAGCATACGGCGCTTGGCCTCCGCCACAGCAGATCACTCCTCAAAAAGAGGGATGGCGATCCATTCTTGCCCACAAAGCCACCAACCCGCGTCATTGCGAGGGAGCGCTGCGACCGAAGCAATCCCACCGTTGTTCGTCACCTCAAGTGCGATGAGATTGCCACGCTCTCTTCGGTCGCTCGCAATGACGAACAAATGAGCGTGTTGCGGCAGACCACTTACCGGCTCAGCGGGAGGACGATCGCAGATATTCTGGACGAAGAGTGTGAAAAGGCCGGGATCACCTGTGTGGTATTATAGGAGCTATGCGAGAGGACGACGATAAGTTTATTACAGGCCTCACCGCTCAGACTTCCTACAGCGGCTACCTCTGCCTCGACGAGCTGCTCGCGGCGCAGCGCCCGCGCTCCTCGCACCACGACGAGATGCTCTTCATCATCCAGCATCAGGTATCCGAGTTGTGGATGAAGCTGATGATCCACGAGCTTGAGGCTGCGATCGTGCACGTCCGCGCCGACCGCCTCGAGCCGTGCTTCAAGATCCTTGCGCGCGTGAAGCAGGTACAGCGCCAGCTCTTCGAGCAGTGGTCGGTGCTCGAGACGCTTACGCCTTCGGAATACGTTGAGTTTCGCGACGTGCTGGGGCCCGCCTCGGGGCTGCAGTCCTACCAGTTCCGAGCTGTCGAGTTCCTGCTCGGCAACAAGAACGCGCGCTTTATGGAGGTACATCGCCACGATGCGCCGGTCTATGAGCGGCTCGCGAAGCTGCTCGCCTCACCGAGCCTGTACGATGAGTTCCTGCGCTACCTCGCGCGCCGCGGTATGCCGATTCCGCTCGAGCGCGTCGAGCGCGACTGGTCGCAACCCTACGAGGGGCATCGGGGCGTGACTGCCGTCTTCAGGACCATTTATCAAAACACACAGCAGTTCTGGGCCGAATACGATATGTGCGAAAAGCTGGTCGACGTTGAGGAGAACTTTCAGCTCTGGCGCTTCCGCCACGTGAAGACGGTCGAGCGCATCATCGGCTTCAAACCGGGCACCGGCGGCACGTCCGGCGTTGCCTTCCTGCGCCGGACGCTGGAGACGTCGCTCTTCCCGGAGCTGGTCGATGTCCGCACCGAGATTCACTGAGGAGTACTTGCGGCACGCAGTGTGGCCGCGCTTTTCGCGCGTACTCGCCAGAGAGGAGATCTACCTCGCGAATCACTCGCTCGGCCGGCCGCCCGACCGGATGGCCGAAGACGTACGCGCGGCGCTCGACGTGTGGTATCGCGACATGGAGGGCGCCTGGCAGTTCTGGCTTCAGCAGCAAGAACGATTTCGAGAACTCACGGCGACCCTGGTGGGCGCGCCACGCGCCGACTGTATCGTCCCCAAGACCAGTGCCGGCCAGGGTTTGCGGGCAGTGCTGAACGCGCTGCCGGGCAAGCCGCGCGTCGCGACCAGCGACGGCGAGTTCGACTCACTGGACTTTATCCTGCGCGTCTACCGCGAGCAGGGGCGAATCGATCTCGACCTCGCGCCCTGGCGTGAGCTCAGCATCGCAGGCGCGGATCTGATCGTCCTCTCGAGCGTCATGTTCCGTACCGGCGAGATCGTCGAGGACCTGCCGAACATTGTCCACCGCGCGCACGTCGCGGGCGCGCTGGTGCTGCTCGACGTCTACCACCACGTCGGCGCGCTGCCGCTCGATCTCGACGCGCTCGACGTCGATTTTGCAGTCGGCGGCTCGTACAAGTACACGCGCGGCGGGCCTGGCGCGGGCTGGCTCTATGTGCGCCCGGGGCTCGTCGAGACTCTGCGCACGCTCGACACCGGCTGGTTCTCGAAACAGGACGCCTTCTCCTACGCGCGGCCCGACCCCCCGAAGTACGGGCGCGGCGGGGACGCGTGGCTCGAGTCTACGCCGCCAGTGCTGGCGCCGGTGCAGGCGCTTGCCGGTCTCGAGCTTACCCTCGAACTCGGCGTCGAGGGTGTACGCGCGCACAACCTCGCTCAGAAGAGCCACCTCGCCTCGCTCCTCGCCGAACAAGGCGTCACGGTCGCTGGCGTCGGCGACGCATACGGCGCCTTCCTCACCGTCGTACATCCCGAGTCAGGTACGATCGCGAAGCAACTGCACGAGAAAGGGGTAAAGGTCGACGCGCGCGGCGAGTACTTGCGCGTCTGCCCCGATATGCTTAACTCCGAGGCGGAGCTCGAGCGAGCTGCGCGTCTGATCGGCGCAGTGGTCAGCAAGCATTAAGGCGCTCGTTTTCGGGTTCGACGGCGCTTCCCGCCACGGCTGGCGCGATCAATTTCTGTTCTCAGGCAATCGAAAACAGATTGATGACAGGACGTCGAGACGCTCAGCGATATGCTACGTGTCTCGAGGTCGAAAACGGGCTAGGAGAGCGGATTTCGCCGATGTAGTGTTCAGGAAAAAGACTTGACAGCCTTAGAATCGTCGCTAATATAAAAGTCAGATAGTGCGATGTGCAGCCCTTGGATCGTATAAGATGATGTGGTGGTCATGACCAGGGGTGCAAGGAGGTCAGACGACGATGAGCGACCCGGAAAAAGGCTCGGCCCGGTTAAGTTCTTTCAGAAAGACGATGCGGAAGCTTTCCGAACAGCTTCCGGGGAACGAGACAACGTACAGCCGTAAGCTGACCCGGTACGAGGAGGAAATCGAGTCTCTTCAGGCACAGGTAAAGACACTCGAAGAGGAGATTTATCACCTCCAGCGACGGCTGGATCAGACGCCGAAAGAGTTCGAATTCCTCCGATCCAAACTCGACCAGTCGCGTGAACAGTTGGGCCAGGCGCACAATCAGAATCAACGGATGGTCGAGGCCTTGCAGCAGGCCAAAGAGCAGATCGAAGGCCTTCGGGAAGAGGTGGAGAAGCTTTCGGCCCCGCCGAGTCCGTACGGGATCTTCGCATCGATGAACCCCGATAAGACCGCCAATATCTTTATGGGCGGTCGAAAGATGAAGGTGAACCTCCATCCTTCGATTCGGCCGGAGTCGTTGCGCAAGGGCCAGGAGTTGATCCTGAATGAGGCGTTCAATGTGATTGAGGCGGCAGGCTTCGACGAGCAGGGCGAGGTTGTGACACTGAAAGACATGCTCGATGAGGGTCGGGCCGTGGTCACGCTGCGCGCCGATGAGGTGCGGGTCGTCGAACTGGCCGATCCGCTGCGGCAGCAACCCCTTAAGGCGGGCGATCGTCTGCTGCTCGACTCGCGGTCCGGGCACATTCTGGAAAAGCTGCCGAAGACCGATGTCCAGGAGCTGTTCCTCGAGGAGGTTCCGAGTATCGGCTATGAGGCCATCGGCGGGCTTGGTCCCCAGATCGAGATGATCAGGGACGCGATCGAGCTGCCGCATCTCTATGTCGACTACTTCCGGGAACATCAGCTTCAGCCTCCAAAGGGCGTATTGCTCTATGGGCCGCCGGGTTGCGGGAAGACGTTGATCGCGAAGGCGGTGGCGCACTCACTGGCCGAGCAACTGGCCAAGAAGACCGGGCAGGCCGTCAAGGGTTACTTCCTGAATGTGAAGGGTCCCGAGTTGCTGAACAAGTATGTCGGCGAGACGGAACGGCAGATCCGGGAGATCTTCGGCCGGGCCAGGGAGAAGGCGACCGAGGGATCGCCGGTGGTCATCTTTTTTGATGAAATGGATTCGCTCTTCCGGACGCGCGGGTCGGGCATCTCGTCGGACATGGAGTCGACCATCGTCCCCCAGTTCCTGGCGGAACTGGACGGCGTCGAAGGGCTTAGGCATGTGATCGTAATCGGGGCCTCGAACCGTCAGGACCTCATCGATCCGGCTGTCCTGCGGCCGGGGCGGTTCGATGTCAAGATCAAGATCGACCGCCCAGACCGGAGCGCAGCCTGTGAGATCTTCGCAAAGTACTTGACGCCGGCACTGCCGTTCGCGGCGACGGAGATCAAGGCGCATGGGACGCCGGAAAAGGTAGCGGCGGCCATGACCGCGGCGGCCATCGACCTGCTGTACGCGACGGTTCCGGAGCATCGTTTCCTGGAGGTGACCTACGCCTCCGGCCAGCAGGAAACACTCTACTTCAAAGATTTTGCCTCGGGGGCCATGATTGAATCGATCTGCACAAGGGCCAAGAAGCGGGCGGTAAAACGGATGATCGCGACCGGCGTCAAGGGCCTGACGGTTGAAGACCTGCTTGATGCGGTCCGGACTGAGTTCAGAGAGAATGAGGATCTGCCGAATACGACCAATCCGGACGACTGGGCCAAGATTGCCGGCCGCCGAAGCGAGCGCATCGTCAATGTGCGGACCGTCTTCGACCGTGAAGAGAAAGAGAAGAAGTCTCGTAAGGTCGAGACTATCTCTACCGGCCACTATCTGTGATGCTCTCTTCGGCAATCAGCCGTCACCTTCAGCGAGACTGTCGACGCGAGAAACGGCTTGCAAGCTCTTGAGATGAGGATGTGAGTGGAGCATGTTGATCGGTCTTGACCTGCTGAGTGCCGACGACTGATTGCTGCTTCACCGCAAGGATACATGGCGATCGAAAAGATCATGGGGACCGAGACCGAGTTGGGGATCAGCGCCAGGGATCCCCGCGGGTTCGATCCGGTATCCGGCTCCATCCTGTTGATCAACGCCCATCGCCCCATCGCCGAGGTCAAGTCGATCTGGGATTACGCGGGTGAGAACCCGCTCCTGGATGCCAGAGGATTCGAGATAAGCGGGGAGCGCGAGCGGCCAAGCCAGCAGGATAACCGCACGATCAACAAGCTCCTTCGAAACGGCGGCCGGCTCTATGTCGACGGCGCCCACCCCGAATACTCCACGCCGGAATGTACCAATGCCCGGGATGTCGTCTGTTATGAGAAGGCCGGCGAGCGGATCTTCGAACTGTGTCTGGCCGCCGCCAACCTGACCCTGCCGGAGCGGCAGCGGATCTTTATCTACAAGAACAACAGCGACGGGAAAGGGAACAGCTACGGCCACCATGAAAACTACCTGATGGAACGGCGGATCCCATTCGACCAGATTGTCCAGGGGCTTGCGCCGTTTCTGGTTACCCGCGTGATCTTTGCGGGCGCGGGCAAGGTCGGGGCGGAAAATGGCGCCGAGCGCTGCGACTTTCAGATCTCGCAGCGGGCCGACTTCTTTGAAACCTTTATCGGCCTCGACACGATGGCGAAGCGACCGATCATCAACACCCGCGACGAGCCGCACGCCGACGAGGAGAAGTACCGCCGCCTGCATGTCATTGTGGGCGACTCCAACATGTCGGAGCTCGCGACCTACCTGAAGGTCGGGACGACCGCCATCATCCTCGCCATGGTCGAGGACGGGGTGATCAAACGCGATCTCGCCATCGAGGATCCCGTCCGCGCCATCAAGGAGATCTCCCACGACATCACCTGTCGCCGCCGCATCCGCCTCAAACGCGGCAAAGAGTTCTCCGCCGTCGAGATCCAGCGCGAGTACCTCGACCTCGCCCTCGAGTACTACCAGGGCCGCGAACGCTCGCCCCAGATCGCCGATCTGCTCGAGAAGTGGCAGTACGTCCTGGACAAGCTGGCGGAGGACCCCCTGACGCTCAACCGCGAGCTGGACTGGGTCATCAAGCACGGGCTCATCACCTCCTACATCGGGCGCAAGGGCTGCTCCTTCGACGACCAGCGCGTCTTCATGCTGGATCTGCAGTATCATGATCTTCGACGGGACAAGGGCCTGTACTTCACCCTGGAGCGCCAGGGATACGTCGAACGAATCGTCACGGACGAGGAAATTCTGCTCGCCATCACTACCCCTCCCGCGGATACCCGGGCCTATTTCCGCGGGACATGTCTACAGAAGTACCCCGATGAGGTCTATGGGGCAAGCTGGAGTTCGGTGATCTTCGATACCGGCGAGGCAACGGTGAAACGGGTTCCCATGGTCGATCCGTTGAGGGGGACGCGGAAGTTGGCGGCCGAACTGCTGGACCGATCCGACACCGCCGTGGAGCTGTTGGACAACATCGCGGTCTAGCACAGACGCGCTCCATTCGGGACATTCTACCCATGCGCTTGTTGTTCGATTCGATGGTTCCAGGTTCGAGTTTTTTTGACCTGCTGCGGCAGGTTCGGTCTGACCTATTGCCCCAGATGCAGATCAAGCCGGACGGGTTGTCGCCGGCTGAGATCCGGGAGTTGAAAGAGACGCCTCACGGAACTACGATTCTGGCCCTGAGATTCCGGGACGGGTCGCTGATTGCAGGGGACCGGCAGGCGACCGAGGGGTTTCAGGTCTCGTCGAGGCGGATCGAGAAGGTGTACAAGGCGGATGCCTACTCGGCCATTGCCATTGCGGGTGTTGCCGGTCCGTGCATCGAACTGGCCAAGCTGTTTGAGGTCGAGCTGACCCACTACGAAAAGCTGGAAGGGATGCCGCTTTCGCTGGAGGGAAAGGCGAATAAGTTGTCGCAGATGGTCAAGGCCAATCTACCGATGGCGATGCAGGGGTTAGTGGTGATCCCAATCTTTGTCGGCTACGATGTCAGGGGTCGGGAGGGGAAGATCTTCAAATACGACGTGACGGGCGGTCGGTATGAGGAGACCGATTACTACGCCACGGGTTCCGGCGGGAAGGATGCCCGCTCGACTATGAAAAAGTTGTATCGGGACGGTATGACCGAGGACGAGGCGATCGCGGTGGGGCTGGAGGCATTGATCGACGCGGCAGAAGAGGATGTGGGGACCGGGGGTCCCGACTTCGTTCGCGGGCTCTTCCCGACGGTGAAGATCGCGGTCAGATCCGGCCTGCAGGATGTGCCGGAGACCCGTATCAAAGAGGTCTGCCAGGCCATTATCGATCGCCGCAAGTCGGTCGAGCGAGGAGCATAGGCTGATGGCGCTTCCATATTATGTATCGCCGGAACAGATGATGCAGGATAAGGCGGAGTACGCCCGAAAGGGGATCGCCCGCGGAAAATCGATCATTGTTCTGGAGTACGCCGACGGGATGTTGCTGGTGGCGGAAAATCCCAGCGCCTCGCTCAACAAGATTTCGGAGATCTATGACCGGATCGCCTTTGCCGGTGCCGGGCGATACAGCGAGTTCGAGAACCTGCGTAAGGCGGGGATTCGGTATGCCGACCTGAAGGGGTTTGCGTACGATCGGGAAGATGTGACGGCCAAGTCGCTGGCTAACGCCTACTCGCAGACCATCGGCAACATCTTCAGCGAGGCGATGAAGCCGTTGGAGGTGGAGATCCTGGTGGTTGAGGTCGCCGATGGGGAGATACCGAATGAGTTATACCGGATCGCCTTTGACGGCAGCATCGGCGACGAAAAGGGGTTTGCCGCCATCGGCGGACAGGCCGACGAGTTGAGGCAGTACTTGAAGGATAGTTATCAAACCGGGCTTGATCAAAAAGCTGCGCTGAGGCTGGCCGTCCGTGCGCTGGAGGCCGTGAGCAACGCCAAGATCGAACCGCGAAGCCTGGAGGTGGCGGTCCTGGAGCGCCATCGTACCGGCCGTAAATTCCGCCGCCTGTCCCAGGATGACCTCGCAACGATGCTCACCGAGACCGAGTAACCTATCATCGTTTTTTCTTCTCGTTCCCGTCAAAAATTATTCTTACCTGAAAAATCACGCCTTGGCCTGGACTTGCGGATCATGCCCGAAGTCCTGAAGCAGATCACGGAGCTAATCGCAATGTTCGACCAGTCATCAACGCCCTTCATTCGCCCCCCCAGTCCTCCCTCTTTTGGCCATGTCCGGGATTCGGAATCCCTCTGTGACCCCAGATAGACAATCGCTGAAGCTCCCGCCTTTGCCGTAACGCTGCCCAAAGTTGGTAACCTCCGGTCAGCCTGCGGTATCTTATAAATAAAGGGGAGGCGTGGCCGGTGGTTATCGAATCGATTCCGTCCCCATCACAATGTGAATCTGAACTGCTAAGACGGGTCCTGGCTGGAGAGCGCCGCCTCTTCCACGAGCTGGTCCGTCCGTATGAGCGCGCTGTCTTCACTACGGCTTATGGAATCCTGCGCGACTATGCCGATGCTGAAGAGGTGGCACAGGACACCATACTGAAGGCGCTCATGCGCCTGGATCAGCTTACGGCGCCGGAGAAATTTAAGGCGTGGTTGTTGCGGATCGCTGTCAACGAAGCTCGGCTCAAGTGGCGCAACAAACATGCACATCTCTTCGAGCCGCTCGATAAGGCCCAATCGAGTTCGAGAGAACCCTTTACGCCGCGCGACTTCGCCGACTGGCGCGAACTCCCTTCCGACATCGCTGAACGGAAGGAGCTCAGGGATCAGATTGCCAGGGCTTTAGATGCATTGCCCGATATTTATCGAGAGACCTTCATTCTGCGCGATGTGGAACAACTGAGCGCGGCCGATACAGCGGCAGCGTTAGAGATTACCGTGGCGGCCGTAAAGGTGCGCCTTCACCGGGCGCGGCTGATGATGCGTGAACAGCTTGCATCGGTGCTGCGCCGCGGGTGGCTCGACCGTGTGCTTTCATTCAAGGGCAAAAGACCATGGTGACCTGCGAACAGGTACTGCAAGAGCTGTCGAATTTCATCGACCGGGATGTCGATCCTGCCCTGCGCGCCGAGATCGAGGCGCATCTGGTAAGGTGCCGTCGCTGTTCGGTGCTGTATGACAGCCTGCGCAAGATGCTGGTGATTGTGGCCGACGAGCGGACGTTTGAGATCCCAGCCGGATACAGCGAACGGCTGCATGCCTTCATCGATCGGCACCTCTGACGGCTACGGTAACCCTTGCCGCCGTCGCGCATCGTGTAGATAGGAGTCGGAGTATGAGCGCCACATGGAAAACCCGATCATTGGGTTATATTTCATTGTTCACATCACTGGGCACACTGCTGTGCTGTGCATTGCCATCGTTGATGGTACTGGTTGGGATGGGCGCGACAGTCGCATCGCTCGTCTCAACGTTACCCTGGCTTATTGCCCTGTCACGGTACAAGAACTTGACGTTTGCGCTTGCGGGCCTGCTGATCGCCGTTAATTCCGTCTATATCTATCGCATCGCGCCCGGACTTCAGCAGACCGGACGAAGCTGCCCTGTCGATCAGCCGAGCGCCTGCACTACGGCAAGCCGCGTCAGTCGGACGATTTTATGGACCTCGACAGGGATCTATTTCATCGGTCTGTTTTCGGCGTATCTGCTTGGACCGGTTCTAGAGGCTATTGGATAGTCTGGTATTTCCAAGGAGGAAAAGAATGACAAGATCACGCACTACGAAAGTCACGATAGCGGCAGTCATGATGCTGTTGCTGGCCAGCGTTGCGTTGGCGGCCGACATGACAACAACCTTTAAGGTGACAGGAATGTACTGCAATGCCTGTGAAACCAAGATCAGACAGGCACTGAAAAAGACGGACGGGGTCAGAAGCGCAACGGTCAGTCTCAGTAACGGCTCGGCTACTGTGATCTACGACGATGCCAAGGTCACACCCGATCGGATCGTCAAGGTCATCGAGACGCAAGGCTACAAGGCAGAGCCGCAACTCGAGGGCAAGTCTTAACTCGCTCGAGAGTACAATGGCCGGGATGAGGCGCTCGATGATCGGGCGCCTCTCGCTAATGAATTGCAACTGCGACGATTTGCTCCGACAATCTGGTAAAATCCTCGCCGAAGATTCTCCTTGCCTGAAAAGTCACATCTCGGCTAGAGTCCCGAAGAGAAGTTCGACGAAGGGATCGGCGCCCCCCCGCGAATCGTCATTCCTGCGAAAGCAGGAATCCAGAACCCCCCGCCATTTCCTGGATTCCGGCTCGCGCCCGCTGCGCGGGCTTGGCCGGAATGACGTCCGTGGATAGGCTGCCAATTTCAAACGCACGACTCTGGACAGGCGTACCATGGCCGAGGTTCCGAAACAGATAGCGGAGCTGATCGCGAAGTTCGACCAGCACCTCGATGCGTATCACGCCGCCACCTACGGTGAGACCGAGGTACGGGTGGAATTTATCAACCCGTTCTTTGAGGCGCTCGGCTGGGATGTTGCCAATCGGACCGGCTACGCCGAAGCCTACAAGGACGTCATCCACGAGGACGCCATCAAGATCGGCGGCGCCACCAAGGCCCCCGATTACTGTTTTCGTATCGGCGGTACGCGCAAGTTCTTCCTGGAAGCCAAGAAACCCGCGACTAACATCAAGGGCGACACCAACCCCGCCTTTCAGTTGCGCCGCTATGCCTGGTCGGCCAAACTCCCGCTCAGTATCCTGACGGACTTTGAGGAGTTCGCCGTCTATGACTGCCGGATCAAACCGGACCAGGCCGATCGCGCCTCCACCGCCCGCGTCCTGTACCTGACCTACTCCGAGTATGTCCGGCGGTGGGACGAGATTGCCGCTATCTTCTCCCGCGATGCCGTTCTGAAAGGCTCGTTCGACCGATATGCCGAGTCGAGCAGGGGGAAGAAAGGGACCGCCGCCGTTGACGCGGCCTTCCTGAAGGAGATTGAAGCCTGGCGGGAATCGCTCGCCCGCAATCTGGCCCTTCGCAATCCCGACCTCACCCAACAGGAACTCAACTTCGCCGTCCAGCGGACCATCGACCGGATCATCTTCCTCCGGATGTGCGAAGATCGGGGCATCGAGCCCTACGGCCAGCTCCAGACGTTGCTGAACGGCGAGCATACCTATGAGCGGCTGCGCTACCTGTATGGGATCGCGGATGATCGGTACAACTCTGGCCTCTTTCATTTCAAGCCGGAGAAGGGACGGGCTGAAGCGCCGGATGCCTTGGCCTACACGTTGACCATCGACGACAAGGTCCTGAAAGAGATCATTCGCCGCCTCTACTATCCTGAGAGTCCCTACGAGTTCTCTGTCCTTGGGGCCGACATCCTCGGCAACGTCTATGAGCAGTTCCTCGGCAAGGTGATCCGTCTGACCCCCGGCCACCGCGCCGTCGTAGAGGACAAGCCCGAGGTCAAGAAGGCCGGGGGCGTCTATTACACCCCTGCCTACATCGTGGACTACATCGTCACCCACACCGTCGGCAAGCTCTGCGAGGGGAAAACGCCCAAGCAGGTCGCCAAGCTCAGAATCCTCGATCCGGCCTGCGGCTCCGGCTCGTTCCTGATCAGCGCGTATTCCTCCCTTCTGAACTATCACCGCGATTGGTATGTGAAGGATGACCCCAAACGGCACACCAAGGAGATCTATCAAGGGATCGGCGGACAGTGGTTCTTAACCACCCAGGAGAAAAAGCGGATCCTGCTGAATAATATCTACGGCGTGGATATCGACAGCCAGGCGGTCGAGGTGACCAAGCTGAGCCTCTTGCTCAAGGTACTGGAAGGGGAAAACCAGGATTCGCTGACCCGCCAGTTGCAGATGTGGCGCGAGCGCGCCCTGCCTGACCTCGGCAACAACATCAAGTGCGGCAACAGCCTCATCGGTCCGGACTTTTACGAGCACCAGCAGATGAGCCTGCTCGATGAAGACGAGCGCTATCACATCAACGTCTTCGACTGGCAGGCGGAGTTTCCATCAATCATGCAAGCAGGCGGCTTCGACGCCGTCATCGGCAACCCGCCGTATGTGCGGCAAGAGGGAGTTTCAGACTATAAGCACTATTTTTCAGTTTCTTATAATGCTTATCACGGACTGGCCGATCTTTACGTGTATTTTTACGAACGCGGTCTGCAGCTTGCGAGAGACGGTGGATTGCTTGGTTACATCAGCTCAAGTAAGTTTTTGCATACGGGTTACGGTACCGGGTTGCGGGATCTGCTTTCCCAACACCTACGCCCGTTGAGCGTGGTGGACTATGGGGACGTACAAATTTTTAAGGGGGCTACCACCTACCCTATTGTTGTGATTGGCGAGAAAACTCATGGAAGTGTTGCGAGGGACTTTCGGTATGGTCGTGCTGCCAGTGAAACTGGTGTACTGCCGGAGACGATCCTCGATTACGGAAAATCCGTATCGTGCAAGTCCCTCACTTCAGGTCCATGGATTTTTACGACCAAGCGAGGACAACGAATCGTCACAAAGATGACAGACCAGTCGTCACCGTTGTCTCAAGTAGGCGGACCTGCACAGATTGGGATCAAGACAAGTCTTAATGAAGCGTTTGTTGTTAAACCCGACGTTGCTCATGCCCTGGTTCGATCTCACAGTGGGGCGCGTGAAGTATTGAAGCCTTATGGCCGGGGCAGGGATATTCGGAATTGGTTTTCAACTACTAATGGAGATTTTCTAATCTGTGCACGGGAATCTTTGAACATCGAAAATTATCCGTCAGTCAAGGAGTATTTGAAACAGTTCGAAGCCCGCCTTCGTGCAAGATATGAGGTCCAACGTGGAGACTACGATTGGTGGGTTATTCGTCAGGTGGCCAACACCGAGGTTTATGATAATCCAAAGCTGGTTTACCCTGACCTCTGTTCCAAGTCACGGTTCGCTCTTAATGTCGACGGCATGTATCCAAATAACACGGTGTTTTGTATCCCAAGTGACAGTCTTGCTCTTCTGGGCTATCTGAACTCACAACTGGCGTGGTACTGGATCACTCAGCACTGCCCGGCCAATCGAGGTGATGCTTATCGGCTTTCCAATCAGCATATGAACAAGCTGCCGGTGAACCCAAGCCTTTTAAGACATACCCGATTATCCGGCTTGGTCGAGCAGATGCTGGGCCTGCACAAGCAATTGGCGGCAGCGAAGACGCCGGATGAGAAGACGCGACTGCATCGTCAGATTGGTGCGACCGACCGGCTGATTGATCAGCTCGTCTACGACCTCTACGGCCTGACAGAAGAAGAGGTTCGGCTGGTCGAGGAGGCAACTACGGGACAGCGAGTGGCGTCCATTAACAGAAAGGTCCACAAGCAGGCCATCCAAACTGATCAATAATGTGACCAGAGGACTCTGATGCATGAGAAGACCTACAATGAACTTCTAGCGGCGAGCGATATTTTGCAACTTGAGCCGGATGACGCCATAAGTCGTATCGGGGATTTGGTCGATCTTTCTACCGACCTAGGACGAGAAGATGGCCTGCATAGGGCGATAGACTGGTGTGAGCAGTTGAAGACAAGTGCCCTGTCCCCCGGCCAACAAGCCACGCTTTGCTATTTTGAAGGCAATGCATGGTCAGCTATTCGCCAATTGCGCCACAAGGATGGGGGCGATGTCTGGGAATGGGAGCAAATAGAGTTCGAGAAAGAAATCATTTGTCTGCGTCTTGCAGCGAAGGCCGTGGGAGTCGTCGACTTCCCTCCAGAGCGCCTTTGCCAAATATACACGAATCTCGGCAACTGTTTCTCTCACATTGGGCGTTTCGTAGAGGCGCTATGGTATTACGATAAGGCGCTGGGTATCGTTCCAGATTTTGGAATGGCCCAGGGCAATAAGGCCATCACGTTATCGGATTATGCGCGGACACTCTACGATAATGGACATACGAGCATATTTCTAAGAGAAGCGCACAGTCTGCTGAAATCTGCGGTGGAGCACCCGCTGGAACCGGACGCCAGGGAGGCGTTCACCCGAGGAAAAAATCGGATCGAGTCTTTTCTCCGACCAGATTTTCTATCGACACCAACGGACCTGGACAATTTCCCCATGGGAAAGAACGAGGAGGAAAAGGCTTATCGGGCCTGGTGTCTGCGAGAACGGCTATTCCTGAATCCCCTCAATGACCTGGGGAATTACCCAATTGCGAATCGAGATATCCTCACAGCACCATCCATTGTAGTCGGGCTTAACGAAGGGCCCTACTATCCCGCACTATTCAATGCTCTCAAACAGGAGTACGTGTCGGCTCGGTTTTTACTCTATGCCGGTATAGAAGCGGCTGGCCCTCATTTTTCTGATCGTGACGTGCTTCTGTACAATACGCTTGATTACCCTGCTTATGGACTGGCCACAGAGCAGGTGAAGATTGCATTTCGTATGGCGTATTCGATCTTTGATAAGGTTGCTTTTTTCCTGAACCATTATTTGGGGCTTCAAATTCCGGAGCGCCAGATTTATCTAAAGACTATTTGGTTCAACAATGGGAAGAAAAACGGAGACCTGCTTTCACGGTTCAAATCGAAAGAAAATTGGCCCATGAGAGGACTGTATTGGCTCAGTAAAGATTTGTTCTGCGACGACGAAGGGTTTCGAGAGGCAATAGAGCCGGATGCACGCGCCCTGAACGAGTATCGTAACCATTTGGAGCATAAGTACCTCAAGCTTCACATGGATGAGTGGGCGGGACCCCTCGCCTTCCAAGACACCGTTGGCAAAGCGATGACGGATTCACTGGCTTTTTCGGTTTACAGACGTGACTTTGAAATGAGCGCCATCTCTATCATGAGATTGGCGCGGGCAGCATTGATCTATTTATCTCTTGGGGTTCATACTGAGGAACATCACAGAGCAAAGGGTCGTGATTTTAACAACATGGTTATGCCCATGCGGCTGGATACATGGGACGATGACTGGAAGCGGTGAAATCCTCGAAGCGTTCGGTCTGGCTTCATTATTGTGCTTTTCCAGATTTGTAGCCGTCATTCCGGCCAAGCCCGCATCGCGGGCGCGAGCCGGAATCCAGGAAATAACGGGGGTTCTGGATTCCCGCTTGCGCGGGAATGACGACACATGGAGTATCGACTTCTTCATAGGATTTCTGATTCAGGACACTAGAGCACGTTGCACACGATGGCAGGCTTGGTCTAAGCTGGTTGCGGTCAAAGTGAGTAACCTCTTCAAGGAGGACGCGCTACAGACGTGCGCGGTGGACGAGATATGATGATGAAGCTAAGCCCTGCAGAGCAGGCCTGGCTAGATGCCTATCGCCGGACGTTGGCGGAGCGGTTTCCAGCCCTCGTCGAAGAGATCATTGTCTTTGGGTCAAAGGCGAGAGGAACGGCGACAGCCGATTCAGACCTTGATCTCTTGGTGGTGATTCGAGAGGGGGACTGGCGGCTGAAGGACGCCGTTGCACAATCCGGTGACCATCTAGCTATAGGGACAGACGTGGTGCCGTCGATCATCGTCCTTACGAGGGAGGAATGGGAAACACACCGAAAGCGACAGGCTCCGTTTTGGCTGACGGTCACTCGTGATGGGGTAGCCGTGCCGTGAATCCCGACAATATATTGGCGGAGTTCGAGCGTGCGAAACGGGCATTGCAGGCGGCAAGAAACCTGTACGAGGATGGATTGTATGAGGATGCGGTCTCGCGCAGCTACTACGCCGTCATGCACGCCGCCAAGGCGGCCCTGCTATTCCATGATGCCGTCGCTGAATCGCACGCCGCCGTCGGACGCCTCTTTGGTTCGGTCCTGGTTCGCCCTGGAATCATCGAAGCGGAATGGGCAGATGTGCTTGCCAGAGAACACCGACGCCGGATCGCGGCCGATTACGGAATAACCGCTTCGTGGGAATCGGCAGAGTCGTTGCGTCTTGTGGAAGAGGCCGGTGCGTTTGTTCAACGCATTCGGGTGTACCTGAAGAGTATTGGGATTAACTTGGACGGATAGACACGCAATGCCTTAGGTGCTCATTTCCGCAATAGGGACTCTTAACATCCCTTAGCACCCCTTCTATAACTCTCTCTTCAAATTCCCCCGTACTCTCCCGATGAATTCCATTGACCCCCATATGGCCTTCCGGTACGATAATTATGGAGTTGCTGTCATGCAGGAGCGCATCCTTGGGCTGGAAAGCGAATACGGTCTGATCTCGTCCTCGGTCGGCGGGCGGGTGAACCTGTCGGTTGAGAGTGCGTTGGGCTATCTCTTTGAAAAGGTGGTCTCGCGCCAGCGCGGGACCAACGATTTCCTGCGCAACGGTGCGCGGCTCTATCAGGACACCGGCTGTCATCCCGAGTATGCCACCCCTGAGTGCGACAACCCGCGGGACCTGGTGATCCACGACAAGGCGGGCGAGCGGATCGTGGAGGAGCTGTTACTGAGCGCCGAGCAAAAGTTGCAAGAGAACGGCATCTGCTGCGAAATCTACATCTTCAAGAACAACACCGATTCTGTGGGAAACACATACGGCTGTCATGAGAACTACCTGGTGCAGCGCGGTGTGAACTTCCACAAGCTGGCCGAGCAGTTGATCCCCTTCTTCGTGACGCGACAAGTGTTTGCGGGCGCCGGCAAGGTCCTTCGGACGCGGATGGGGAACCATTACTATATCTCGCAGCGGGCGCAGCACATCTACCAGGAGATCTCGGGTGCGACGACCAGCTCGCGCGGAATCATCAACACCCGCGACGAGCCGCACGCCGACGAGGAGAAGTACCGCCGCCTGCATGTCATTGTGGGCGACTCCAACATGTCGGAGCTCGCAACCTACCTGAAGGTCGGGACGACCGCCATCATCCTCGCCATGGTCGAGGACGGGGTGATCAAACGCGATCTCGCCATCGAGGATCCCGTCCGCGCCATCAAGGAGATCTCCCACGACATCACCTGCCGCCGCCGCATCCGCCTCAAACGCGGCAAAGAGTTCTCCGCCGTCGAGATCCAGCGCGAGTACCTCGACCTCGCCCTCGAGTACTACCAGGGCCGCGAACGCTCGCCCCAGATCGCCGATCTGCTCGAGAAGTGGCAGTACGTCCTGGACAAGCTGGCGGAGGACCCCCTGACGCTCAACCGCGAGCTGGACTGGGTCATCAAGCACGGGCTCATCACCTCCTACATCGGGCGCAAGGGCTGCTCCTTCGACGACCAGCGCGTCTTCATGCTGGATCTGCAGTATCATGATATCAAGCGGACTCGCGGGCTGTACTACCTGATGTTGCAGGACGACCTGATCGATCGGGTGATCACGGAGGATGAGATTGAGACGGCCATGACCACGCCGCCGCAGACGACGCGGGCCAAGGTGCGAAGCGACTTCATCAAATACGCGAATGAGCGGAACAAGTCGTACGATGTGGGCTGGAGCTATCTTAAGCTGAACGACCGGTATCAGCGTACCATCCTCTGTAAGGATCCGTTCAAGCCCTGGGATCCGCGTGTCGATGAACTGATCGGTTTGTCGTAATGTGGTCGAGGTCCCAACACACTCCAAGACACAATCGTGAGATGCCGGCGTAAGGATAAGGATGGAGTCATGCGGAATCGCTGACGAGATCGCCATACAGACGGTGATGCGAATGGACAGAGAGGGGTGGCGGTCGCCATCCCTCCTATTTTTGCGCCCGAGAGAAAGGCGCAGCGTGCGAAAGGAGTGAGCGAGTGAAAGTAGAGATCAGGGCACAGGATCTGCTCTCCTATGCAGGAGATGCGCTGATCGTTAATCTCTTTGAGGGGGTGGGGCAGCCGGGCGGTGCGACCGGGGCAGTGGATCGGGCGCTCGGCGGGTCGATCGCCGCGGCGATCCAAAGGAAGGAGTTCAAGGGGAAACTGCATGAGCGGCTGCTGCTACATACGACCGGACAGCTTCCGGTCGCCAGGGTCCTGGTGATCGGGCTGGGTAAGTCGGAGGAGCTGACCCTTGAGCGTGTGCGCTCGGCTTCGGCGGAGGCGATGCGCCATCTGCGAGGCGCGGGGGCGCAGATGGTCGGATCCATCGTTCACGGTGCGGGCATCGGGGGGCTGGCAGCCGATCAGGCGGCCTGCGCGCTCACCGAGGGCGCATTGCTGGGTCTCTATCGGTTTGATAAATATAAAAAGTTGGAAGAGAACGGGCCGAAGATAATCAGAACGCTGACGCTGTTGGAGCGCAACGACGCAAAGGTGGCTGCAATGAAGGAGGGGATACGCCGAGGCCGGATCATGGCTGAGGCCGTCAGCTTTGCCCGCGACCTGGTGAACGAGCCGGCGAATATGCTCACGCCGTCGGAGATGGCAGTACGGGTCAGGAAGATGGCGAGCGGATCGAGCCTCACCGTCAAGATCCTGGAGCGCGCCGACATGAAGCGGCTCGGCATGGGGGCGCTGTTGGGGGTTGCGCAGGGCAGCCAGGAGCCGCCGAAACTCATCGAGGTGAGCTACAAAGGGAGAAAAGGAAAGGGGGTCGGTCCGCGTCTTGGGTTGGTGGGCAAAGGGCTCACATTCGATTCCGGAGGTATCTCCATCAAGCCGAGCGAGGGGATGGAGGCGATGAAGGGCGACATGGCCGGGGGCGCAGTCGTCCTCGCGGCGATTAAAGGGATCGCAGAACTGAGGCTGCCGGTGGACGTGACGGCGATTGTGCCGGCGACTGAAAACCTGCCCAGTGGGACGGCACAGCGCCCAGGTGATATTGTGACCGTCATGAACGGGAAGACGATTGAGGTGATCAACACCGACGCTGAAGGGCGATTGATCCTGGCAGACGCTCTCTGTTACGCATGCGACAAGGGCCTTACGCATCTCGTCGATGTAGCGACGTTAACGGGAGCCGTCATCATCGCATTGGGATCGATTCGGACGGGGGCCTTTACCAACAACGCGGAACTCATGCAGCAGTTGAAGCGGGCCAGTGAGGCGGCCGATGAGAAGATCTGGGAGCTGCCGATGGATGAGGAGTACGGCGAGCAGATCAAGAGCGACTGTGCCGATATGAAGAACATCGGCGGCCGGAAGGCCGGGCCGATCACCGGCGCAAAGCTCCTGGCCAACTTTGTCGGAAAGACCCCGTGGGTTCACCTGGATATTGCCGGAACCGCCCAGGCCGACAAGGAGTTCGGATACCAGGTCAAGGGTGCAACGGGAGCAATGGTCCGCACCCTGATTCATCTGGCGATGAACTTTGCCGGATCGAAGAAGTGATGGGCGCGAGCGGCCGTCTTACACGGCCACGCAGGTCACCGTTCGCGTAACGCCCTTCAAGGTGCGGATTTTCGACAGGACGACCGATCCGACCGTTCCGACGTCGGTCGCTTCAACGCATGCGATCACGTCATAGGGGCCGGTCACGGCGTGGGCCGATTTTACCCCTTTGATCTTCTGTAACGCCTTGACAATGTTGGCCGTCTGATCCGACGCGCCTTCGATCAGGACATACGCAGTGGTGGTCATCGCGCATCCCTCCTTGTGGGGTGATTTCGATAGTCCGGTCAGTTGTGCAACCCGGCGGATGAACGACCTTGACTCGATCAAGGTATACGATATATTGCAACGGCAGACAAGAAGAAAGATGGGGGGCCGGCCGTAGACCGATGGACCGATCAGGCAAGAGTCAACTGGCAATATTGTCGAGGTCAACCCGTGAGGCGCGGGACAGCGCTGTTGGCGACACGATTCCCAGCTTTAATTTCTTCATTGCCTCTTTGTCCAATTTTTTCTTTTTCGCGAGTCTCAATGCCTTCAGCCTGCTCCCGCTGTACATCAAGACGCTTGGAGGAACCGAGTCGCAGATCGGCTGGATCATGGGGAGCTACAGCGTGACGGCCATTCTTGGGCAGCCGCTGGCCGGAGCCCTTGCCGACCGCTTCGGGCGCAAGCGATTCCTGTTGATCGGAGCGGCATCGGGGATCGTGGCGGCGCTCGGCTTTGCGTTGTCGAATCAATTGGATGCGCGATTCATACTCTTTCGCATCCTGCAGGGGATTGCTTACTCCACATTCTATATCGCGAATCTCACGCTGGTGTCCGAGATGGTTCCGTCGAGCCGTCGCGGAGAGGCGGTGGGCCTCTTTGGAATCTCCGGTCTTATTACGATCGCGCTGTCTCCTGCCATCGGGGAGCAGATGATCTACCGTGCGGGTTACTCAATGTTTTTCTTCGCCGCTGCCGCTGCCGCTGCGGGCTGTCTGATGACCAGCCTTGCGTTGCGTAACGTGTCGTCTGCGCCACGAGACGCCGTGGCGTCCGGTCTCGCGTTCTTCATCCCGCCGACACGTATCCTCCCACCGATTCTCCTTGCGCTGGTGTTCGGACTGGCCTCCGGCGCAGTGTTCGTCTTCCTGCCGACCTATGCGACGCAGGTGGGGTTGTCGCGTATCGGCGCGTTCTATATTGCGTACAGTGTGGCGGCGATCGGCATTCGGTTGACATGCGGCAGGCTGTCTGATCGATGGGGGCGGCAGCGCGTGATCCTTCCGGCCCTGCTGCTCATGGGATCAGGCACCCTGGGTCTGATTGGGCTTGTCTCCCCGGTCGGTCTGCTGGTGGTCGGAACGCTGACCGGGATGGCACATGGTTTACTGTTTCCGGCCTTGAGTGCCTATACGATAGACCTGGCGGATTCTGAGGGACGCGGGCGCTCGCTGGGCGCATTCAGTACCGCCATGTTGCTGGGCCATGCGCTTGCGTCGTTCATATTTGGCGTGATCGCAGAGCGGTTCGGTTACCGGCTGATTTATTTCTTGGCGTCGGTGATCGTGATCACCGCGGTCGTGGTATTATTCCGTACTCAAAACAGCGCACGGATGCAACGGTAGTATACAGAATTGAGGGCGGCAGGCGGATCTCACCGCGCTCGCGAAGTCGGTATCTGCCGGAAGCCGGCATCGTGCTGATGTCGTAACGACCGAATGGACGGGCAAGCGTATCGCGTGTCGGGTGTGAAAGGGGGAGGTCCATGGGGCTTTTTGGTACATTATTTGAGGGTGGCGGGGGGAAATCGGGCAAGAGGCTTATTGAGGTATCCAAAACCGGCACCATCGAGCAGGTGAAGCGGCAGTTGGCCGACAGCGCTGACACGAACGCGAGCGACAGGCATGGCTGGACGGCTCTGATGCATGCCTGTTGGCATGGACGTTTCAAGGTGGTAGAACTGCTGCTTAAGCACGGCGCCGACGTCAACGCGAAGGATCACAACGACTGGACGGCCCTCATGCGCGCGTCCGCGAAGGGATATCCGAAGATTGTGGAGCTGCTGCTCACGCACGGCGCCGACGTCAACGCGAAGGATCACAACGACTGGACGGCCCTCATGCGCGCGTCATGGAACGGCCATTCCGGCGCGGTCGAGCTCTTGCTCAAGCAGGGCGCCAAGGTCAATGTGAAAGACAAGGATGGCTGGACCATCCTGATGCACGCGTCCGGGCACGGGCGGACCGCAGTGGTCGAACAATTACTCGATCACGGCGCCGAGATCGATGTGCGAGACAAGGACGGCTGGACGGCCCTGATGCGCGCGGCGTGGAACGGACATGGGAGTATCGTAGATCTCTTGCTCAAGCAGGGCGCCGATGTGAATGCACAGGACCACAGTGGAACGACCGCCCTGATGCGCGCGTCCTGGAGAGGGCATTTCGGAGTGGTCGAGCAAGTAGTCAAGCGGGGCGCGGATGTGAACGCGAAGGATAATCGAGGGAGGACCGCCCTGATGCGCGCAGCCGAGCGGGGGCGTTCCCGGATTGTCGGACTGCTGCTGAATCAAGGCGCTGATCCGAACGCCAGAGATCATGACCGCCAGACGGCGAGATTGTATGTGTCTGCGCTGGAACATCCCAAGGTGGCTGAACTGCTGGATCGGCACAGCGCACACTGAGGGCGTACCACCCAATTTTAATTGGAAATCTTGCATGAAATTGTATACTTGAGTGGTCCGAACCCTTCTTGAGGTCCGAGGGTGTACAGCGGTCGTCTTGGATTCGGCGTGTATACGCAGGACTGGTCACGGCCGCCTCTATCGAATATGATAATGGGACTGACATATGGGACATGAAAGGAGGTTCTATGGGTTTCCTTGGTTCACTATTTGGGGGCAGCGGGAAGGGTGGACAGCTTATCGAGGCGTCGGGTTCCGGTAATACCGAACAGGTCGGAAGCCTGTTGTCTTCTGGCGCTGACGTAAACGCACCGGACAGGGAGGGCTGGACGGCCCTGATGCACGCCTCACGGAATGGGCACGCAGGGGTTGTGGACCTGCTGCTTAATAAGGGCGCCGATGTCAATGTCAGGGATCATAATGGCTGGACGGCCCTGACGCATGCGTCATGGCTCGGACATACCGGAATTGCGGAGTCGTTACTGAATAAGGGCGCCGATATCAACGTGGCTGATAAGCATGACTGGACCGCCCTGATGTATGCATCTGATAAGGGGCATATCGACTTCGTCAAACTGCTGCTTGGCAATAACGCCGATATGGAGGCCAGGGCGAGCAACGGCAGCACCGCCCTGATCATCGCGTCCACGGAAGGGCACACCGAGATCGTCAAGATGCTGCTTGATCGAGGGGCCGAGGTGAACGCGCGGGCGAATGACGATGGGACCGCCCTGATCAACGCATCCGGCAAAGGGCACACCGAGATCGTCAAACTGCTGCTTGATCGAGGGGCCAATGTCAATATGCAGGATAAAAAGGGCTGGACAGCGTTAATGCGGACGGCCGCGGAAAACCAATACGGGATCCTCAAGCTGCTGATCGATCGAGGCGCCGATATGAACGCGCAGGCGAAAGACGGCAGTACGGCCATGATGAACGCAGCATGGTATGGGCGTCTAAAGGTTATTGAACTGCTTGTCAATAGCGGCGCCGATGTCAATGCCAGGGACGCCAAGGGCGGGACGGCCGCATTTTATGCGTCCGGAAACGGGCATCAGAATATTGTCGAATTACTGGAAAAACATATGACGCGCTAAGAATTGAAACGCAGGAGGTTACATGGTAGGGTTTTTCAGCTCATTCTTTGAGAGTGAGGATAAGCTGGGAAAGGGCCTCATTGAGGCGTCTAAGTCCGGCAACATCGAAAAGGTGGAGAGTCTGCTGGCTGGAGGCATTAACGTCAACGCCTGCAATAGAAACGGTGTAACGGCCCTGATGCACGCGGCCGGGCACGGCCATGCGGGGGTGGTGGAGATACTGCTCGCCAAAGGCGCCGGCGTCAACGCGAAGGACAACGAGGGCGTCACGACCCTGATGCACGCGGCCGGGCACGGCCATGCGGGAGTACTCGAACTGCTGCTCGCCAAAGGCGCCGAAGTCAATGTGAAGGACAATGACGGCTGGACGGCCCTGATCCACGCCGCCTGGCGCGGTCACAGTAAGGCGGTGGAGCTGCTGCTGCAGCACGGCGCCGAGGTCAACGCACAGGCGTTGAACGGCGCGACGGCCCTGATCCGCGCGGCTGAAAAAGGGCATGGCGGGGTTGTGGGGTTGCTGCTCACCCGCGGCGTGGATATTGATGCGAGGGCGAAAGACGGCGCCACCGCCCTCATCCGCGCGGCGTGGCATGGCCAGGCCGGGATTGTGGGGTTGCTGCTCAATCACGGGGCGGATGTCAACGCGCGGGACAACAACAACGCCACCGCCCTCATCCGCGCGGCGTGGCACGGGCATACCAGGGTTGCGGAGCTCCTGCTCAACAAGGGCGCCGATATTAATATGAAGGACAACATGAATGCGACGGCGTGGATGTATGCATCGCGCGATAGGGCTTCGAAGATTGCCGAGATGCTGGAGCGACATAAGGAGCTTATCAGGTAAGATGCCGGGCCGTACGGATTATTCGAAGGAGAGACAATGGGTTTCCTGAGCTCATTATTTGGGGGTGGCGGGAAGCTTGGCGACCAGCTTATCGAGGCCTCCAAATCTGGGAATACCGAACAGATCAAAGAGCTGCTGACCCGAGGCGCCGATGTCAATACCAAGGACAAATTCGGCTGGACGCCCTTGATACATGCGTCCTTTTTGGGGCATTTCGGCGTTGCGGAGGCGCTGCTCGGTCACCACGCCGAGGTCAACGAGCGGGACAATAACGGCGGGACGGCCCTGATGCGGGCGGCATGGCGCGGACATACGACGGTTGCCGAGTTGCTGCTGACTCGAGGCGCCGACGTGAACGCCCACGATAAAGACAGCTTTACCGCGCTGATGCGGGGTTCCTGGCATGGGCATGCCGATGCCGTCCAGATGCTGCTCAATCATGGCGTGGATGTGAACGCGAAGGATAAATGGGGTTGGACTGCCCTGGTGCGGGGGGCGTGGAACGGCCACGCGAAGGTTGCAGAGGTGCTGCTTCGTGGTGGGGCCGATGTGGATATAAAAGACCTCAACGGGGGGACCGCTCTGGTACGGGCCTCCTTGACCGGCCACACTGAGGTGGCCGAGGTTCTGCTTCGTCACGGCGCCGATGTCAATGTCAGGCCTGATGACGGGGGGACCGCCCTGATACGAGCCTCTTTGAATGGGCATGCGGGGGTAGTTGAGGTCCTGCTGTATCACGGCGCCGACGTCAATGCCAGGGCGAGCGACGGTGGCACAGCCCTGATGCGGGCCTCGAAGAACGGACACGCGAAGGTGGTGGAACTGCTGCTGCATCACGGCGCCGACGTCAACACGAGAGACAATGACGGCGTAACCGCCTTGATGTATACATCCTCAAATGGGCATTCCAGGATAGCTGAACTGCTGGAGAAGCACGGGGCACGCTGAAACGGCTGCAAGGAGGTTCGATGGGATTGTTTGGCTCATTTTTGGGGGGGAGTGGGAGGCTTGTAGAGGCGGCTGCATCCGGTGACACGGAAAAGGTCAGGGGTCTGCTGACTGCCGGTGCAGACGTCAATGTGAAGGATAGAGAGGGTTGGACAGCGTTGATGCATGCGGCGTGGAATGGCCATACTAAGGTAGCGGAGCAACTGCTTGGTCACGGCGCCGACGTGAACGCGAGGGATCATAATGACCTCACCGCGTTGATACGCGCCTCCTGGCATGGGCATGCCGTGATTGCGGAGGCGTTGGTCGACAAGGGCGCGGATGTCAACGCGAAGGATAGAGACGGGTTCACGTCCCTGATGTATGCGGCTGAAAACGGGCATATTGCGGTTGTGGAACTGCTGCTGCATCGCGGCGCCGACGTCAACGCAAGGGCCGTGAATGGCGCTACGGTCCTGATTATGGCATCTACCGAAGGACACGCCGGAGCTGTCGAACGGTTACTCGCTAAGGGTGCCGAGGTTGATGCGCGTGACAAGGTCGGCGCGACCGCCCTGATTCGCGCGTCCGAGAGGGGGCATGCCGCGGTGGCCGAACTGTTGCTCGGGAACGGCGCCGACGTCAACGCATGCAATAAGGACGGTGGAACCGCCATCATGCGCGCAGCCTCACACGGACGCTTCACGACAGCGCAGGTATTGCTCGATCGAGGCGCCGAGGTGAACGTCAGGGATAGTAATAACGTGACGGCGCTGATGTATGCGTCAGATAAGGGGCATACCGGGATAGTGGAGGCGTTGCTCGCGAAAGGCGCCGAGGTGAATGTCAAGGCGAGAGACGGCGGGACAGCCCTGAAGTTCGCCTTGTGGCATGGACACCCAGAGGTTGCCGAGCTGCTGGAGAAGCACGGCGCCCGCGAGGACTAAGAAAAGTAGCCCTGCCGGTTCCCGCGCAGTGGACGTCTAGCCTTCGTTGGATCCCCTGCTCAGATGAATCGGTGGACAACAGATCATCAGAAGCTGGGCTTCCGCCTGTCCTGCATTTTCCCAGTAATGTCGAAGATAGCTCTTGAAATGAAGGCTGTCTCCACGTCCCAAAAGGTAGGTGTCGTCTCCAACCGTGAACTGTACCTTTCCCTTCACGCACAGTTGGAGCTCCTCGCCATGATGATGAAACTCCCGCTCTTTCATCTTGGCACCTTTCGGAATCGTCAACAACACTGCGCTGAATGCTTCGTTGGGTAACCCGCCTGTTGCCGACTCAATACTGATTTTGAGATCAGGAACGGGGGTGCGCCACCGGTTAGCCTTCGGGAGATAGACGACCTCTCTCGTGGCGCCTTGCTCATCCAGGAGAGATTGGAGGGTCGTCCTCAGACCCTTTGCGATCTTGAGAACGGTCCCAAGGGTTGGAGAGATGAGGTTCTGCTCGATCTTGTGGATGGCGCTTGGTGAGACCTCGATCTGCTCACTAAGCTGTCGTAGCGAGAAACCTCTTTGCTGGCGAAGCTCTCTGATTGTTTTCCCTACGTTGATGACAAGCTGCTCAACCATAATTGTCCTCTTTACGATACACTATAGGAGTGTATGATACGTACGTCAAGCTTTATACTTGACAGATGTCTACAATACGATATAGTGTATCATATAGGACACAGATTGTGCGACCAGGGCCTTCACATAACGTAATCGAGAGTTGCCCCTCATGGGCTAGGGCTTGCAAAACCGATTGATTTCTCCCAGCGAAGAGTCGTCTTCGTTAGGTGGAGGGCAACGTGAAGCTGCGCAATGTGGTCATGGGAGCGGTCGCCATCACCCTGTTGAGCCTATTCGGCTGCCAGGCCGGAGGGGGAGATCCGACTGCCGTCGCGGAGCAGTTCATGGATCGATACTATAACCGAGCCGACCTCGGGGAGGCGAAAACGTTGGCCATCCCGGCGCTGGCTGAGAAGATCGACGAGACCTTTAGATCATCCGCCGGGGCTACCTCTGGCAACATCGGCGGGACACGCGAAATTGCGTATACCTTGAAAGAGACGAACCGGAATGGAACGCACTCCTATGCCATCTACGAGGCGACTATCACCTCGAAGGCGGCCGGGTCCGTTCGAAAACGGGTCCATCTCTCCGTAGATCTGATTGATGGTGCCTGGAAGATTGCTGAGTTTAAGGAGAGCGCCTTCCAATGAACCTGCTTCCAGGCTGTCGGGTGGACAGGTATGCCGCCCTACCGGAGCGATGGTCCCATAAGTGACCCTTTGGTAGGGCACGAGTGGAGAGGAGGTCATATGAGTTTGCTCAATTCATTATTTCGGGGCAATGGGAAGCTGAGCGAAAGGCTTGTTGAGGCGTCTCAATCCGGAGAGACCGAAATAGTTAAGCAACTGCTGGCTGCAGGTGCAGGCGTCAACGCGCGCGACAGAGATGGTTGGACCGCTCTGATGCATGCGTCGTGGCGAGGCCATGCCGAGGTCGTGGAGTGGCTTCTCAATCACGGCGCTGATGTGAACCTGAGAGACAATAACGGCTTCATGGTCCTGATGCGTGCATCGTGGCGAGGCCATGCCGAGGTCGTGGAGCTACTTATCAATAGAGGCGCTGATGTGAACGCGAGGAGCACGGACGGTGGGATGGCCCTGACGTACGCGTCTTGGAATGGGCGTACGAGAGTCGTCGAAATCCTTCTGAATGCCGGCGCTGATGTGAACGCGAAGGATAAAGACGGGTGGACAGCCCTGATGCGTGCATCATGGCGAGGGCATGTCGCAGTCGCAGAGTGGCTTCTCAGCAGCGGTGCTGATATCAACGCGAGCACCACGGATGGCGTGACGGCGTTAATGCGTGCGTCTGAGAGGGGTCAGGCGGGCGTCGTTGAGGTCCTTCTCAGACAAGGTGCCGATATCAACGCGAGCACCACGGATGGCGTGACGGCGTTAATGCGTGCATCTGAGACGGGTCGCGCCAGGGTTGCGAAGATACTCCTCAACAGCGGTGCCGATATCAACGCGAGCACCAAAGACGGTGGAACAGCCCTGAAGCACGCGTTTTGGAATAGGCAGTCTCGCGTTATCGAGTTGTTAGAGAAGCACAGCGCTCGCCAACATTAGGAAAACGATGTCCGGGAAGTTCCGGTGCGCAGTCGTATCCGTGCTCAGCGTCATGCACGTTCAACGTAACCAGAAAGTAACTGCGCTTGCAGGTCTCCCCGAAGAATTTATAGACAGGGGAGTTGCGCGCCGCCTCGATCATGTCGTCGCCGATGCCGTTTCGCTTTGCGGCGGCGACGACCTGTTCATCGTGCGGATCGAGCACCATCTCCCGTTGGGCGTCCACCAGACGCTCGTTCGGGGCGCCGGTCGCTGTGGGCGCCTAACCGTTGTGTGAACCCCTCCCCAGATGCATCGGCGGAGAGCAGATCATAAGCAGTTGAGCCTCCGAGCTTCCTACGTTTTCCCAGAAGTGTCGAAGATAGCTCTTAAAGTGAAGGACGTCGCCTCGTCTCAGGAGATACGTGTCATCCTGGATCGTGAACCGTACTTTCCCTTTGATGCAGAACTGAAGCTCCTCCCCGCGATGGTGGAACTCCCGTTCTTTCATTTTGGCGCCCTTGGGGATGGTCAGCAACACCGCGCTGAACGCTTCATCAGGCAATCCGCCCGTCAACGACTGAATGTTCAGTGCGAGGTCGGGAACGAAGGTATTTCGTCGCTTGGCCGCTGCGACATACGCGACCTCTCGTGTTTCGGTATGCTCGTTCAGGAGTGATTGGAGGGTGGTCCCCAGACCCTTGACGATCTTGAGGACGGTCCCGAGGGTCGGCGAGATGAGGTTCTGCTCGACCTTGTGAATCGCGCTGGGCGAGACCTCGATCCGCTGGCCGAGCTGACGCAGGGAAAGGCCTCGTTGCCGGCGCAGTTCCCTGATGTTCTTCCCTACATTGATGACAAGCTGCTCTACCATGCTCGTTCTCCTTCAGACACAGAGTAAGATGATACGATACGTACGTCAAGGGATGTGCCCATTGAAAGCAGAATCAGGGATGATCAGACTCGTGTGGGCGGGTGGCGGCGCCGATAAACGTGAGAAAGGCGCTGCAGATGGGTGACCGCGAACGGTGGCGGTGGGTGATGAGGTAGAAGGATCGAGTCAGGGTGAGGCCGGCGACGGGGATGGCGTAGAGTTCACGGCAATTGATATCGCTCGCTACGGCGAGCCTGGAGATAATGGCAATTCCGCCGCCCGTCTTGACCGCCTGTCGAATTGCCTCGTTGCTGCCCATCTCTCCGACAATCTTCAGGTTGCCGATGGATAAACGGCGTCGTGTCAGGGCCTGCTCCAGAATTTTGCGGGTTCCCGAGCCGCGCTCCCGGATGAGAAACGGCTGACCGGGTAGTTCCTTGGCTGTGACGCTCTTACGGGATGCCCAGGAGTGCGTAGGCGGCACGACCAGGACCATCTCATCCTCTGCGAATTTCCGATACTCGATCCTGCCGTCATCGAACTGGGCGCCGACGGCGCCCAGTTCATAGGCGCCGTCGATGACCGCCTCGATGATCGCCTTGGAATCTGAGACCTTGAGGACAATCGAGATGTCCGGATAGCTCGTCCTGAACGGTCCGATCAGAGGCGGGAGCAGATAGCCGCCAGGGATGCTGCTGGCGCCCAGTATCAGTTCTCCCTTCAGTCCTCCCTTGAACTCATCGAGGGCCTGCTGGGCCTCCTGACGGAGTGTCAGGATCCGCTTGGCATAGCGATACAGAAGCTCGCCGGCCTTCGTCGGTGTCGCTCGATGTCCCAGGCGATCGAGGAGCCGGACCCCCACATCCTTCTCCAGCTTCTTGATGTGGCCGCTGACCGTAGGCTGGGTCAGATACATCGCGTCGGCCGCCTTAGAGAAGCTGCCGGATTCAACAATTCGACAGAACAGTTGCAGGACGTGAAGATCCATATGGAGGTCTTATAATCGCCGGGTGCAGGCGTCGACCGCCTCCTGATAGAGTCGGAGATAGTGGTGAATTTCCCGTTCTGAAGAGAACTCCCGCGCAATCTTCTCCTTGCCGTGTTGCCCGAGCTGACGGCGGAGGCTCGGCTCCGCAATCAGCCGCTCGGCCTTCTGGGCAAACTCCGACTCTGAGGCGAAAAGCAGCCCTTCGACCCCGTCTCGCACCACCGATCGGTTGCCCTCGATGTCCGAGGCCAGGACGGGTCGTCCGCAATGCATCGCCTCCAGGATGCTGTTGGCCATTCCCCCTTCGGAGAGCGACGAGTTGATGACGACATCGACAGATTTGAGGATGGCGCAGACCTGCTCATGAGGGACAGCGCCCAGGTAGGTGGCCCATGGGTAGTCTTGTAACAGTTCCTGCAAACGGGTCCCTTCGGCCTCCTCGATGATCGGTCCGACGAAGACGGCCTTAATATTGGGGTACTGTAGCCTCAGCGCATCGAGCGGTTTCAGACAGAAGGTGACATTTTTGACGCGGCGGATCCCTGCGGGGATCAGAAAGATCAGGTCATCATGTGCGAGACCCAGATGGTGTCGCAGATCGAAGGGGACCTCTCGACAGCGGACCGTCTGGGCGATAATCCGGATTCGGTGTTCGACCTCGGGGAGTTCGCCGATGAGTTTGACCCGCATACAGTCGTGAAAGACGACGATACGCGTGGCGTGCCGAAGGGCGTCGATGACCTCTGTCCTCCGATGAGGGTTGAAGGGGTCCGTATTGACGTCGGTTCCGGTCACGCTGAGAATCGACGGGATACTCAAGCGAGACGCAACCTCGGTCACGATTGATCCCGACGAACTGATATGGAATCCATGGACGAGATCGGGAGCGAATGCCTCCAATCCCTGCGTGATCTCGTCCGGCGATGGGCGCTCTTCCATGGACCACACCCGAACGATCATGCCTTGCTCGCGCAGCCCCGATTCGATCCGCTGGACCGTAATTGCGTTCCCCCGCACAGATGGAGAATAGGAGGGCGTAATCATACCCACTCGCATCGTGGTCTCCTCAGCGGCTGAAGAGTTGTTGCAGCATCTTCCCCAGTTCCTTGCTCCCGCCCTTCTCCAGAAGTTTGCCGACCTCTGTTGTGATCCGCCCCTCGATACTGCCGGCCTGCGGGGTCACCTTTGGATCGGACGACGGTCCCGCCACCTTGGCTTCAATCGTCGTTTTCGCCGCCTTGGCGGTTACGTCGAAGTCCATGGTCTGGCTGAGCAGATTAAAACTTCCGGAGGCATAGAGCCTTCCCCCGTTTCGAAGCAGCGTCAGATCCCTGGTTCGCAGGATCCCGCTGTCGAGGGTGAAGTGGGCGCTGAGTCGATCAAACTCGTTCAGGGCAAAGGGCGGGAGACCTAACCCCTTCAGGATAGGATCCGCAGTTTTGGAAAGCCGCTCCAGGGGCGTGTAGCCGGTCACGCGGCCGTTCGTGACGGCGACATCGGTTTGACCCGACGTCCTGGCAAGTGCCCCGGATCCGAGTTGCCCGGCGATCTCTATCTTGGAGTCCAGCGTCATCACGCCGTGCAGCGTCCATCGCGGCTCCTGAATGGCGTTGAGCAACGGTTCGGTCTGGACCCCGTCGAGATGCGTTGCGACCGTGGTGCGGGGGGTCGACCCGCGCCAATCGATGGCGCCGCCGCCTGACAGGGTTCCGCCGTACAGGCCGCCGCGGAGTCGACGGATCGTAAGGAGCCGGCAACAATAGTCCAGGTCGCTTTCGGCGGCGGTCAGGACCAGCTTCCCCCAACGCAGTGTATCGGAGCGCAAGTGTACCTCGATCTGAAGGCCGTTATCCCGCCCACCGCCTGCTCCCCCTCGGAGGGGGGAGGGCGAGGGTGGGAGCGTAGAGGCAGTGGGGTGTGGGGTGTAGGGTGTAGGGTGTAGGGGATCAGCCGGATCGGTCGTGTCGCTCGTCGCTGTAACCAGTGCCATAAGGGGTTCGACGGCCAAATCTGGGGCATGGAGCCAGACCTGGAGACGAGGGGACTGCTGGGTTGCGAGGTGTAAGCGCCCTGTGATGGTGTGTCCCTTCCAGAGCAGATTCATATCGGAAAGGTCGAGCACGCTGCCATCCCATCGCCCCTTAGCCTGTAGCGAGGCCTTCTCTTTTGGGATTTTGCCGGTATCCTTGGCGAGTGTGACACCGAGGCGTTGCAGATCGACGTACGTCTCCAGGTCGAGACGCGGCCATTCGCCAACCGCTTTTCCCGTGAGATCGATGGTGCCGGTGAACGCCGCGCCGGCGGAGGCTCGTGGCACACCGATGAATGATGCCAGGTGTGCGACCTCGACGCCCCGCGCATGAAACTCTACCTCAGTCGGCATCCGGTCGCCGTCAGCGCGTTGTACGCTTCCAACGATATCAAACGAACCGGAACTCTTGCCCGGCAACTGTCCGCTGGCGCGGACGCGAAACGGGGCAGAGGTAAGGGGGGCCGGGATATCGAGGTCGATGTCCTTCAGTTCGAGGGTGGCCGGTCCACGCGGGTACAGCGGGTGATCAAGCACAAGGGTGCCATGGCGGATGGCCAGGGTCCCTGCCGCCAAGGCCGGCAGAACAGGAGGCTGTCCCTTGGCCGCGCGCGCACCGTCAGCCCGGTGGGGTTCGGCCGATGCGGCTCGCGCAGAGGGCCAGATCAAGTCCTCAAGATTCCATCCATCCGGTCCCCTGGCCAGTCTGATGCGTGGTCGGTCGATCCGGATGTTGCCGACCTGAATGTCGCCCTTGAGCAGCGGGAACAGTTCGAGCGCGACATGAAGTTGCTCGGCGTCCACGAACGGTTCGGACCAGGGGGCACGATCGGCGATGACGACGTCCCGGATGGTCACCTCCGGCGACGGCAAAAGGTGTAGGCGCAGGCTGCTTGCGGTCACCTTGCGGTTCAGTAGTTGACTGACCCGGCCGATCAGGATGCCCCGATAGCGCTCCTGATCCAGCAAAAGCGGCCCGGCGAGAAGGATGGCGACGATCCCACCCAAGATCAGCAACAAGCAAAGGAGCCGGCGCTGCCCGCGTCTCGTCACCCCGCTCCTCCGGGTTCTTCACCCTTGAGCCGCGCGATCAGCAACTCATTGACCGCCCGCGGGTTGGCTTTTCCGCGGCTGACCTTCATGACCATGCCGACCAGGAAGGTGAGGCTTTGCACCTTCCCTTTTCGGTAGTCGGCGACCGGCCCAGGGTGCGCGGCAAGCACCTCCTCGACAATCCGGCGCAGTTCGTCCTGGTCGGAGATCTGGGTCAGTCCCTGCTCCCTGACGATCAGCTCGGCCGATTTTCCGGTCTGATACATCTGCTCAAAGACCGTTTTCGCGATCTTGCCGCTGATGGTTCCACGCTGCAACAGCGTCAGCAGTGCAGTGAGTTCCGCGGGCGGAATCGGGCTGTCGATAATGTCCCGGCCATCTTTGTTCAGATGGCCCAGGAGCTCGACCATCACCCAGTTGCTGGCGAGTTTCGGCTCCCCGGAGGGCATGGCGACCGCCTCGTAATAATCGGCCAGCGGCCTGGAAGCCGTAAGCACAGTGGCATCATAGTCTGGGATCCCGTACTCTTGAACAAACCGGGCGCGTCGTTGTTGCGGCAGCTCCCGGAGCGTGGTGCGGATCTCGTCAATCCACTCCGGCAAGGCGGTCAACGGGACCAGGTCGGGTTCGGGGAAATAGCGGTAGTCATGCGCGTACTCTTTGCTGCGCATCGACAGGGTCAACTCCTGATCGGCGTCCCACAACCGCGTCTCCTGGACGACCTTTCCCCCTTCCGTCAGGACCTGTGCCTGCCGCCGGATCTCATAGGCCAGGGCCTTCTGTACGCTCTTGAAGGAGTTCATGTTCTTGACCTCGGCCTTGACCCCGAGTCCTTCGGTTCCGGCGTGGCGCAACGACACATTGGCGTCACAACGCAGGCTTCCTTCCTCCATGTTGCCGTCGCAGACGCCCAGATAGACCAGGATCGCCCGAAGCTGCCGGAGGTACTCCGCAGCCTCCTCGGGGGTGCGGATATCGGGCTCGCTGACGATCTCCATTAATGGGACGCCGCTGCGGTTAAAGTCCACCAGGCTGTAGTCCGCCTCCTGGAGTGTGCCGGCGTGCAGCAGCTTGCCGACGTCCTCCTCGAGGTGAAGGCGATGGATGCGGACACGCCGGGTTATCCCATCGACGGGAAATTCGATGGATCCGCGCCAGGCGAGCGGAAGCTCGTACTGCGAGATCTGATAGTTCTTCGGCATGTCGGGATAGAAGTAGTTCTTCCGGTGGAAACGGCACGTCGGGGTAATATCACATCCCAGGGCCAGCGCGGTCCGGATGGCGAACTCGATGGCCCGTCTGTTCAGGACCGGTAACGACCCGGGCATCCCCAGACAGACGGGACAGGTCTGGCTGTTGGGCGAGGCGCCGAAGGTGGTGCTGCAGCCGCAGAAGACCTTGGATCTGGTCAAGAGCTGGGCATGCACCTCCAGCCCGATGACCGCCTCAAATTGGGGATTGGGGATTGGGGATTGGGGATTGGGGCTCATGGGTCGATTCCTTATTACGTGAGTGGTCGGATGGATTCGAGAAACTCAATATACTCATCCGATAGTCCGTGCTCTTCGGCGCCGCTGATCAGCAACTGCTTATACCGTTTCGACGGCGCCATCTCTCGGCCCGGATTCGCCATGATGTAGGCAAACGCTGTGATGACCTTACCGGCACGGTTCCGTACCTGAACCTCTTTGTGGAGGTAAAGGGCAGGGTAGCCTTCGTACTCATCCAGGACCTTTCGCTCTGCCTCGCTGATCTCCCACACGACCCCTTCGACCGTTTTGCCGAGCCGCTCGCGGATATCCGCAATCCCGCCGCCCCACATCGGGGAGTTGCCGGAGAAGGCGAGCTCGTAGTCTGCCAGCACCACCGCGGCGACAAACTTTGCCTTCGGACAGAGCCGCTTAAGCTGGAACCGCTCCATGTTCGAACCGTAGGCGAAGTAGAGCATTCGACCGGTCTCCTCCGGTATGTGCGTCATCTCACAACGGGGGCGTGTGCCGGCGCCAGTTGGTCGCCTGCTCATAGGCATGCGCCACCCTCAGGATCGTCGCCTCATCGAACGGTTTGCCGATCAGTTGTAATCCGATCGGCAGTCCCGCCTTGGTGAACCCGCACGGGATCGAGATGCCCGGCAGACCTGCCAGGTTGACGGAGATCGTAAAGATGTCCGAAAGGTACATCTGAAGCGGATCGTCCATCTTCTCGCCGAATTTAAATGGCGGCGTCGGCGAGGTCGGGGTCACAATCACCTCGCACGCCTCGAATGCCCGCTCGAAGTCGCGACGGATCAGCGTTCGGACCTTTTGCGCCTTGAGATAGTAGGCATCGTAATACCCGGCCGACAGCGCATAGGTCCCAAGCATGATCCGACGCTTGACCTCGGGTCCGAACCCCTCCCGACGGCTGCGCTGGTACATCTCCAGCAGGTCGGCCGGCCTTGAGGTCCGATAGCCGTACTTGACGCCGTCGTAGCGGGCCAGGTTGCTGCTGGCCTCGGCGGTTGCCACCAGATAGTAGGTCGCGATGGCGTACGGGGTGCTGGGAAGCGCCACCTGTTCCTGACGTCCGCCCAACTCCTCCAGCGTCCGGATGGCCGTCCAGACGGCCGCCTCGACCTCCGGGTCCATCCCCTCGACGAAGTACTCATTGGGAATCCCGATGCGCACCCCGCGAACGTCCCCGGTCAGCGCGGCACAGTAATCGGGAACCGGCAGCTCCGCCGAGGTCGAATCGTGCGGATCATGCCCGGCGATCGCCTGCAGCATCATGGCGGCATCGCGAATATCTTTGGTAAACGGTCCGATCTGATCGAGGGATGAGGCGAAGGCGACCAGCCCGTAGCGGGAGACGCGGCCATAGGTCGGCTTGAGGCCTGCAATGCCGCAGAAACTGGCGGGTTGCCTGATCGATCCCCCTGTGTCGCTGCCGAGCGAGGCGGCGCAGAGGTCGGCCGCCACGGCGGCGGCAGAACCACCCGAAGAGCCGCCCGGGACATAGTCGAGCGCCCAGGGATTGCGCGTTCGAAAGAAGGCTGAGTTCTCCGTCGAAGAGCCCATGGCGAACTCGTCCATATTGGTTTTGCCCAGCAGGACCGTTTCTTGCGCCTTGAGCCGACGGATCACCGTCGCGTCGTAGGGCGGCACATATGGTTCCAGGATCCGCGAGGCGCAGGTGGTCCGCACCCCTTGCGTACAGATGACATCCTTAATCGCCAGCGGGATACCGGCCAACGGCGGCAGCGGCGTACCGGCGGCGCGCAGCCGATCGACCGTCTCCGCCTGCGCCAGAGCCGCCTCCGCCGTCAGGGTGATGTACGCCTTGACCTGTTCATCGACGCGCTCGATCCGATCCAGCGCCGAGCGGACGAGTTCGACGGCGCTGACCTCGCGCCGTGTCAGCAGCTCTTGCATCTCATGGATGGTGAGTCGGGTGAGGTCCACCGTGTTATTCCTCCAGGATTCTCGGGACGCGGAAGAAGAGGTCGTGGCGATCCGGCGCATTGGCCAGGACCGCCTCCTGGACCAGCGACGGCGTGACCTTATCCTCACGAAAGACGTTGGTCATCGGCAGGACATGAGAGGTCGGCTCGACGGCCGACGTATCGAGCTCATTCAGTGTGTCGATATAGCTTAAGATGGAGTCGAGTTGGGCCCGCATCCGCTCCTTCTCTTCGACGGTCAGCTCCAGGCGGGCCAGGCGGGCGACGTGCTCAACCTCTTCAGGCGTAATCTTCATGGCGTATCCCTCTCCGAAACAGGAAGCCTCTGAGATTCCAATTGGTGATCGGCTGTCAAGGCGTGATAGGGATCGGTCCCTTCCCACGCCGGGTTGACGTGTACGACGGCATCGGCCAGCCGAGGAATGTGATGGAACAGTTCGTGCCGTACGGTTTCAGCGATCTGGTGTCCTTCGGCGACGGTCAAGCGAGGGTCGACCTCGATCGAGAGCTCGATCATCACATGATGTCCGATCCATCGGGCCCGCACCTCATCAACCCGGTGTACGCCGCCGACGCCGCCGGCGATCCGCTCGATCCGGCTGACCGTCTCCGGCTCGATGGCATCCATGATCCGTGCGAACACGTCACGGCCGGCCTCCCAGGCGATATACAGGATGGCTGCGCCGATCAGAAGACCCATGAGCGGGTCGGCCCATGGAGCCCCCCAAAAGACCCCGAGGATACCGACGAACGCCCCGACCGAGGTCAATGCGTCGGCGCGGGAGTGCTGACCATCGGCGATCAACGCGGCGCTGCCGATCGTCCTTCCGACCCGGATCTTGTATATGGCCACCAGCTCATTGCCGACCGCGCCGACCAGCGCCGCCGCCATTCCAAGCCCCAGGTGGGTCGTCGGCGTCCCGATGGACCACTTGTGTAGCGCGGCATAGCCCGCCAGGATCGCGCTGGCGGCGATAAAAAGAATGATGGTCACGCCGGCGACGTCCTCGGCGCGGGCGTAGCCGTAGGTAAACCGTCGCGTCGCCAGACGGCGGGAGAGGGCGAAGGCGATCCAGAGCGGAATCGAGGTAAAGACATCGACCAGATTGTGAAGGGCATCGGCCAGGAGCGCCGCGCTTTGGCCGACCCACACCACCGCGATCTGCACGATACAGGTCGCCAGCAGGCCCACGCTGGAGATGACCAGCGCCCTGATCCCGGCATCAAGCGTCGCCGAGTCCGTCAATCGGTAACCGGCAGGATGGCTGCCGGCCCCCACTGAATGTGCGCCGACCATGGCCACGATCACCTACGCCTGCTCCAGTTGAGCATACTTGACCATCAGCTTCTTATCACCGGCGCCGTTGAACCTCACGACGACCTTCAGATCGTCGCCGCTGCCGGTTCGCTCCCGGATCACCCCGACGCCGAAGTCGGGATGTCGGATACGGGCGCCGGGGTAGAGGCGATCGACGAACGGCTCGTCGTCGTCACGTCGGACACGGGAAACGATAGAGGGTGGGGGACCCGCCGATCGGGATTCCCAGGGATCGCGGACCTGCAGGACGTCCGGCGGGATTTCATCCAGGAATCGTGACGGGAGGTTAAAGCTCCGGTTGCCGTACAGACGGCGCTGTCGCGCCGACGCGAGATACAGCCGTCGCCTGGCCCTGGTCATGCCGACATAACAGAGCCGCCGCTCCTCCTCCAGTTCCCGCTCATCGGGCATAGCAAGGGCGTGCGGGAAGATCCCCTCCTCCAGTCCGACTATCAGGACCGTGTCAAACTCCAGGCCCTTGGCCGTATGAAGCGTCATGAGCGTCACCGCGCCCCGGCCATCAGCGTACTCATCGAGGTCGCTGATCAGGGCGACCGAGTCAAGGAACGCCGCCAGCCCGCCGTCTGCATTGCGCTCGGCAAACTCCTGGGCAGCGGTCACCATCTCCTTCAGGTTTTCCAGACGGTTCTCGGCCTCCGGCGTCCGCTCCTGCGCCAACTCCTCGGCGTACCCGGACCGAGTAATCAGTTCCGTGATCAGATCCGGAATCGGGACGACGGCCGATTGTGTCCGAACCTCTCCAATCAGGCGCAGCAATCCCTCCATAGCCGCCTGCTGCTTGGTGTTGAGCAGCTTCTCCCGTACTGCGCGTCCGCACGCCTCCCAGATCGTGGTCTTCCCTTGCATCGCCAGCAGTTCCAGCTTCGCGATCGTCGCCGGTCCGATCCCGCGGGCCGGCGCATTCACCAGTCGTTTGAAGCTGACGCTGTCGGCCGGATTGACAACCCAACGCAGGTAGGCCAACAGATCCTTGATCTCTTTCCGTTCATAGAAGCGAAGCCCGCCCACGATGACGTACGGGATCAGGGCCTGCCGCAACGCCTCCTCCAGGACCCGGGACTGTGCGTTGGTTCGATAGAAGATGGCATAGTCGTCGTAACCTGATCCGTCATCGGCGACCCGGCTTTGGATGGTGCGCGCAGCGAACAGGGCCTCATCGGTTTCGTCGAGCGCCCGATACAGGACGATCGGTTCGCCGACCTCGTTCTCGGTCCAGAGGATCTTTCCCTTTCGACCGTAGTTGTGCGCGACGACGCCGCCCGCCCCTTGGAGGATCTGCTGGGTCGATCGATAGTTCTGCTCCATCCGGATCACCGTACAACCCGGATGGTCCCGTTCGAAGTCTAGAATGTTGTTGAGATCTGCGCCGCGCCACCGATAGATCGACTGGTCGTCGTCGCCCACGACGCAGAGATTGCCATATCGGCTCGCCAGCAGATGGATCAGGCGGTATTGGGCGTGGTTGGTATCCTGATACTCGTCCACCAGGATGTAGCGCCACAGGTCCTGATAGGCCGCCAACACCTCGGGATGGCGCTCGAAGAGGCGTACCGTCGCCATCAGCAGATCGTCGAAGTCGAGCGCCTGAAGGCCATCCAGCCGCTCCTGATACATAAGGTACAGTTTGGCGGTTCGCTCCTCCATTCGGTCGTTCGCCTGCACGGCATACTCCTCGGCGGAGAGGAGTTCATTCTTCGCGCGGCTGATGCGGGAGAGGATGGCGCGAGGGTTCAGAGAGCGCTCGGATAGATTCTGCGCTCGCAGACAGTCCCGCATGAGGCTCAACTGATCGCCGTCGTCATAGATAACAAAAGAACCCTTGATGCCCAGCGCCGCGCCATGCTTCCGCAAAATCCGGACGCAGGTAGAATGAAACGTCCCGACCCAGACCCCATCGATGCCCCATCCGCTCGTCCTGAGCCTGTCGAAGGATGCGGCTGGACTGCTCAGGGCAGGGCTCATATCGGTGTGTCCCAACAGATCCGCCACCCGCCGCTTCATCTCGCCGGCGGCCTTGTTCGTAAAGGTCACCGCCAGGATGTTCCAGGGCGGGACCCCGCAGTGGCCGATCAGATAGGCGATCCGCCGGGTGATCACCCGGGTCTTCCCCGAACCGGCCCCCGCCAGCACCAGGAGCGGTCCTTTGGTATGCAGGACCGCCTCCGCCTGTCGCGGGTTCAGATCGGTGATGATCGCGTGGGAGTTCACGTCAACATATCCCTCATTCGGCTGGTCGATATACGCCAGTAATCCAGTCCTCATCATAGGCGAACCCGCCCCATGCGACAAGCGAATTTCGCGCGTGCAGCCTCGCCTATCATCGCGTCGCAATTCACAATACTGGGCGTCATTCCCGCGCAAGCGGGAATCCAGAAACGCACTGGATTCCAGAGCCTGTCCCGGACTCGATCCGGGGCCAAACCCGGAATGATACGCTGCCCTTGACGTAGGTGGTCATGTATCGCATTGCGTTCCAGGGAAGAAGAGACCAGCCTGAGCCAGGACGTCAAGCGCGCGAAGCGGCTTGCCTGGCCCTGCAGCGTTCACCAGCCAATAGCATGTCATTGAAAATCTTGACAAGCCAATGGAAACGCCGGAGAATCGCCGCAACCGTCAGAGACTATTACGAATAAGGCACAAGGGTGACCAATCTACTCAATCGTTCGGTAGTGACAAGTTCATGAGTGAAACACCTAACGACGGCTGGCTGCGCCTCCTCCATTCCTGGTCGGAGGAACTGTTGTCGGCGACCGACCGGATTCACTATCTCATCGGCAACCGCCATCAGCTTACGAAGGGCAGTTACCGGGAAGCGTTACTTCGCAGACTTCTTCGCCGTGTTCTACCCGATCGGTTCCGAGTTTCGACGGGGTTTATCTATCGGTGGAGCGAACAGCCCACCCGCCAACTGGATATCGTAGTCTGGGACGCGCAAAGATGCTCCGCGCTGTTGGAAGAAGGCGAACTCGCGATCCTTTCTGTCGAATCCGTCGCTGCGATCATCGAGGTGAAATCGATCTTGAACGCTGCGGAACTACGCGACGCCCTCGCACTCTTGAGCCCGCCATGGTGGGTGAATTGGCGATACACCTCGCAGAGTTCTCGTGCTGGCCTCGTGCAACAGGTGCCCGATGTTCCGTTTCGTGGAGTCTTTGCTTTCACCAGTGATTTTGGCAGCGGGGGTACCACTAGCAGCATATTTTCGGAGCTTACGGAATTCTATCGTGAGCGGTTCGGCGAGGATGCCAAGAATGCGTTAGAGCATTCCGGGGAGGACTTGCGATGGATAAATATGGTTGATGCAATATGCGTTGCCGACGGACCCTCTTTGGAACAAACACATGTGATGGTTGAGTGCGAGCACGGATCCTACAACGCTCCGGGGTTTGCTGCGTACGGCCAGCATCCGACTGGCGCTCGCGTGTCGATTGGCCGGTTTTGCATGTATCTGCTCCGGCATTTAACTGGCTGGTTCGGAGCCGAGGCGGCTCGGAAGACGCTGGATTCAGCCGCGGCTGTAGAGATTCCCGGTGTTTGCTCCTTCGGGCGCTTTCCCGCGCGTCCGAACCGTGTATGCCTCTTTGGATCCGAGGTTCCTTCCAAGTCCTTGTGGTACCCGGATCCTCCGCTATGGGACATCTCACCTGTACAAGAGGAATGAACGCTCACTAAAGGGAAAGGTACGGTCCAACAAAGGCCATGGGCTTAACGCGCAAAAAGACGCGTGGCAGTGAGGGCTAGTGTCGGCTGCAGTAAACGCATTCCCCATGGGAGGCGAATCATGAGATTGTTCCTCGTTACATTCTGGTTCCTGTTGACATGCTCGGTTGCTGCAGCTCAGGAACAAAGCGAACAGCCGAGGAGACCGGCCACAAAACTCGAAGCGTTCCAGGCGCGAACCGGTGTGGTGTTGATCCGTGGGTACACACCCGTTGGAATGATCCGTGGTATTGGTGCCACCATCACGGTAGACGCCAGAGAGTTTCGCGACGCTGGGAACCCGAACTCACGCGCCACCGGCATCTCGATAGCGGTGAAAGAAACCGGCCGTCTGGAGCGTGAAAATACGTCGTTTGTAGATGCGGACGAGATCGAGTCGCTGCTGAAGGGTATCGAATACATTGCAAAGATAAGCAGAGACGCCACGATGCATGTAAACTTCGAGGCAGAGTACAGAACGAAAGGAGATCTCCGCATTACGGTTTACAACCAGACAAGTGGGAAGATTTCGGCGGCAATAACAAGCGGGACGATCGGTCGTACGCAGGCCTTCATCGAGATGCGAGATCTGGAAGACCTTCAAGGGTTCATTACCGAGGCAAGGGCCAAACTCTGAAGATGCAGGACTGTCGAACCTGAATGAACGCGACGGCAGCTTCTCGCTCCTGAGCCGCGCAGGTTATCATGTGCGCGGGACAGTCGCCGTCAGGATTTGAGGCTTAACTCATGGCACGATTTTTCCCCAGGGTAAACAAGGAGGCGGTACCCTCGATGGTCTTTGTGGATGGTGAGAACCTTGCCGTCCGGTACGGCAATCTCCTGCGCTCCAAGTCTGAAAGCGCTCCAACACATGTGATCTACGAGCCTGGCGTGTATGTATGGTCCACAGGTCTCAATAATATATGTTACTGGAATGGCGTTATACGCCGCCACTATTACACCTCAGTAGGGGGTGACGCCGCCAAGATTACAGAAACCATTGACATGCTAAAGGCCGCTGGCATCCAAGCTCCGAACGTCTTCAAGAAGACAAAGAACAAGGGGTCCAAGCGAGTAGACATTTCGCTGGCTACGGACATGCTCACGCATGCTGCTCGAAAGAATTACGAGATTGCAGTGCTCGTAGCAGGCGACGAAGACTACGTGCCCTTGGTCGAAGCTGTTAAGGGCGAAGGTCGGCGCGTAGTTCTGTGGTTTGTCTCCGACGGCCTTAGTCCATCACTCAAAAGGGCTGCCGACTTCTTTGCCCCCCTTGACGAGGTGCTGCTGTCGCCTAACATTGACCCCGGATGGAAATAGAACCGTCTAATCAATAACCCATACGTGGGTGGCGCACCCATGGCCATAAACACGTCCCTTTGCCTCCGTCATTGCGAGCGACCAGCGGGAGCGCGGCAATCTCACCGTGGTTGTCCTGAAGGACTGTGAGATTGCTTCGGCTTCGCCTCGCAATGACACGAGAGACTTTCAAAGCAATAAGGATCGAGACGACCGCGGCGCTGGATCGGCATCGTCTCAAGCCAATACGCGAGCAGCCCGAGGCGGCAGGGCGGCGTCGAGAGGGGAGAGGTTGGGGGGTTGGGCGTTAGCGAATACGAGAGAACTAGAAGCAGGTCGTCAGAAATAAGTCAGAAGCCTGTCTGCGGCGCTCTTAGAGAATTGACTAAATCGCCATACGTCTCGCGGCCGTATGGTATGCTATCTGAGAGGAAGTGCGACCACAGTCAATGCGCAGAAAAGTGAGGGAGTATATGAAGTACAAAGTCGTTCTTCGGGAATCTGAAGAGGGGTTCAGCGTTTCATGCCCTGGCTTACCAGGGTGCTGGTCGCAGGGGAAAACAGAGGAGGAGGCCCTTGCCAATATCCGCGAGGCCATTCGGGAGTATTTGGAGGCCCGTGACGCGGTGATGAAGGACCAGGAGACCCGCGAGGTCGAGGTGATCGTTTAACCGTGCCGAAGCTGCCGGGTATCAGTCACCTTCATGCGGTGCGCGCCTTTGAGAAGGCAGGATTTCGGATCATTCGTGGAGGCAAGCACATCATGATGTCCGATGGGATCCGCATCCTCACCATCCCGCGTCATAATCCGGTAAACGCCTACACCATGGGCGGGCTCGTGGTGGACGCCGGCCTGACGATCGATCAGTTCAAAGAGCTACTACGGTGAAATAAGAGAGTCGTCGTTGCAAATAAGGCGGTGTAACAGGAGAGGGGCCAGAGAGGCGCTTTTATCCCGATAACGCTTGCTACCCGCTACACCGAGATGGCTTCGCGGTCCATTTCGATTTTTGAGACCCGATATCCGGCGCGTTCGACATCGCAGATCGCCGAAGCGATAGCGGCCTGCAATGATTCCGCCGTGCGCTCAAACAGCAATTCGATGCCGTCGGCATGTCCACGGATCGACGCATCAGTGCACCCTGCGTTGCCCAGCGCATCGGTGGCATCGAGGATGTCATCAGGTGTTAGGGCCGACGTTCTGATAATCACGGAGAATTGATACGCGGTCATCCTTAAGGTCTCCTGTTACGCTTATACACCAGCGCACCGGTCCACCGTGCGTCGAATGTCTCGCGCGTGCTTTTCGGGGTTCCTCGGGGTAGAATAAATCGCCATCCAGCACGCTCGATGTCCCAAGGAGCAGAAGATAACACCCCACGCATGGGCACGCGGACCGGACTTTCTGATCGTCCATCCTTGCTCTTCCGCGTATTTCAAAGCTTCGCGAATGTACCGATCCGCATGGTTAGCCACTGGCATCGCTGATCTTCTGGCTGCTGGTGTCTCGAGCGTCGCTATTATAGCACGCCTGCATGATCGAGCGAAGCGAAGGCGTCGTAAGTGACAAAAATAGGAGGCTGAGCCGGAATAGGCACCCTTCGAGAAAAGCGTCACCAAGCACCTTGACGCTACCGGGTAGATGCCGCTAGAATTGCATCACAACGATGCACTATCTGCAACATTGTAGGAGGCGCCAATGAAGGCAATCACATTACGAAACCTTCCGCCTGAGCTTACCCGGATCATCCGCCGGAAGGCCGATGAGCAACATGCGAGCATCAACAAAGTGGTCATCAGTCTTCTGGAAAAAAGCGTGGGTGTCCGAGGCAAGAAGCACGAAATGGTCCTGCACCACGATCTGGATGCGCTAGCCGGATCATGGTCGCGCGAAGAGGCAGCCGCCTTTAACAAGGCCCTAGCTAAGCAGCGTACCATTGATCCGGATCTGTGGTGATGATGCGGGTGATAGTCGATACATCGGCCTACTCGGCGTTTATGCGAGGTCATCAGGACCTCACGCATGCACTCCAGCAGGCCGACGAAATCTATCTCAATCCCGTTATTATAGGCGAACTGCTCGCCGGTTTTATGCGAGGACGGCACAGAAAAAAGAACCAAATGGAGCTGGATCAGTTCGTGACATCACCACGGGTGAGCATCGTGGATGTCAATGAGGAAACCGCCGAGAGGTACGCGGTGATCCTCAATGCGCTCTGGAAGGCGGGCACGCCGATACCTACCAACGATATCTGGATCGCGGCCAGCGCCATGCAGCACGGGTGTCGCCTTTTGACTGTGGATGCGCATTATCAGAAGGTCGACCAAATCCTCGTGGAGTATTTTGAGGTCTACTGATACTATGCGAAGCTGAAGTGGAGGCACGCGAGGACGGTGCAGTCAGATTCGATTAGAGTGAGCGTGATGTGAGGCCGAGCGGTGTACTATCTGACAAAACTGATTGTGACCTGCGCGCTGATCGTCGCCATCTCCGAGGTGGCCAAGCGAAGCTCCCTGGTCGCGGCGGTCTTGGCCTCACTCCCGCTGGTGTCGGTGTTGGCCATGGTCTGGCTGTACCTGGATACGCGAGATGTTGATAAAGTGGCGGGGCTCGCGCGCAACATCTTCTGGCTGGTTATCCCCTCGTTGCTGCTGTTTTTCAGCTTCCCGATTCTGCTGCGAGGCGGCATCAACTTCTTTGTCAGCCTTTCCGTCTCCATTGGCGTGACGGTAGCCGGCTACTTCCTGATGGTGCTTGTATTGCAAAAACTTGGGGTCCAGCTCTAGGGCGACTTACCCGGAGAGTCCATGAGGAAGGCTGAACGAGCAAAAGGCATGAGACATTTCAGCGGCTGTACAGGAAAGCCTGAATGAACACCGAATTTCTTCACCCCGCACAGAAGCGCCGGTACCGATTGACGGTGGCCTGCGTTGCAGCGGTCGTTTCCCTTATTGCAGCAGGGGCAGCACTTGCGACCGTACCGGCGGTCAGGGATCACCTGTGCTATGAGCACCGGATGAATATGTTCTGCTCGATCTCTCGGATCGGCGAATCTGAGATACAGGTATTTGCGTGGTATCCGGAGGTGAAGCCATTCGACCGGACCGCTCTGGCGCCTCGCAGAATTCTGTCCGAGATTCCCCCTCACAAGCAACGTTCATACGCCGGCAGTTTTCCGAGCGGAACACGCCAGTGGCTGTACTGGGACGCGCGACTCACGTCTGGTGCGGCGCCGGGCCGCCCCATTAAATTTCTGGCTCAGTGGACGACGTATAATGCGGGTGGTGATGCGGTCGCGGGCGGTATCATTGAGGCTACGTGGGGTGCGGATGACCCAACGGTCAGGATTGTCGGCCCTGCAGACAACGATCCGATTCGTACCGTCGGTCAATTCCCGCCTGGCCACTATGGGCTTGTTCTGAAGGTATATGGCAATCAACTGGCCGAGTCGGAAGTTCGCGGCGGATTCGATATCTACTGATGCTTAGACCGTCAGCCCCTCTTCTTGGCGCGGGATGTGGCTCCGGAGTCGAGGATGTCGCCGATCCACGTGAAGGCGGCAACCGTTGTAGGCAATCCGATGGTCGGCATTCCCAGCAGGACCGCATGCCTGATCTCCTCAGGCGAAGCACCCGCCTCAAGCGCCTTCCTGACATGAGAATGAACCGCCCCTTCTGACCGGATCCCGATCGCCATCCCGAGTTGGATCAGCTCCCGCATCTTTGCCTCCAGTGGACCCGAGGCGTTCGTACGCTGCATGGACCTCCGGGAATCGTTGAGTGAACTGCTGAAAGGGGATCGGCAACTTCGACCTCGGCATCGTTGTTCTCCTTGTGCGGCTTGCTATGAGCCGTCTCGTCTGTAGGACACCTATCGTCTTCGACACGCATAGCCTCTCCGAACGTACCCGCATGATATCTTCCCATTCGCTATGCGTTCAAGCGATATGATTGGTTCCGGGGTAGGGGGCTGACCAGTCGAGCAGACTACTTGTTATGAAAAATGTACTATAATAATTTTAGACACGCGCCGACAGGCCGAGGCTATGCCGGTCGTTGGAACGGAGTTGCCACATGGCTGCCGATCCGCCACGAAAATACAGGCCACTGATCTTTCAGATCTTCAACATCAACAAGATCTTCGGCCGGCTTTCTATTCGGGCCAAGTTGATCATTGCCTTCTGTCTGTTCGGGGTGGTTCCGGTCGCCGTGGTGGGCGGGTACGGGGCGGTACATTCCTTCCGCCTCCTGAATGCCGCCACCCAGGATCGTTTGAAGAGTGGGGTTGCCTCGAAGGCCGAGGAGGTCGCGCGATTTCTCAAGGGAGTGGAAGGGGATGTCGTGTTCATGAGTCAACTCCCCACCCTCCAGGCTCTCATCAATCTCCCACCTGAGATCAGGCAGGAGCGATCCCTTCTTCTGTCCAGTCTTGGTCAGGAATTCCTCTCCGTCTCTCAATCCCATAAAAGCTTCTATCAGATCAGGTACATCAATGAATTAGGGAAAGAGATGGTCCGGGCTGAGTTCGATGGGCAGCATCACTACCTCGTCCCACCGGGCCGCCTCCAGGACAAAGGAAATCGATACTACTTCCAAGAGGCCATGGCCACCCCACCGGGCACCATGTATATTTCCCCCATGGACCTCAACATCGAACGGGGTGTCGTGGAGGTTCCCCACAAGCCCGTGGTCCGCTACGCGGTCTCATTAAGAGATGCCCGGGAACAGCGGCGCGGCATCGTCATCGCCAATCTGTACGCCTCTCAGATCCTCGATCCGATTCTGGCCCTTCGAGAGCAGAGGGGGGACGTCTCGGTTGTCCGGTCCGACGGTCTCTACCTCTCACGTTCGACATGGATCGAGTCCGGCAACAATGCGGCAAGGTCGGGTGCGCCTCCATTTCCAGCGTGGTTAGCCTCTTACTCCGAACGGCTCCGACCCAGTCGGAATGTGGGCGGCCCAGCTTCAGCGGAGTGGCTCTCGAAGGATTTTCCGCCGACAGCGGCGACAACGATCCTCTCGGGAACGACCGGGATCGTTGTTCAGTCGGGCCTCAAGGGGAGGATCGTGGCCTTTGCTCCCATCTTCCCCAACCGCGACCGTCAAGGGGAGTTTTGGGTCGTCCTCCACAGCTATTCCAAAGCAGAGTTTCTGTCCTCCACCCGCTCCCTTCAGGTGCTGGTCCTGGTGCTGGGCGGGGTGGTGTTGCTTGCGGCTGTCGGAATGGGTGTGGCCGCTGCCAGACATTTCACACGCCCGATTATCGCGTTGATCCGCGGGGCCAAAGCCATCGCGCAGGAAGATTTCGATCGACCCATTCAGATCGAGACCAATGACGAGTTAGAGGATCTGAGTCGTCAATTCAATCGAATGGCCGTCGACCTGAAGCAGCGCACGATACAGCTTCGCGAGGCGAGGGCAAGTGCCGAGCGAAAGGCGCAGGAGACCCAGGCGCTGCTTCAAATCCAAACCGAGATCATGGGCCTGCCTTCGCTTCCCCAGGTCCTACAGCTTGTCGTGGATAAGACCCGCGAGACGTTGAAGGCGGATGTGGTTGTTCTGTGTCTCGACGAACCCGGGGTCGGGTATAGGGTGGGGGCGACGAGCGGCGCACCGGAGGTTGTGCGCCAAAAACCAGGAACGGTCCTTGATATGGCGACCTGTCCGAAGGTCGTGGACCCCGAGGCCGACTGCCCGGTCGTTGCGCATGAGATCCTTCTACCCACCCATATTGCGGTACCGATGCGAAGCGGGAATCGGATCATGAGCGATCTGTGCGTTGGGTATCGAACCGCGCGTGCTCTGGATCCGGATGAGATGGAATTCTTAAGCGGGCTGGCCAATCTGGCGGCGGTCGCGATCGAAAACGCACGGCTCCAGAGAGAAGTTCGAGCATTGGCCAGGCTGGAGGAACAGGAGCGGATCGCGGGAGATCTTCATGACGGGATCATCCAATCGATTTACGCCACAGGCCTCAGTCTCAAGGAGTGTGTTCGCCTCGCTGAGGAGGATCCGCAGCGGATCAAGCCGATTGTGGAGATCTCGATCCGCAATCTGGACATGGTGATCCGTGATGTCCGCAACTACATCATCGGCCTGCAGTCGGAGTGGCTGCAGTCATCCGGCCTCAGTCGCTCCCTCGCCGACTTGGCGCACGGCCTGTCGCTGAACGGATTGATCGATGTGCAGTTAGACGTGGAGCCGGACATCGACGCGGTACTGACGCCCGAGCAAACCGGCCACCTCTTTCAGATCTGCCGTGAGGCCTTGACCAATGTCGTCAAACACGCGGGCGCCTCAAAGGTTCTGCTGACCCTCGCGAGGTCCGACGGACAGCTTCGCCTGAGGGTTGAGGACGACGGTCGGGGATGTGATCCGACTCGGTGCTCGGGTTCCGGGCACGGCCTTCGCACGATGGAGGAGCGGGCGAAAAGGTTAGGCGGTGTCCTACGGGTGGAAGGAGCCGAGGGCCGTGGGACCAGGGTCACCATGGAATTCCCGCTGAAGCGGGGGGAGCGGCTGAGATGAAACGAGACACGATAGGGAAGAAGATCGGCGTGCTCATTGTGGACGATCACCCGGTCGTCAGGGTCGGACTGCGATCGTTGCTGAGCCGCGAACCGACCATTGAGGTGGTGGGTGAAGCGGGAACGGCGGCCGAGGCGGTGGCTCAGGCGGCGCGGCTGCAGCCGAACGTCATCATCATGGACGTGCGCTTACCCGACAGCAGCGGGGTTGAGGCCTGCAGGGAGATCCGGAGTGCCGATCCAAAAGCGCACATCATTATGCTGACCTCCCATGCCGATGAGGACGCCGTCTTCAACTCGATCATGGCGGGAGCCGCCGGCTACCTGTTGAAGCAGGTCTCGGAACCGGAACTCGTGCAGGCCATCGAGACCGTCGCAACCGGACAATCGCTGCTTGATCCGGCGGTGACGCACAAGGTTCTGGAGAAGATCAAAAGGCTCGCGACCGGTCGAGGTATCAGTGAGATCTCTCAGCTTTCGGCCCAGGAGCAAAAGGTGCTGGCCCTCGTCTCTGAAGGCATGACCAATCGGGAGGTCGCACGCGCACTCGGACTGAGCGACAAGACGGTCAAGAACTATCTCTCCCACGTCTTCGAGAAACTCAACCTCTCCCGCCGCGCGGAGGCGGCGGCGTTCTTCGCCCGCCACCATATGAAGTTGCCCTGATTTCCCCTCTAGGGCCATTTGGCCCTAGTCGTACTAGGGTCGCTAATCTTATTGCTGTTCCCCATCCCGCACTTGTTCCCCTTCGTCTTCCCTCACATACTCTGGGCATGAAACGATCTGTGATGGTTGTGCGCGGCGTCGTTGTGTGAACATATTTTCACATAAAGGGGCCTGACTGTGAAAAATTGCCATACGACAACAACCGAGTGTGACGGCGTGAGGGTGTTGTTGCTGTTGACGGCTTCGCAAGCCGGTTCTGCTTTACAATTCGCGCGTTGTCGAGAGCAGGGCAGGCCATCACAAAGGCACAAGATCGTTTGGCCTGGCGTTTGCACTGTAAGACCACGACCGACAACGGTGTCGGTGATAGTCCTACACGGACACGGTCAAAGCGAGGCAAGACACGCGATCGTATACGACCAATGTCCCTCGCAACGTGTGCACGAAGCAGCATGAAAGGACACGCGCGATGAACGGAGTCCTGCACCCTCTATCCGTACACCTGCCCATCGCCCTGCTGTTTATGGCTTTTATGACGATGGGGTATTGGCTGCTGAGAGGGCTGGCCACGTCGGTTTTCGAGAACCGGATCTACAGCCTCACGCGCTTCAATACCGCCGCCGGAGTGGTGTTCGTCCTCTTGTCCATAGCAACGGGATTTCGGGATGTGCTGGCGGGGTATTGGATCGCGTTCCACTCCCCTCTGGGGAAGTGGCTGTACGTCAAGGTTGTCTTGGCTCTGCTCATTGTGATCACCTATAGCGCCTTCCTTTGGCAAAGCCGGAAGAAGCCTCAGTATCTGCAAGAGGACCCAAAGATTTTGACGTGGTGCCTTACCACGCAGTTGGTGGGCTTCCTCCTGCTGGTCATCGCCACGGCGCTGGGGACGATGCTGGTGTTCTATCCCCACATCCTCGCGCAACTCGGATGAGGCAACGACATGTCGCGCATGACGCATCGACGGATGAAAGGAGAGCTCGCATGACACGAATACCTGCGCAGATCGTGGTGCTCGGAGGAGGGTTCGGTGGTCTGTATGCGGCCATGACGCTGCAGCGAGAGCTGGCCGGCTCCGACGTGGCCCAGGTCACGCTGGTGGACCGGCGCAACTATTTCACCTTCACCCCGTTCCTGCCGGAGGTGGCGGCCGGCACCCTCGGTCGGGTGCATGTGACGTATCCCTTGCGATTCCTGGCCCAGAAAGGCCGGTTTTGTTTCGTTCAAGGGACGGTGCAGGATTTTAACCTGGCCGAGCAGACGATCCGAACGGAGACCACCACCCTTACTTACGATTATCTGATTGTATCCCTCGGGGGCGTACCCTCTTTCTTCGGCAACTCGCACATTGCCGCGCACGCGCTGACGTTGAACTCGATCGACGATGCCCTAGCCATCCGGAACCATGCCATCCGGTGTTTTGAACACGCTGTCGTCGAGTCTGATCCGATCCGCCGGCGTCAGCTTCTCACCTTCGTGGTCGCCGGAGCCGGCCCCTGCGGGGTTGAGGTGGCCGCTGAACTGCGCCACCTGATCCGGACGGTCCTGCTCAAGTACTATCCCGTGGACCCGTCGGAGATCAGGATCCTGTTGGTTTCCAAGGGCGATCGGATCCTTCCTGATTTCGCCGGCGAGCTGGCCGAGACCGGTCAGAAGACGCTGATGAAGCGGGGGATTGAGGTCCGGCTGCACACACGGGTGACCGGCGCGAGCATGGAACATGTAGAGCTGAATGATCACGAGCTCATCCCCACGCGGACCCTCATCTGGGCGGCCGGCGTCACGGCCAATCCCGTCTTGGCCAAGCTGCCCGTACCGAGGAGCCCACAGGGAGGCATTGTGGTCGATGAGTTCCTCACGATCCCGGCGTGCCCGGAGGTGTACGTCATCGGGGATGGTGCCTCGGTCGTGGACCGACGCCAGGGGCGCCCGTATCCGGCCTTGGCGCCGGTCGCGATTCGCCAAGGGATCCGGGCCGCGGGCAATATCCTGAATATGCTGCAGGGGCGGATCCGAGAGCCCTTTCGGTTTGACTTTACCGGCAACATCGTGGGGCTCGGGTGCGGGATGGCCCTGGTCAATCTGCTGGGCCTCAAGTTCCATGGTCGGTTGGGGTGGTGGTTCTACCGGATGGCTTACTTGCAGCGATTGGTCAGCTTCCGAAATAAGGCGTCCCTCACGCTCACCCTAGCGCTGAATGCAATCTTTGGTCGTGATATCTCCTGCGAAACCTGGCCCGAGGCCGACCAGCGCGCGCTGAGCGGCAGGGTATCCGCCGGCGCTCCGGGATTTGGACGCGCCGGTCACCGTGTGTCCACCGCTTCAGTTCCGGCAGTCTGCCCCCTATGCCGCGCACGCGTTGATGTCCAGGGACGCTTTGCTGCGCTCCCTGCAGCATCGGACTGAGTCACGGTTGCGGGAGTGAGGAATTTTTTCAGTAAACGAGTTGGGCTGGGCGTCGTGGCTGCCATTTTTCTGGTGGCCGGTATCGCCCTCTACGCCTCACGATCGGGCGATGCGGAACAGCCTATGCGCTTCAGTCACAAGGCCCATCTGAAGGATGCGAAGTGCAAGGCCTGTCATACCCATTACGAGAAACAGGCGGCGGCCGGGATGCCGCGGCTGGAGCACTGCATGGACTGTCACGAGGGAACCCAATCGAAGCAGGCTGAAGACGTGAAGGAAGAAGAGAGGCTGGCCGGCTACGCGGAAAAGCAGGAGGAGATCCACTGGGTCAGACTATACCGGATTCCCGACCACTCCTTATTCTCTCACAGACTGCACGTCGTCAAGGGAAGACTCGAGTGCAAGACATGCCATGGCCCGATAGAGGCGAGCGAGACGGCTCCGCGCAGACCTGCGCAAGCGATCAGCATGGACTGGTGTATGTCATGCCACAAGGAGCGGCATGTCACCAATGACTGTAATACCTGTCATCGGTGATTCCGGGGACCACGGTCGATCGCCCTTCGACAAGCTCAGGGCGAACGGAATAAGCAAAGAAACGTTGGACTCACTACATTAGGTGAATCATGACTGCCATGGACGACTGAGATGAAATTAAATCGTCGCGATTTTCTGAAGCTCTCGACCGCGGCCGTCGGCACGCTGGCGCTGCCGGGATGCGGCCTTGAAGGGCTGATCGAGAGCAAGAAGGCTCAATCGCCGTGGCCGCCCGGTCCTGAGCAATGGATCGCCTCTGTCTGCCAGCAGTGTCCTGGTGGCTGCGGCATCAGCGTCAGGGTTATCGACGGCAAGCCGATCAAGATCGACGGCCTTACGGCTCATCCGATTAATCAGGGCCGCTTGTGCGCCGTGGGGCAGTCGGGTCTCCAGGCGCTCTACGATCCCGATCGCATCAAAGGGCCGATGAGGCGGCTGGGCGGGAGGGGCTCGTCGCAATGGCAGAGCCTGAGCTGGGACGACGCAATCCGGATGGTGGCGGAGAAGCTCACCGAGATCAGGGAGCGCGGCGAACCTCATACGGTGGCCATCCTCGCCGGGCAGGTGCGCGGCCTTATGGACCGACTACTGGCCAGATTCCTGGAGGTGTACGGGTCTCCGAATTACATCCGCACCGTCGCCGACGGGACGGCCAAGGCCGTCCTGCTTACTCAGGGGATCGAGACGCTGGTGGGGTACGATCTTGAAAATTCGAACTTCATTCTCTCGTTCGGCCACAGTCTGCTCGAGACCGGCTGGTCGCCCGTCCTGGCCCACCGGACGTACGGGTATCTGAGGCAGGAGCGGCCGGGGACCAAGGCGAGCATTGTTGTCGTGGAGCCGCGCCTGTCGCTCACCGCGGCGAAGGCCGACAAGTGGATCCCTATCAATCCGGGTACCGATGGGGCGCTCGCGCTTGGTCTTGCGCACGTCATGGTTCGAGAGGGCCTGCACGATGAGGTGTTTGTTCGGGGGCAGACGTTCGGGTTTGAGGACTGGCGCGACGGTCAGGGCGTCTCTCATCTGGGCTTCAAGTCGGTCGTCTTGAAAGACTACCGACCGGATGCGGTGTCGGCGATTACCGGTGTGCCGGTCGAGACCATCGTCGAGCTGGCCAGACGGTTCGCTCGGGAGAAGCCGGCGGTGGCGCTGGCCGAGCGTGGGGCCAGCATGCACACCAACGGCCTGTATACCCGGATGGCCATCCATTGCTTGAATGCACTGGTGGGAAACCTTCAGGTCCTCGGCGGAGTCGTGCTGCCGGCCGAGGTCCCATCGGCGCCATGGCCTCCGGTGCTGGGCGATGCCGTTGCGAAAAGGGGACGATCGATGTCCCGAATCGATCAGGCCGGCAGTCGTCGTTTTCCTCTCGCATCTCACGTTGCCTCGCAGCTTCCCCACAGCATCCGTCGAGGTGAGCCCTACTCGATCAACGCCCTCTTCTTGTACAACACGAACCCGATCCATGCCTATCCTGATGCCGTGGGGTTCGCACAAGCCTTTGACAAGATCCCGTTCATTGTGAGCTTCTCGCCGTACATGGATGAAAGCACGGCGATGGCCGATCTGATCCTTCCCGATCACACCTATCTGGAGCGATGGCAGGATGACCCGATGCTCCCTGTGATGAAGAACCCTGTCTTTGGGATCAGGCGGCCGGTCAGCAAACCGCTCTATGAGACGCGACACACCGGTGATGTGCTCATCGGAATCGCCAAGGCGATGGGCGGCACAACTGCCGCGGCGCTGCCGTGGGACGACTTCGAGGGGATCATGAAGGGGGCTGCGAAAGCGATCTTCCAAAGCGCGAGAGGCACGCTGTTTCTTGGCTCACCCGCCGACGGTCAGCCCGCGGCGTCGCCGGCACCGAAGACGCGGCCGACCCGCTTCGGATCGTTTGAGGAGTTCTGGAAGGCACTGGTCGAGTGCGGCGGATGGTGGGATCCGGTCTATCCGTTCGACGGTCGCCGCAGTTCCTTGAAGACCGCCTCCGGAAAGTTTGAGTTCTACTCGCAGCACTTACGGCGAGTCTTGGAGCGCGCCGCGGCAGGGAAGTCGGTGGACGATCTGCTCCAGGAGCTGGGCATCGCTGCCCGGGGAGACCTGGCGTATCTGCCACACTACGAGCCCCCCCGGTTTGTGGGATCAGCCCAGGACTATCCGTTCCATCTCAATACCTACAAGGGCGCGACCTACGCCGGAAGCCGTGGCGCGCGCCAGCCGCATCTCCAGGAGATTGCAAAAAACCCGGTAGGCCTGCCATGGGATTCTTGGATCGAGGTCAATCCGAAGGCAGCCAGGCAGCTCGGGATTGCCGATAAGGACTGGGTCTGGGTGGAGTCACCCCACGGCAGGTTCAAGACGCGGGTGCGCCTTTATCCGGGAGCGATGCCTGATGTGGTCAACATGCCGCTTGGTCACGGGCATACGGCGAATGGCCGATGGGCGCGCGGAAGAGGGGAGAATCCCAACCGGATTCTCGGCGCGGAGTGGGATCGGTTGGCCGGATTCGTCGCCTGGTATGCGACGCGGGTCAGGCTGTCGAAAGCGTAAGGGAGGGGTCAATGCCACGATGGGGGATGGTGATCGATCTGGATAAGTGTGACGGCTGCCAGGCCTGCGTGGTGGCCTGTCGGACGGAGAACAATGTCCCGGTCGCCGGGCCGGAGGAAGCCGAAAAAGGTCGAGCGATCTCTTGGATCGAGGTGCCCACGACCATCGAAGGGGACTATCCGAACGTGAGAACCCGCTTCATCCCGCGGCTCTGCATGCACTGTGATAACCCGCCTTGCACGGCGGTGTGCCCCACGGGCGCGACCTACAAGGATGAGGAGGGTCTGGTCGCGCAAATCTATCCGAGTTGCATCGGTTGTCGCTACTGCACCAGCGCCTGCCCGTATACGGTGAAGTACTTTAACTGGACGACACCCGAGTGGCCGGATCAGACGGATCATTTTAATCCGGACGTGGCCGTCAGACCGGTAGGGGTCGTCGAGAAATGTACGTTTTGCCACCATCGTCTGCAAAAGGGCAAAGAGCAGGCGAAGATCGAGGGGAGGGAGCTTCGAGAAGGAGATTATGTGCCGGCCTGTGTCCAGGCCTGCCCGACCAAGGCGATGTACTTCGGTGATCTGGACGATCCGGAGAGCACCGTCTCGCGGTTAGCGAAGAGCACTCGAAGCTTCCGGCTGCTTGAGGAACTGGGTACGAAGCCCAAGGTTTACTACCTTACGGAAGGAGAGCGTTATGACGGAAAAAAGGAGTAGCCACCAACAAGGTATGGTCCTTTCAGGGCCGAGCGTCCAAGCCGAGCATGACTACAGCAGCCACGCGGCGCGGTTCGAGGATCCGGAATCTGACCTGATTCGGCCGATGCTCACAACCGGGAACGGGTTCTACCGGACTGCTGCCGCATTGGGCGCGGTGGCTGCGTGGGGGCTCTTCGCCTGGCTGTATCAACTCTGGAATGGCCTCGGCACCACGGGGCTGAACCGACCGGTCTACTGGGGTCTCTATGTGGTGAACTTCGTCTTCTTCATCGGCATCAGCCACGCCGGGACCCTGATCTCTGCCATCCTTCGGTTGTGCCAGGCAGAATGGCGACGGGCGATTACCCGGTCGGCCGAGATGATGACGGTCATTGCGCTCTTTTTCGGGGTGGGAAGCGTGGTTCTCGATCTCGGCAGACCGGACCGCGTCTTCTTACTCTTTCGGGACGGCAACATTCAATCCCCATTGCTCTGGGACATGATCAGCATCACCGCGTATCTGACGATCAGCAGCATCTACCTCTACCTCGCGCTGATCCCCGACATCGCGATCCTGCGGGATCGCGTACCGGGGCGCCGTTGGCTCTACCGTCCGCTTGCCCTGGGGTGGACGGGAAGCGAGCAACAGCAGCGGTACTTAAAGGTCGCCATTGGGGTGATGTCCGTCCTCGTGATCCCGGCGGCGCTGCCGATCGATTCCTGGGTATTTGCCATGATCATTCAGCCGATGTGGCACAGCATCATCCTGGGGCCCTACTTTGCGGGGGCGATCTTCTCCGCCATCGCCGCGCTGCTCATCGTCATGGGGGTCATCAGGCGAGCCTACCATCTTGAGAACTACCTCAAGCCGGCCCATTTCACCAATCTCGGCCTGCTGCTCGTGGCGATGTCGCTGATCTGGTTCTATTTCACCTTTGCGGCCCATTTGACCGTCTATTACGGCGGCGCAACGAAAGAGCAGACGGTTTTCTTCAGTAAGCTCTTTGGTCCATATGCCCCGCTGTTCTGGGCCATGATGGCGACCAACGTCGTGATCCCGCTGCTGATCCTCAGCAACAGGCGGACCCGGACGGTGACGGGGACCATTGTGGCGTCGGTTGCCGTGACCGTCGGAATGTGGCTCGAGCGCTTGACCATCGTGGTCCCCTCATTGGCCAACCCACGTCTGCCGTACGCCACAGGCGTGTATCACCCTTCATGGGTGGAATGGTCGGTGACGGCCGGTTTTCTTGCGATGTTCATCCTGGTGTACATGCTCTGCAGTAAGCTGTTTCCCATCGTATCGATCTGGGAGATCCGTGAGGGCAGGGAGAAAGGGTTCGCGGAGGCTCGCGAAAGGATCGAGAGCTACCTCCCGGGTTGGGCGGTCCTCGGGGCGAGGCCGGTCCGAATCCGAAATGATGATGATAGGGTACTTCAAAATTAGAAGCCGGACTGTCGGGAACCGAGGAGGTTCGGCTACACATATCCTTGGGAGGGAGGCGTAGAGAATGAGGATGCCACTGAAGCGGTTCTGTTCGGTCGTAGGCGCTACGACGTTGTTCGTGGTGATAAGTGCGATGTCAGGCGGATCGGCCTTTGGAGCCGATATGGCGAACGCGAAGAAGATTTACGCGGACAAGTGCCTGAAGTGCCACGGGGAGACAGGAAAAGGGGATGGGCCCAAGGCCGATACGCTGGAGACAAAAGCCAGGGACTACACCAACAAGAAGGAGATGGCCAAGTTCACCGATGCAGACCTGATAAAGGTCACGAAGGACGGCAAGAAGCCGATGCCGGGATACGCGACGAAGCTGAGCGACCAGGAGATCGCCGACGTGATCGCCTACATCCGGACCTTTGCCAAGCCATAGGTGTTGTGCGTGCTTCCTTTAACTGACTGGAACGGAGATGAGTAGATCTTATGGTTGTCGGTGTAACTATTTTACGTTCCGGCCTGCGAACGAGGTGCATCTGGTGCTGAGGGGAGATGCGCATGTTACCAATCTTCCCAGTTTATCAGGGGTTACTCGAGGATGAGATTCAAGTCTCCCGTTCTGGCATAGGTCTTGAACGCTAAGGCAAAGACCTGAGGCACAGAACGCTGGTCCGAGTGCAGGATCCTAGCGGGTCAGCGAAAAGAAAAACACACGATGAAGTGGAGGAGGAAATAAAGATGAGCGTGAGGTTCAGAAGGTTTCTCGGCCTAGGGGCGTGGCTGCTTGTTGTCGTCGGGTTGACCGCCCTGCTGTCTGTGGGTCTGGCGCCGCGCACCGCCGAGGCGAAGCCAGAGTATTTCAGCGGCATTGGCGCGTGCTTTGCCTGCCACTCAGCACCCACGCCGGCCACCTGTCAGGGGTGCCACTCGCATGGCACGCATTCGAGCACCGCCATGACCGGCATGAACGTGGCGGGCGCCACCAATAAGACCTCGTACGCGCCCGGCGAACAGGTGAGTGTCACCATTACGGGCGGCCATATACCGTCCGGCACCGCGACCGGCGGGTGGATTCGCGCCATTCTGTACGATCAAACGATGAAAGAGCTGGTGCGCAGTAGCGGGCCGACCCAGGGAATCGGCAAGTGCTGCGGCAACACAGGCTATCCGATCACGCTCACCGCGCCTGCGCCGACCACGCCGGGGACCTACACCTGGAACGTCGCGTGGTACGGGAACAAATTTGATAAGACCGACGCGCAGAGCGGTACCACCGTGTTCGGTCCCCGCTGGACGCCCGATTCCACCAATCCGAACCACGGCCAAGAGATCGTCGCGACCAACAGCTTCACGGTTTCCGCCCCGACGGCGGCCGCCATTTCGCTGAACCCGGCGTCGCTGACCTTCGGTACGGTCAACACCGGCAGCACAGCCACACTGACCGCCCAGATTCAGAACACCGGGACGGCCACGCTCAACGTCACCGGCATCGCGCGGGCGGCTGGAACGAGCACCGAGTACACCTTCGGGCCGGCCGCTCCCCTCACGATTCCCGCCGGGGGCAGCAACACCCTCTCCGTCACCTACACGCCGACCGATGCCGGCACCGACACCGGCTCGCTGGCGATCACGAGCAACGCCTCAACCTCGCCGACCAGCCTGTCGCTTACAGGGACGGGCAGTGTCGCCCCGCCGCCACCCGGTCAACAACCGGCCATCAGCCTGAGCCTCGCCGCGCTGGACTTCGGCACGGTCGCGGTGGGTAGCCCTCCGGCTGTGAAGACGACACAGATCCAGAATACCGGAACAGCCCCGCTTGAGGTGACCGGCATCGCACCGGCTGCCGGGACCAGCACCGAGTACACCTCCACACCGGCGGCGCCGTTCACCGTTGCGGCCGGCGCCAACACGACCCTCACCGTCACCTACACGCCGGTGGACGCGGGCACCGACGCCGGCTCGCTGGCGATCACGAGCAACGCCTCGACCTCGCCGACCAGCCTGTCGCTCACAGGGACGGGCAGTGTCGCCCCGCCGCCACCCGGTCAACAACCGACCATCGGCCTGACGCCGACCTCGCTGGACTTCGGTACGGTCGCGGTGGGCGAGCCAGCCGGTGAACTGGTAACGACGATCCAGAACACAGGAGGAGCCTCGCTTGAAATCACCGGGATTGCCCTGTGCGCCGGGACGAGCGCAGAGTTCACCTGGTCGCCGGGCACGCCGCTGACCGTCGCGTCCGGAGCGAGCGCGCCGCTGAGCGTGCACTATACCCCGGCGGATGCGGGGGCCGACGCTGGGTGTCTCGCGATCGCCAGTAACGATCCGGCCGCGCCGTCGGCGCAGTTGGCAGTCGCTGGGACCGGGGGTATCTCGTCGTCGCCGCCACCCAATCCACAACCGACCATCGGCCTGACGCCGACCGCTTTGGACTTCGGCACAGTCGTGGTGGGGGGCTCGGTCTCGAAGACTGCGACCATCACCAACCTGGGGACCGCTTCGCTGGATGTGACCAGCATCGGCTCGTGTAACGCAAGCAGCGCGGAGTTCGCGTATTCTCCTCTGGCGCCATTTACCCTGGCCCCGGGCGCCCAGCAAACGGTCACGATCAGCTACGCGCCGACCCAAGCCGGGACGATGGCCATGGAGTGCCTGGTTGCAAGCAACGACCCGGCCACACCATCGGTCTCGGTGAACCTGACCGCGGAAGGGGTCTCGCCGTCGCCGGCCGGAGGGCTGAACATCGAGCTCAAGCACTTCCGCGCGACCAAAAAAGTCAAGATCGGCCGGCAGGTCACATTCAGGCTTGACATCGAGAATGAAGAAGACTCGAGCGGAGAGCTGCCTGCCAGCCTGGTAGGGATCCAGAACGGCGTGGAGGTGTACAACGAAACCATCACCATATTCGCCGAGCCGGCGATGGAAGAAGCGAGATGGTCGTTCCCGTCCTATACGCCGACGGCAAAGGGGAAGATCACGTGGATCGTGACCATCGTGGACGACTCCTCCCGTACCAATCAGGCAACAGCCATCACGAAGGTTAAGGGTAAGAAGGGTAACGGCCACTAAATTGCCGAAGGCCCGTTATGCGAGAACGTTCCGCATCGCGAACGTCCCGATCGAACAGGTGGGGAGCCGTCCGGCTCCCCACCTGTTTACGCGCATCTTCAGCGCCTGTTCCCGATTCGCTCTGTCTGCAGTGCAGTAACGATGAACGTCAATGTCTGAGGTCAACCGCAACATGTGGGATGCAGTGGAGGAGGAAACAAAAATGCGTGTGCGGTTCAGAAGGTTTCCCGGTGTAATGGCGTGTCTGCTTGGTGTCCTTTGGCTGGCGGCCCTGCTTTCCGTGGGTCTGGCGCCGCGCACCGCCGAGGCGAAGCCAGAGTATTTCAGCGGCATTGGCGCGTGCTTTGCCTGCCACTCAGCACCCACGCCCGCCACCTGTCAGGGGTGCCACTCGCATGGGACGCATTCGAGTACCGGCATGACCGGCATGAACGTGGCGGGCGCCACCAATAAAACCTCGTACGCGCCCGGCGAACAGGTGAGTGTCACGATTACGGGCGGCCACCGACCAGACGGACAATCCGGATGGATTCGCGCCATTCTGTACGATCAAACAATGAAAGAGCTGGTGCGCAGTAGCGGGCCGACCCAGGGAATCGGCAAGTGCTGCGGCAACACAGGCTATCCGATCACGCTCACCGCGACTGCGCCGACCACGCCGGGGACCTACACCTGGAACGTCGCCTGGTACGGGAACCAATTTGATAAGGGCAACGTGGGCGGCACGACAGTGTTCGGTCCCCGCTGGACGCCCGATTCCACCAATCCAAACCACGGCCAAGAGATCGTCGCGACCAACAGCTTCACGGTGGCTGCCCCGGCGGCGCCCGCCATTTCACTGAACCCGGCGTCGCTCACCTTTGGGACGGTCAACACCGGCAGCACGGTCACCCTGACCGCCCAGATCCGGAATACCGGCACGGCCACGCTCAACGTCACCGGCATTGCGCGGGCGGCGGGGACGAGCACCGAGTACACCTTCGGGCCGGCCGCTCCCCTCACGATTCCCGTCGGGGGCAGCAACACCCTCTCCGTCACCTACACGCCGACCGATGCCAGCACCGACACCGGCTCGCTGACGATCACGAGCAACGCTTCGACCTCGCCCACCAGCCTGTCGCTGACAGGGACGGGCAGTGTGCCGTCACCCCCTTCACAACCGGCCATTAGTCTGAGCCTCGCCGCGCTGGACTTCGGCACGGTCGCGGTAGGCGGCGTGCCGGCGGTGCGGACGACACAGATCCAGAATACCGGGAATGCTGCCCTGGACGTCACCGGCATCGCACCGGCGGCAGGGACGAGCGCCGAGTATATTTTTACCCCGACGCCACCCTTTACCGTTGCGGCCGGCGCCAACACGACCCTCACCGTCACCTACACGCCGGTGGACGTAGGCACGGACACCGGCTCGCTGACGATCACCAGCAACGCCTCGACCTCGCCCACCAGCCTGTCGCTGACAGGGACGGGCAGTGTCCCGCCACCCCCTTCACAACCGGCAATCGGCCTGACGCCGCCCTCGCTCGATTTCGGCACGGTCAACGTCGGCGGTCCGTCAGGAGATTTGACGACAACGATCCAGAACACAGGAGGAGCCTCGCTTGAAATCACCGGCATCGCCCTGTGTCCAGGAACCAGCGGAGAGTTCACCTGGTCGCCGGGTAGCCCGCTGACCGTCGCGCCAGGCGCCGGCACGACGCTGACCGTCCACTATACCCCTGCGGATGCCGGGACCGATGCCGGGTGTCTCGCGATCGCCAGTAACGATCCGGCCACGCCCTCGGCGAACCTGGCGGTCACCGGGATCGGGAATATCCCGCCGCCGCCACCCGATCCACAACCGACCATCGGCCTGACGCCGACCTCGCTCAACTTCGGCACGGTTGTGGTGGGGGGCTCGGTGTCCAAGACCGTCACCATCACCAACCTGGGCACCGCCCCGCTGGATGTGACCAGCATCGGCTCGTGTAACGCGGCCAGTGCGGAGCTGACGTATGCTCCTCCGGCCCCATTTACCCTGGCCCCAGGCGCCCAGCAAACGGTCACGATCAGCTACGCGCCGACCCAGGCAGGGACGATGGCCATGGAGTGTCTGGTTGCAAGCAACGACCTGGCCACACCATCGGTCCCGGTGACCCTGACCGCGGAGGCGGTCCAACCGCCCCCGCCCGGAGGGCTAGACATCGAGCTCGAGCACTTCAAAGCAACCAAAAAGGTCAAGGTCGGTCAGCAGGTCACGTTCAAGCTTGAAATCGAGAATGAGGAAGAGTCGAGTGGAGAGACGCCTGCCACCCTGGTGGGAATGCAAAACGGAGTGGAGGTGTACAACCAGACCATCATGGTAGTCGTTGAGGCAGAGGAGGAAGAAACGACCTGGTCGTTCCCGCCGTACACACCGACGGCGGCAGGGAAGATCGCCTGGACCGTGACCATCATGGACGACTCCTCCCGTACCAATCAGGCAACTGCGACCACTGACGTGAAGGGCACCAAAAAGAAGGAGAAGAAGGAGGAGAAGAAGAAGATGAAGAAGGTGAAGAAGGTGAAGAAGGGAAAGAAGAAAGATAACGACTAAGGACCACGTAACCGCTGAAGGCCCGTGCTGGAACGTTCCGCAATCGCGAACGTCCCGATCGAACAGGTGGGGAGCCGTACGACTCCCCACCTGTTCACACCATCGGACTTCCCGCCTCACCAAGCATCACCAAGAATCACTTGACATCTCATGTCGAAGATCATAAGGTGTTGCGCGGATGTAGAGTCAAAGTTGCGCCTCCGATCCCCGCTCGACAACGTGAGGAGTGACAAATGAACCAACGTGACGTTGTGACTCTTGCAGCCGTGTTGACCCTTGTCCTGCTCGTTGGATCGTCCTGCAGTCGTCTTCCCTGGTCGCCCGACTCACCCTCCTCAGGGACCAAAGAGCTCACCGCGCAAGCCCCTTCTACAACAACAACCGACGCGTCCAAGCCTCGATGGACAGGTCCGCCCGCAGGCGCCAAATACGTGGGAGTGCCGGCGTGTCTCGAATGTCACAAGAAGGCTGATCCCTTTTTCGCGACGCACATGGGGAAACTCTTTACAAAGAACCCTCAGACTGCGGGGCAGAAGCTGAACTGCGAGACGTGCCACGATCCGGGAGGCCCGCACGTCGAGACCGAGGGGGAAGCGCTTGGGACGATCGTGACGTTCAGAAAGGGCGCCGAACCGGTCGAGGTGCAAAACGCCAAGTGCCTGGGCGCGTGCCACACGAAAGATGTGAAGCAGATGTTCTGGGCGAGCAGCGTCCATGGAACTCGTGGCATCTCTTGCGTCGATTGTCATACCGCCCACCGTCCTCAGATGGCGAAGGCGATCCTGAAGGGACCCACTGTCGCCGAAACGTGCAATGCATGCCACGTGGAGATGAAGCGGCACCTCTACGAGCGCTCAACCCACCCGGTTAAAGAGGGCAAGATGTCATGCACGAGCTGCCATGATCCTCATGGGAGCCAGGCCCCCTCCATGCTGGTGAAGAATTCGGTCAACGATACCTGTTATGGGTGCCATGCGGAGTTTCGCAGTCCCGTCCTATGGGAACATGCCCCCGTCAAGGAGAATTGCGGCAACTGTCATACGCCTCACGGGTCAAACCATGACAAACTGCTCAAGACCAACAGCTTCAGGTTGTGCCAGAGCTGTCATATGCAGGGACGACACCAGACGATCGCTGGGCGTCCCGATCAGTTTTTCATGATCAACCGAGGTTGCACGAACTGCCACAACCGGATCCATGGGAGCAATCACCCCTCTGGGCCGCTGTTCTTCCGTTAGGCCGAAAGTGCATCGCTCCCATCGATCGTGAGAGGGCCAACCATGAACGCCAATAAGCTGGTTCGGTGGGTTGGGTCAGCGTTCTTCTCGCTCGGTTTCCTGCTTCTGGCACTTCCGGGTATCCTCTATGCCGAACAGGAGATAGAGCTTGACGGGAGGAAGTTTACCCTCTTTGGGGAGGGACAGATCGGGGTTCAGCTCAAGGAGTTTAGTCACGGTACGCGGACCTCGAAGTTTGAGGAGTACCGGGAGGTCCACCGTGGATTCAACTTCGACCTCTTCCAGTTCGGCCTGGAGGGGAAGGACAACCCGTATTATCTCAGAGGCTCCGGCACAAACATCGATAGGGATGACCAGTCATTTGATCTCACCTTTGGGAAATACGGTGAGCTGATGGTCAATTTCTCGTGGGACGAGATCCCCCATTTCTTCTCACGAGGCTCCAAGAGTCTTCTGACCCACACCGGCGGCGGCAACTTCGTATTTGCCAACACGACGGCCCGCCAGTTCTTCACCGACAACGACCCGAACTCCCCTCCAGCGGCGCCGGATACGGGCGACGTCGCGACCGCCAATCTGGCCCGCGCGCTCATCAACGACGCCCCCGATCTCAATCTTCGCCTCCAGAGGCGTCGGGCCAAGGGTGACATCCTGTACAGTCTCTATCCCGGCAGCGACCTCAGGTGGAACTTCCGCTTCCGCATCGACAATGAGGACAAGGAGGGAAACCGGGCGTTGAGCACGGGGACCTACGAACGCCGGCTTGTTCCGGGGCTGGGCGACACATTCCGGGTTCTGGGGATTGAGCTGCCGGAGCCGCTCGACCACCAGACCACTCAGATCGGATTCGCCACCGACCTCTCCGGAGATGGATGGATCGTCAACCTGGGGTATGACTATATGAATTTCAGCAACGATACGACGCGCCTCCACTGGCAAAATCCGTTCAATAATACGGATGAGCTGGCGCCAGGCGCCGGAGCGTTTAATCGGGGCCGATTTGCTGAAGCCCAGATCCAACTCTTTCCGGATAACCACTCTCATGCTGTTACAGGATCCGGATCAGTGTTTCTGCCATTCAAGACCCAGTTCACCGGGAGCCTCTCCCACACCTGGCTTTTTCAGGACGACCGGTTCCTCCCGTTTACGCTCAATTCGGCCATTCTTGCCACCAATGCTCCGGGTTCCCCCCAGGCGGCGACGCTGCCCCTGCCGGAGCGTTCCCTCGACGGGGAGATCCGGATCCTGACCCAGTCGTATGCCCTAACCAACCGGGCCATCAAAGATACCACCCTGAATCTGTTTTACCGTTATTACGACTATGACAACCAGACCGCCAGAATCGTCTTCCCCGGCTACGCGGCCAACCCCGACTCGTTTTGGACAACCGAATTTGACGATGGATCGCCGATCGCGAACGTGCCCAAATCCTACACCAAGCAGAACGCCGGGATGGACATATCGTGGCATGCGCTTCGGACCCTGACACTGAAAACCGGGTACGAATACGAGCGCTGGAATCGCGACAACCGCGAGACCGACGTGACCGACGAGCATATCGCCAAGGCAGCCCTGGATTTCAAGCCGTTTTCCTGGTTGTCGGCGAGGGCCTCGTATAGACATGGCGACCGGCAGTTTAAGGGCAGGTATGTATCGGGTCTGGAGTTTGCAGGACTCAGAAAGTTCGACCAGGCCAATCGGATACGGGATCTGGCCGATGTGATGGTCCAGGTCACCCCTTTGGATCCACTCTCCCTTTCTGGGACCTTCCGCTATCTGAATGACGAGTTCAATGATTCCGATTTCGGCGTGAAGCGGCAGCATGAATATGGCTTTGGGTTTGATGCCAATTATACGCCGCTCAAGTGGATGACCCTGTACGGCTTCTATGCCAACGACTTTGGGAAGTTCAAGATGAGCAATATCTCCAGGACCGGGAGCTTGGATTTTAACCCGGCAAACGCTTGGGACAGCAGTGTCGATGACCGCACACAATCGGTGGGGGCAGGCTTGAATGCTGCGCTGATTCCGAATCGCCTGACGTTGAACCTTGGGTATCACTTCACTCGATCGATCGGGAAGATTCTGACAACTAATCCCAATCCCATTGAAGCCGACTTCCGCTCAGGCGCTCAAGCGTTTCCCTTCCCAGACACAAGGAGTCAGCTTCATAACATCATGGCCATGTTGACCTATAAGCTCAATCAATACGTGACCATCGGTGCCCGGTACGCCTTCGAGCGATATCGTCTCAACGATTTCGCCTGGGATACCCTCCAGCCGGTTCTCTTCCCCAACACGCTGGATAATGCCGCGCGGTTCCTGCTCCTCGATTCTCGGTACTCCAACTATGACGTACACGTGTTAGGGGGATTCCTCCGAGTTCAGTTCTGATCGCATCCTCCCGACGGCGCGGCCGACCGCCTTATCGCACCTTCCCCTCTTATAAGCAGGAAGTGCTTGACATCTTGTGCAGAAGATCGTAAGGTTCTGCCCTGATTTCCGGGTAGAGTCGCGTTCCTGGTTCCCGCTCAACAATCTGAGGAGTGGAAGATGAGGAAGCGTGACGTTGTGCTGGTTCTTCCGGCTCTCTTCACTCTTGTCCTGCTCTTTGGCTGGTCGTGTAGTCGATTCGGCTCGCCACCTCCCGGTCCCGATACCCTTCAAACCCGCACACCATCCGCCACACGCACCGATCCGCCCCGGCCTCCGTGGACCGGTCCGCCGCCCAGCGCCAAGTACGTGGGAAGTGACGCCTGCCTCGTATGTCACGAGGAGCCGGCCCAGCGCTTCCACAAGACGATGATGGGGCGGGTCATGTCGGTGAACCCGCGGACCCCCCAGGAGCAGCGCGGCTGCGAGTCGTGTCACGGTCCTGCGGGCCCGCACGTGGAGACGGAAGGGGGCGCATTACAGACGTTGATGACCTTCAAAAAGGGAGCAGAGCCGGTCGAAGCCCAGAATGCCACGTGCATCAACGGCTGTCACGAAAAGGGTGAGCACACCTTCTGGAGAGGAAGCACCCACGAAGTCCGGGGAGTCGCGTGCGTCTCCTGTCACAAGGTGATGGAGCCGAGTCGGTACAATCTGGCAAAGCCGACCGCGATCGAGGTCTGTTCGCAGTGCCACCAGAACCGACGCGCCCAACTCCAGCGCAGCTCTCACATGCCGCTGCGCGAGGGGAAGATCAGTTGTACCGACTGCCACAATCCTCATGGGACTGCGACGCAGGCGATGCTCCGCGAGGATTCCGTCAACGAGAACTGTTATAGCTGTCATGCCGAGAAACGGGGGCCGTTTCTGTGGGAGCACGCACCCGTCATAGAGAGCTGTTCCAACTGCCACGAGCCGCACGGCTCGACCAATGCGAGACTGCTGAAGGTCAGGGTCCCCCGCCTCTGTCAGCAGTGTCATGTCGAGACCCGGCACCCGACGAACCCGTACGATCCGAGGACCGGGTCACGATTCGTCATCAACCGGGGCTGTCTCAACTGCCACCAGAAGATCCATGGATCAAACCATCCCTCAGGGTTCGCCTTCGAGAACTGAGGCAGCGATCTGACAGCGGAGGAGGGGGGCCATGGGCGTATCGTGTGGAACAGGACGGATCGGGCGTGCGTTGCTGTCGGCGGCAGCCTTCTTCGCGGCCGTCGTGACCGTATGTTTCGCCGAAGAGGCCCCGCCGCCGGAGGCGATCCCGTCATGGGTGAACTGGCTGAACGCCGGGCTGCCGTTCGGTTTTGAGCTGACCGGATTGGATGTTGAGGGCGGTTATCGCGACATCGACGGCCGTCGGAGTTCAGCGAAGTTCCAGGAGTACCGCGTCCTCGAAGAGAGCCCATTTTTGGACCATCTGCGGCTTTCATTGGAGACCAAAGACAAAAGGCACTATATCGACTTTAGCGCGATAGACAGCTTCAAGCAGGATCAGAGCTATCTGTTTCGAACGGGTCGGTACGGCGATTATTCGCTGGAGATCTTCTGGGACCAGGTCCCTCATCTGCTCAGTACGACGGGGCGGAGTCTGTTTGCGACGACCCATGAAGACAGCACCGTAACGCTGAGGCTCCCGCCCGGTGTCGCATCGACGGTGGAGGCCGCCGCTCCAGCAGGCCGTGCTGCTGTATTGAGCGGATTTCTGGCCAACGCGGCGCCCGTCGATCTATCGTTCCTGACCAGCAAGGCGGGATTCCGATTCAAATACGCCTTGAGCGAGTCGCTCAATGTCGGCGCCCGGTACACCTATACGGAAAAGGATGGAACGATCCCCTTTGGCGCGGGATTCAGCAGCCCCGGCGGGAATATTGTGGAACTCCCAGCCCCCCGCTTTGATCGAACCCATCAGGTTGAGGTCAAGACCGAGTATGCGAGGCCGGGTTGGAATGTGGGGTTCGGCTACGCGGCCTCGATCTTCGATCAGGGGATCGAGACGATCGTATTCGACAACCCGCTTTCCGCGACCAACAGTCCGACGACGTCGGCGCGCGGTCGGACCACAATGGATCCGAGCAACCATGCCCATAACGTGTTTCTGTCGGGCGGCCTCTCGCTCCCGCTGCGTACCCGGATCGCGGGGAGGTTTTCGTACGGCTGGCGGTTTCAGAATGAGAACTTTGTCCCACATACCATCAACCCCGCCTTGGCCGGCGATCCTCAATTGGCCCTGCCCCGTCAGGACCTCAACGGCGATGTCAGAACGGCCCTTGTGAGCGTTAATGCGACGAGCCGTCCGGTCATTGCCGTGCCGCTGACGCTGTACGGTGGCTACCGCTTTTATGACTTTGACAACCGGTCGCCGATCATCGAATTTCCTGCGCATACGGTCCGGGATACGTCGCTGACGGTCGACACCCGCGCCAACGCGCCCTTCTCCTACACTAAACACAATGCCCACCTGGATGCGGGCTATGCCCTTCTGGAAGATCTTCATATAAAGTTGGGTTACGAGTGGGAGCGATGGGACCGCGATCCGAAGCTGCGTGAGGTGCCGACCAGTAATGAGCACTTCCTGAAGAGCAGTATCGATTACTCACCCCTCGATTGGCTTTTGCTTCGCGGTGCCTACCGAAGGAGCTGGCGTAATATCAGTCATTACAATACCCAGGCTCACGAGGCGCATGTGGTGCAGGATATCGAGGGAGAGGACTTTGCCCTGAACCTCCAGGGTCAATCGCTTCTGCTTCGAAAATTCGACGAGGCCGATCGAACCAGGGACAGGGTCGAGATCCTGGCGTCGATCACCCCTGTCGAGACGCTGAACTTTACGACAACCTATAGTCTTATCCGGGATGATTTTAACAAGGCGCCGCTTGGGTTACAGGATTCCAAAGGATGGAGTCTGGGCGCCGATCTGACCTACAGCCCGTTTCGGTGGCTGTCCTTCTTCGTGAACTACATGAGAGAGGAGTTTAAATACGATCAGCTCTCCCGGTCCCGGCCGGTTATCAGCAACGTCTCGACGGCGACCGTCCCGGCAGCGGGATGCAGTTTTACGGATCCCACCGCCGCCGTCAGCAACGTGGTCTGTGACTTTGCCGATTTCAACTGGCGGAGTATCAACAGGGATAAGGTGGATACCTATGGGGTCGGCGCCGATATCAGCCTGATCCCGAAGCGCCTCAATTTTCGGCTCACCTACACCTTTTCGGATGCCGATACGATCATTAATTCGTTGAATCCGGTGACGCCGACCAGCGGTACCACGGCTCAGCAGGCGAGCGCGAGGGCTGTTCGCTATCCGCTGTCAAATACCAATCTGCATACCCTTATTGCTGCGCTACGCTACTATGTGACCAACAATTGGAGCATCAAGGGCGAGTATCGGTTTGAGCAGTTTCGCGAGAAGGATTGGTCGACCGATGCCATCAGGCAATCGGGGCTTGCGGATCTGCCGCCGACAACCGATACCTTTTTAGGCGCCCGGTTTCTCCAGAACTACGACGCGCATATCGGGGCGTTCACGCTGCGCTACCAGTTCTGAGCGAGTTCCCGTATTCCAGGCGCCTCTCATGTGTTAGTATGTGGCCTGCGAACGGAGCAGACAAGCCAGCCTGCCGGGTGTTGTCTGGTGGACTGGCTGTTCATATTTACGAGTAAAGGAGGGAATGGTCGTGCACGAGCAGGGCGAACAGGTTGATCATGGGCGGCGGATGGTCAATTGGTTGCTGGGGAGTTCCCTCGGCGTACTCTTCGTGTCCATCTTTTATCCGATCGTCAAATACCTGATTCCTCCAAAGCTCGCCGAGCCGACGACCGTCAGCGTGACCCTGCCCTGGAAGCTCGCGGAACTGAAGGCGAACTCTGGGCGGATATTTCGATTCAAAAGTCTTCCGGGTATTTTGGTGAAGACCTCCGGCGGCGATCTGCGCGCGTTCTCGGCCGTCTGTACGCACCTGCAGTGTACGGTGCAATACCGGGAAGATCGGCAGGACATCTGGTGCGCCTGTCACAACGGCGTATACGATCTGAATGGGAAAAATATCAGCGGCCCCCCGCCACGACCCTTGGAGGCCCTGAAGCTGAATGTCAGGGGAGATCAGATTATTGTCATGAAAGGATAAGTGGGGTGGCGGTCGTTCGAATTACGGCCTGGCTCGAAGAGCGAATCGATCTCTGGCCGATCAGACATTTTATTCAGAAGAAGGTCATCCCGGTCCATCGTCATTCAGTCTGGTATTATTTCGGCGGGATGACCCTTTTTCTCTTTGCGATCCAGGTGGCGACCGGGATCCTGCTGACCCTCTATTACCGCCCCAGCGGCGAAGAGGCGTATGAGAGCGTACAGTTCATCATGACCGACGTTCAGTTCGGTTGGCTTGTGCGCTCGATCCATAGCTGGTCGGCCAATCTGATGGTGCTGATGATGATGATCCATGCGTTCAGCGTCTATCTTATGCAGGCCTATCGAAAGCCTCGCGAGCTGACATGGGTCACCGGAATGTTGTTGTTCGGCATTGTGCTGTTCTTCGGCTTCAGTGGCTATCTGCTGCCGTGGAATGTGCTGTCATATTTCGCCACCAAGGTCGGCACCGAGATTGCCGGGCAGTTTCCGCTTGTGGGTCATCTCCTGATGAGGCTCCTGCGCGGTGGCGACGAGGTCACCGGCGCGACAGTCTCCCGGTTCTACGGCATCCATATTGCCATCTTACCGGCCTTGACGACTGCAATTCTCGCCCTCCACCTGTTTCTGGTCCAGAAGCAGGGGATGAGTGTTCCCCCATCTGTGGAACGCGCACACCGAGGACAACCGCTCCGGGCCATGCCGTTTGTCCCGAATTTCCTGCTTCGCGACCTGTTCGGCTGGTTCGTGACGCTCGGACTCCTGGCCGCCTTGGCCGCGCTGTTCCCATGGGAGTTGGGACAAAAGGCGGATCCCTTCGCGCCGGCGCCGGCAGGAATCAGGCCGGAATGGTACTTTGTATTTATGTTTCAGAGCCTGAAGTATATCCCGGCCAAAATCGGCCCGTTTGACGGCGAGGTCTTGGGGGTACTGGGTTTCAGTCTGGGCGGGCTGTTTCTCTTGCTGGTCCCATTTCTGGACAAGAAGTCGGCTCTGGGCGAGCCGAGTCCGCTTTTCCGACGGATCGGAATCGGTATCATTGCGTACATTGTCATATTTACCGTACTTGGATATGTCGCGCCCGCCGTTCCATAACAGGGTGGTGGGGATCGCACTGCGCGCCGTCTGCTTGGGCATTGTTCTCATCGCGGCGGCCTTGATCCGCACACCGTTCGCCGACGCCGAGGACGCCTGTGTCGATTGTCACAGGGCGTTACGGGAAGAGCGTCTTAACCGTCCGGCCTTTAAGATAAAAAACGATTACCACCTGGCGCGAGGACTGGGATGCCATAGCTGTCACGGCGGCGATCAGACCGCGCTTGACAATAAGGGGCAGGCTCATAGCCCGGCAAAGGGATTTGTGGGAAAGCCGACGCGGCAGGGAATTCCTGAATCCTGCGGGAAATGCCACAGCGATCCGCGCTATATGCGGCAGTTTAATCCATCCATTCGGACGGACCAAGTAAAGGAGTACTATACCAGCGTTCACGGCAAGCGACTTCGCGAAGGGGATCAGAAGGTTGCCGTCTGCATCAGTTGTCATGATGTCCATGCCATCCGCTCCGTCAAAGATCAGATGGCCTGGACCTATCCGACTAATGTTGCCGAGACCTGCGGCGGATGCCACGGCAATCCCGAGTACATGAAGCCGTACCAAATCCCCACCGATCAGCTTGAAAAATACCAGCAAAGCGTTCATTACGAAATGTTGACGAAGCGAGCCGATCTCGCTTCTCCGACATGCAGCAGTTGCCATGGCAGTCACGGTGCGGCGCCCCCCGGCGTCGATTCGGTGGTGAATGTTTGCAGTTCCTGCCACGTTGTCACGGCCGATCTCTTCGCCAAGAGTCCGCACAGGTCGGCCTTCGACGAACTGGGGATGCCGGCGTGCGTGACATGCCACAGCAATCACGATATTACGTACCCGTCTGAGGCGATGCTGGGCGGAGGCGAGGGCACCCCGTGCGCGACCTGCCATGAATCCGACTCTGCGCCGCTCAAAAAGGCTGCGGAGTTGCGATCGATGATCGAGGCCCTTGCGGGTCGGATCGATCAGGCCTCGGCGATCCTCACCCGGGCCGAGCACGCAGGGATGGAGATCGGTATTCCTCGGTTTGAGTTGATTACCGCCAACGAATCCTTGATTAAGGCGAGAGCGACCGTCCATTCGCTTGATGCGGAAGCGATCAAGACCGCCACCGACTCGGGGCTGGAGGTTGCCCAGAAGAGTCTCGAGAGTGGCCACAACCTTCTGGCCGAGGTACAATTCCGCCGAAAGGGGCTGGCCGCGTCCATGCTGATCATTATTGCGGTCCTGGTCGGCCTTTTCCTGAAGATCAGAGAGGTTGACCGACGGAGAGGGCCGGAATCAGGCGATCTGACAGGCGACCGGCATTGACACGATGGCGCGAAGTGACTATAGTTCAGGGGATCGATGACACATTCCGGTAATGTGTGCGAAGACCTCGAGCGGATGCAGTCGGAGAACTCAGTGAGATGCGTACGAGTCAAGAAGCTCGCCCACAGAAAGGAGAAACAATGACATCAGTGATTGGAAGGAGCGCGATATTGGCTTTCGCGAGCCTCCTGATCGTGAGTGTTACGCCGGCTCGCAGTATGGCCCAACCCAAGCCGAAAATCCCCCCTCCCTTCACCTTTGAGCAGAAGACGAAGGATGAACAGGGTAATCCGAGCCCCGGGAAGGTGACATTCGATCACAACCTGCATATGGCAAAAGGGCAGAAGTGCCTGAACTGTCATGGCAAGGGTAAACCGTTCAAGACCAAGATCGGAACCTCTCCGGACCTGACGATGAAGGCCTACGATGAAGGCAAAGCGTGTGGCACCTGTCACAACGGCAAGGTTGTATTCTCGACGAAGGAGATGGGCAACTGCCTGAAGTGTCATAAGGTCCCGGCATCCCCCGCCGCCGCCTCCTCAGCGTCATAGTGCTGTGCAGGTAAGCACCGAGACATAGCAACTGGGTCGGGTTCGGCAGTCGATTAAAGGGGCTGCCGCTTCCCGATCGCGACTGTCGTGCATCCTGGTTGGGAACGTGGGTAGCGGCGCCATATCGTACGTAATCACCAGGAGCGTAGACTGCGGAAAGGTGGTCAGGACCCTTTTCGCTGTCTGGCTGTGTTTCGTCGCAGCCCCGAACACCGTGGCAGCCGTCCCGGGGCCTACGTCCTCGTCCGAGGTGTGTCTGACCTGCCACAACGATCCCGATCTGAAAAAAGAGAACGAAGGGGGACAACCCGGTTCGTTGTTCGTCGAGCCGGCCGATCTGGCTCAATCGGCACACCGCACGCTCGCCTGTATCGGGTGCCATCGTGACATCTCGGAAGGACCTCACACCGACACGCCGCCGCCGGTCCGCTGTCATACGTGCCACCGTCGGCCCCATGAGCGGGTTCCGGACAGTGCTCATGCCAAGCTGAAAAGCGGCGAGCCAAGCGGCAGTTGCATCGCCTGCCATGGCAGTCATCAGATTCAAAAGATCTCGGTCGATGCCGACACGATCTGTACGTCGTGTCACACCGTGCAGGCCGCACAGATGGCGACTGGGATTCATGCCGGTCGTCTCGGAGAACGGACCCGGAACCTGCCGACCTGCGTGACCTGTCATACCGCCCACTCCGTCGCGTCTCGTCGTGATCCTGCATCGCCTGCCCATCGCTCACGGATTCACGAGACCTGTGCCCGGTGCCATGGGGATCCGAGAGTTATCGCCGAAGAACGGATTTCGAGGCCGCGGGTCGTTGCGCTCTTTACCCAGAGTGTTCACGGCCAGGCTATTCTGCAGAAAGGCAACCTTGCTGCCGCGACCTGCACCGACTGCCATGGCGCCCACGAGATTCGACGAGGCGCCGATCCCGCGTCGCCGATTTTTCCGAGAAACGTTGCGAATACCTGTCGCCGTTGTCACAGCGACGAGGCGGAGCAGTTTCAAGACAGCATCCATGGAGAGGCCGTCTCACGCGGGATTTTCGCGGCGCCGACCTGTACTGATTGTCATGGGGAGCACGGGATCACCGCCACCCGCGCCCCGGGATCGCGGGTGGCGCCGCTTGCGATCTCCAAGACCTGTGCGGCCTGTCACGAGGCGACGCCGGTGATCGAGGAGTTCGGCCTCGCGCCGCGCCGCGCCGGAACGTTTTTTGAGAGCTTTCACGGCCTGGCGGTGAGAGGCGGATCGCCCGTCGTCGCCAACTGTGCAAGCTGTCACGGAGTCCACAACATTCGGCCATCGGCCGATCCCCGTTCCACCGTTAATCCGAGCAACCTCGCGCGTACCTGCGGGCAGTGCCACCAAGGGGCCGGTATGCAGTTGGCCGGCACCAGGATCCACGTCGCCCCAGGGTTCGGCGAGCACCCATGGGTGACCCTGGTCCGGCGGATCTACCTCGCAATGATCGCTCTCGTCATCGGCGGAATGAGCCTGCACAACGGACTTGACTTCCTGGCGCATCTGCGAGAGTGTTGGCGGGCAGAGAGGCGGCGAACAGACGGACTGAGTGTGCCGCCACGGGTGGCCGGCCGGTTCTTTGAACGTTGGACACTGAACGAGCGGATACAGCACCTGACGTTGCTCGTCACCTTTACGATCCTGGCGGTCACCGGCTTTGCGTTGAAGTTTCCTGACGCGTGGTGGGCGCGTCCGCTGGTCTGGATCGAACAGGGATATGCCGTACGCGCCGGGCTCCATCGAATTGCCGGTGTGCTGATGACGCTGGCTGCGGTGTACCATCTGATCTATCTTTTTGAGACCCGGCGCGGCCGGACGCAGTTTCGAGTGATGCGTCCCTGTCGGCGGGATATCGGCGAGGCGTGGGCCATGATCGCCTTCAATCTGGGGCTTCGGTCACACCGGCCCCGTTTCTCCCGTTTTACCTATGTGGAAAAGCTGGAGTATTGGGCGGTCGTGTGGGGAACCGTTGTCATGGCCGGGACCGGGTGCATCATGTGGTTCCAGACGGCGGCGCTGAGGCGCTGGCCCCTGTTGGTGATCGACTTGGCGACAGTCGTCCATTACTACGAGGCCTGGTTGGCTACGCTGGCGATCCTGGTCTGGCACCTCTACAGCGTGATCTTCCGGCCTGACATCTATCCGATGAATATGGTCTGGCTGACGGGAAGGCTGACAGGGGCACAGATGGCCCAGGAGCATCCCGCCGAACTGGACGAGATCCTGACGGCGGAATCCGCGCTGCATGCCTTACCGCCGGCGGAGACGGCGAAGTCACCGGATTCCTAGAATCGTGTATCTCACACGTTGTGACATTCATTGTTGGAACCGTCATTACCGAAGTCTCCCTGTCTCCTCCCCATCTGAGGGAGGTGCGAGGGGTACTGATGAGGGAGGTTACGACTGATCGAGCCATGGCATATACAGTAGACACAGAGAAGGTTGCGGAGAAGTCACGATCCACCGGTAAGATGCGTCTCGTTATCATGTTGAGCAGCACATTGGCCGTCGGCTTTCTCCTGGGGTATCTGGCCTCGGCCTTCGTTCCACTCGTCCCGCAACCACAACCGCCGGCCACGCCGACGGCCGCCGCACCCGGTCCCAAACTCTCGCCATCGGAGATTGACGCGGCTCTGAAGGCGGCGCACGCCTCACTTGAAGCCGGCGATCTCAAAGCGGCCTGGGACAAATATCATCAAGTCCTGATCAGCGATCTCAACCAGGTTGAGGCGCTCACCCATCTCGGGGTCATCATGATGGGCAGTGGCCGTCCCGATGAGGCCATCAGGCTGTATGACCGGGCGCTGCGCCTGAACCCCCAGTACGCTCACGCCCTGTTCGACAAGGGGCAGGCCCTGAAGGAGAAGGGAGACGCAAAGGGCGCCACTGAGGCGTTCAAACGGTTTCTGGCACTCGTCCCGCCGGATTCCGACGATGCCAAGCGGGTCAAGGGATGGATCGCCGAGATAGCACGCCCTGATAAGCCTTCGCAGGAAAACGCGGAAACAAGCAAGTGAGAAGATCGCTCATCCGACCGACAATTCGATAAGAGCGAAGTCACTCATATGGTGCGACGGTTATCGGTGGAATGACCGGGGAGGAGTGGGCGTTCGGCATGGTACGAGAGGAGCATGCGGGGCGGCGGGTAGTGGCGTGGGCGGTGCATCTGTTCACCGCCTTGGGGGCGGTCATCGGGGTCTGGTGCCTCGTCGCCATCCACCGGGGCGATTACCGGGGGGCATTTTACGGGATGGTGCTGGCGGTCATATTTGATTCGGTGGATGGGCCGCTGGCGCGGATCGCCCGCGTCAAAGAGGTCCTGCCGGAGTTTGACGGAGCCAAGCTTGACGATATCGTCGACTATCTGAATTACGTGGTCGTCCCGATCGTCTTGCTCCATGAGGCCAACCTGCTGCCGCCGTCGGCCTCGATCTGGATTGTGCCCTTCCCGCTGCTCGCCAGCGCCTACCGATTCTGTCATGTCTCTGCCAAGACGCCGGATCACTTTTTTACCGGATTCCCCTCGTATTGGAATGTCCTGGCCTTTTACTATTACGTGGGGGGGAGCCCCCTCTGGTTCAACGCCGCCTTCACCCTCTTTGCGGCGATGATGGTGCTGGTGCCGATCAAATATGTCTATCCCGGCCGCACCCGAACCCTTCGTCCGTTGACCGTCGGAGTGAGCATCCTGTGGGGCATCGCGCTCCTGGTTCTCCTCTGGCAGCTTCCCGAGCCGTCCCCGTCACTGGTGGCCTGGTCTCTACTGTACCCGATCTACTATGTCGTCCTCTCATTTGCGCTGCACTGGCGCCTGCTGGTCGAGGACGCGCGTACCTCTTCCCAAGTCTGATCAGCGTGAGGACGACACGGGTGGGTTCTGTGGTGTGGATCGGTCCAGCAGATCGGACGGTGACCTGGCGAGATCGGTCAGGAGTTGCGCGTCAAGGGTCATGACATCCTTTCCGGAATCAGTCATGGCATAGAGCCCGACCTTGGGGTCGGCGGCCTTCTTCAGCAACAGTCGCTTTGCGGTGTCCCCCTCCTTCAGCTCCACGATCAGGTCCGGGCGCTCCAGGCCATACCGGCGCCTGGCGTCGGGACCGGCGGAGTCGGCAAATGCCTCTACGCGGGCATCCTTGATCTTCCAGAGCATCTGCCCGATGACGGCGGCATCCGCCCTCCCCGTAATCGGCCTGGCCATCTCCCATCCCTTGCCGTGAGTCCGGCTGAGGCTGATCGGTTGTCCTGTACCGATCAGCTCGATCCGGGTCACCTGATTCGGCTCCAGGACGAGCAGGGTCTTGTCGCGAAAATCGTCCGGTTTCTTATCTGTACGGAGCCGCACCATGACGGTGACGAGGAAGACCGCCGGCTGGTCCGGGCGCTTTGCATAGACCGACCGGCCGTTGGGGTTCAGATCGCCCAGCAGCAGCGTCGGGAGCATGTGGCCGCCCTTGAGCGTCAGGCTGAGGTGGAGCGAGGGATGGTCAAGTCCGTAGTCGGCAAGGTCTTGTGGCGTCTCCTCGATCTGTCGCTCTTTTTGAGCGTCGAGGAGCACATGGAGCAGCGAGCCGACCTCGGTACTGTCGGCTGTCGCGCGCACCGGTTCGGTCAACCGCCAGCCTTCGCCCTCGCGTGTAAGGACAATCAGCGCATCGCCCTTCCTGATCGAGATGGTCTCGATCTCCTTCTCGTCGGCCTGAAATAATCGGCTGCCGTCCGATCCGGATTGCGTCCCCTTGCCCTCCAGGGCGTAGTAGACAACCCCGACAAGCACGAGCAGCAGCGCGAGTACGCCCAGCGAGCGCCACCTCATCGCGACCGCTTGCGCCCCATGACGATCGATGTGCCGGAGATCAGAAACAGGCCCGGCACCACGACGACCAGCATCCAAAAGGCCATCCGCCCCTGCGTCGCGCTCAGGATGATCGGGGTGGTCCCGGCCTCCTGCGGTCGGATGGCGATCATCGCCTCCTCCTCGGCCAGCCAACTGATGCTGTTCAGGAAGAGATCCCGGTTACCTGAGAAGTGTAGGAAATTGTTGCTGGCAAACCCGGAGTTACCGTAGACCACCAGCCGGGCGATCCTCGATTGCGTCTGTGCCCCCTGTTCCTGTCCGGCCTTTTCTGCCGTATGGGTACCCGAGGCTGCGGCGTCCGTCTGCGCGCCCTGGACCGTGGCGATGACTCCTACCGGGACCGGTCCAGGCCGGTCCTGACCCTGTTCGAAGCTGAGCTGGCCGCGATTCAACTCGCCCTTGTCGGTCTCCGCCCAGCTCCCCGGTCCGGTCTCCCCGAGCTTCTGCACCGTCACCCCCTCCGGCAACGGTCTGGCGACATCAACCGAGCGCGCGAAGGGGAAGAGGGAGGCGAGGGTGAAGTTATGGGTGATTGCGTGCGGATAATAGGTTGAGACGATCGGCATCAGGTAGTCGCCGCCCATGGTGCGGGCGTACTGATCCACAATCACATCGTCGCCGACGGTGATGCCGTATCGGGCCACAAACGCCTTGAGGTTGGGCGCCGCATACGGATCGAGTTGGATCAGGAGCTTGCCGCCCCGCTGGACAAACAGGTCCAGTGCCTGTAGCTCCGATTCGGCCAGATCGCGTTTCGGGCCGCTGATGACGAGCATCGCGGCGTCCTGTGGGACCTCCCGTTCCCGAAGCAGCAGCAGTTCTTTGACCTGATAGTTAGCCTTCTCGATGGCCTCTTTGGCCTGCCGGTAACCGTTGCGCGATCCGTCTTCCAATTCGTTTTCGCCGTGCCCCTTGAGGAAATAGACGATCCGTGGCCCTTCGCGCAGCAGCTTCAGCAGCCCGTTCGTCAGGCGCTCCTCGTCGACCTCCGGGATCTTCTCCTCCTTCTCCGGCATCTCCAGGATCGTGGTGCCGTAGGTGGCGATCCCGTACCGCTTGGCCTTGCCGGGATTCCTGTCGGGATCGACCACCTCAAAGCGGAACCGCGGCGAGAGATCGGCATATTGGCGTAAGAGTTCTTCGGCGGGTCGGCGCTCTGCCTGGTCGGCCCGGAAGAAGGCGGTCACCTGGACATCCTTGGTCAGGCCTTTGACGACCTTTCTGGTCTGATCGGCGAGGGTGTATCGCCTGCCTGCGGTCAGATCGAACCGCGTATTATGCCTGGCGGAGATGATCTCCACCAGACCGATAATCCCCAGTACCAGTATCGTCATCAGACCGACATTCAATCCGGTCTTCGTGGAACGCCGATTCAGCCAAAGGGTGATCGTACCAAAGGCACGATAGACGCTAAGCAGGATGAGGATCGCCCCGAGCAGGAGGACGCCCCCCGTCCATGCCTTCAGATCGGGTCGGATATTGTAGGCAATCCCGCCGGCAACAAGGAGGATGAGGCCGGACGGAAGGGCGAGGCGCGTCAGCTTATCCATGGATCAGCCTCTCCACCGTTTCGATTCCAGCGAGCGGAGTGTCAGGAAGAGGCAGAGCAGGGTAAAGTTGAGGTAGAAGATGACATCCCGACTTTCGATAGTCCCCTTGGCAAAGCTGTCGTAATGGTTGATGATCGATAAGTGCGAGAGGATGGGGCCCAGCGTCGGACCGGCCGCCTCGGTGGTCCACCCGATGACCCACAGCAACAGCAGGACGCCGAACGCCCCGACGGCGGCGACGACCTGGTTTTCGGTCAGGGACGAGGCCAGGAGCCCGAGCCCCAGAAAGGCCATCCCGAGGAGCAGCAGACCAAGATAGCCGCTGAAGATCAGTCCCCATTCCAGCGTGGCGAAAAAGCTGAGCAGCGCGATATCCAAGAGGCTGATTCCCAGCATGACCGAGTAGAGCGCCAACGCCGCCAGGAACTTCCCCAATAAGAGCTCCCAGTCCCTGATCGGATACGAGAACAGCAGCTCGATGGTCCCGCTCTTCTTCTCTTCCGAAAACAGGCGCATGGTGGCGGCCGGCATCAGCAGCAGCATCGTAATGGCGATATCCCGAAACAGCGGGCGAACGATCCACTCGGAGGCGTTCAGGCTACGACCGAAGGTCGGGTTCATGGCGGCCTGCAGGCTGCTGAGCGAGAAGAAGGTGAGGAGGCCGTAGAAAAAGTAGCCCGAGATCAGCGCAAAGATGGTGAAGATCACGTAGGCGATCGGCGAGGCAAAGTAGGCCCGCCACTCCCGCTTGAAGATCGCCAGGACGTTCATCCCTGCGCCTCCTGCGTCTCTTTGGTCACCAGGCGGACAAAAATCTCCTCCAGGCTCATATCGGCGGGCCGGAGCTCCAGCAGCCCCCAGCCGCGCTCAACGATCAGGCGCGATACCTCGCGGCGGAGATCGCACTTACGTTCCGACTCGACCACGAAGCAATGGGCGGTCTCATGGACCTCGTCATCGGCCATGACCCGCAGGACGCCCGGAAGCTGGGTCAAGGCCATCCCGATCTGATCGACCGGGCCTTCCACCCTGATGCGCAGCTTGGTGGAACCCTGCAGTCCGACCGTCAAGTTCTCCGGCGTATCGACCGCCACGATCTGTCCGTTGTTGATGATGATCACCCGATGGCAGAGCATACTGACCTCGGGCAGGATATGGGTGGACAGGATGACCGTACTCTGACCGGCCAGCTCCTTGATGAGCTGCCGGATTTCGATGATCTGCCTCGGGTCGAGGCCGATGGTCGGCTCGTCCAGGATGAGGACCTCGGGAGCGTTGAGCAGCGCCTGGGCGATCCCGACCCGTTGGCGATAGCCGCGAGACAGCGCCCCGATCAGGGTCCGCCGGACCTTCGCCACGCCGCACTTGTCCATGATGTCGCCGATCCGCTGGCGCCGCTTCCCGCGTTCCACACCCTTGACCTCGGCGACGAATGCCAGATAGTCGGCTACCTTCATATCGGTGTAGAGCGGCACGTTCTCCGGCAGATAGCCGATACGTCGCCGGACCTGGAGCGACTCGGTCAGGATATCGTAGCCGGCGACGCGGGCCGTCCCGCTGCTGGGCGGTAGACACCCCGTCAGGATCCGCATCGTGGTGGTCTTCCCGGCCCCGTTCGGGCCGAGAAACCCCACGACCTCGCCTTTCTCCACCGTAAAGGAGACGTCGCGAATGGCGGTATGCTTCTCGTAATATTTCGTCAGCCTGTCCGCTTCGATCATCGTCTCTCCCGTTGCCTGCCTGCTGCCGCTCGGCAGCCCGAACCCCGTCAGACCATCGAATATTGTACACGATTATGCCGGCTGCCTGCAACGTCAGTGGGATTGACACGGACCTGCACCACATGCATAATTTCACCACTGGCCGGAAACTCGTCGCGGTGCCAGGCTTCTTCCGCTCGTTTCTTTCAAAGAGAATCGTTGAGACGGGTGAAGCTTTCGATCAAACGACGGGCAAGCGACTATCTTGCGGAAGGAGGTTCTTGTTATGGCAGTTGGTGCAGCTAAAAAGATTACTCCGGATGACTACATCCTATCTGTCCTTTCTCCCGAGGACCGACTTGATGCAGCCTTCAAAATTGCCGGGGAGGCGTTCAAGAAGACTGAACTGACAATAAAGGACATTGAGAATGCCGTACGATCGGTAAGGAGAAAGGCATACGAAAAAAAGAGATAGGGTTGTCATCGATACCGGCGTGTTGGTATCAGCCTTTGCCTTCAAGGGTACTCCTGCCAAAGCGATAACGAAGGCGTTCAGGGAAGCAGATATTTGTGTTTCACCGGCACTGCTTCAGGAATATCGGCAGACGCCCATCAAGCTTGAAGCACAAAAGAAGATTACTCACAAACAGATGCAAGCGCTCATTGCGGGCATTGCTGCCGTTGTGTCACGCGCAAAGATTGTCTATCCTGCGGAAGGCCTCTCGCTCTCCCGGGACCCCAAAGATAACGTGGTACTCGAATGCTGCCACGCCGCAAAGGCCGGGATATTAATTACCGGGGATAACGACCTTCTCGATATTGCTGATTTATCCTTTGATCTCAGGATCGTGAGACCGCAAACCTTCATTCAAGACTGAAGCTATTCGAGTCTCAGGCGGCCGGTGGCGATCATGTACCACTTGCGGGGTTACGAACCGCCTGTGATCTGCACGCCTGAAGAATTGATGGGGAAGTAGCATGTGGAAAGACCCAATTGTTGAAGAAGTGAGAAAGATCCGGCAGAGACATGCGGCGAAGTTTAACTACGACCTGGATGCCATTTGTCGCGACCTGCAGGAACAAGAGCAAAAAAGTAGTCGTAAGGTCGTGTCTCTACCAGCGAAAAAACCCGCTCGTCGCGCCAAGACCGGCTGACTAGGGGTTAACACGTCTAACCATTGGGTCAAGGCGAGGCCAAGCGGTTACAGTCCTTCGGGGGCAAGGAGCCCAAAGAGGCTACGCTGTTTTCCAATGGTGAGTCCATGAAGCAGCGCCATCCATCACGTCTGCTGCTCTCGGAGGTGCCCGGGAGCCAGAGGCAACGGCTAGAACTGTTTGCGCTTGTGAACCTTGGGCTTGTCCAATCATTGGCCAGCGGGTTGCTCAGTCCCACTGAAGCGGTGGAATGTTTTTACCACGCCGATAATTGCCTCTTCGTCCGGAAAACTCTTCGGAAGAAGGAGGCTGATGCCGTGATGAGTCGGGGGACCCAGTTACCCGATCTGTTTGAGTGCTTGCCCGCAGAGGAGGCGCGACGCGAGTTCTATCACGAACTGGAGACGATACGCGCTCTCTGTCTGAAGCTTCTCGGTCAGAAGCGATCCCCAGCGGTTACTGACCGTGCCGTGGCATAGAATCTCGACGAACTTTTCGCTCCAGAGATGTCATCGCTCATGCCGCTCTACGAGGGGTTGGTGAAAACCGATACGCCGATCGGACCCGCACCCAATTGTTCCGCCGTCATTCCGGCCAAGCCCGCATCGCGGGCGCGAGCCGGAATCCAGGAACACCTCATCCCCTGCCCCCATGTGGGGATGAGGATGAGGGGACTTCGATGCAATGACAATATATGGGGTACCCACCTCTTCGCCGAACGTCTAACTCGGAATACTGGCGTTTGTTTTATCCTCCCAATAAAGATATCACTTGCTAAGTACCGAATAACACACTTGTCTCCGGGCTAGCTCCTGATAGCGGCGGCAATGTGAATTTGCATGTGAAGTCCGACGACTACGCGTACCGCTTCACAGAGGTGCCTGGCGTGTCGTTGCGGCCGTTCTATAACGCCTACGGACAGATGGATTCTACGACCGCTACGATCGAGGCTGATCTCGACTCTCTGTCACTAGAGGAAGAGCGATTCGAGGGAACGAAGAAGTCGCACCTGAGCAACTACTTCGAACGCAATCCAAGCTGCGGGCGGATGCTGTCCGGATTCACGGAATCACCTGCATGGCGTGTGGATTCGACTTCTCAGAAGTCTACGGTCATCGCGGCGAAGGCTACATTGAGGTGCATCACGCCCTTCCGGTGAGCGAACTCGGCGGAGCGGCGAGCGTGAATCCCGAAACAGACATGGTTGTTGTTTGCGCGAACTGCCATCGGATGATTCATCGTCGTCGGGACGACCCGCTCACGCTTACCGCCCTGAGAGACTTACTGGACCGCTAATCTGCCGCCCCTCCGATGTGGCTAATAAGCGGATCGAGTAGACGGCGCGAGACGTGTGGTGAAGAGCGGTGCTTGACCGCTGCTCATCCGCAACACGTTAGCCCGCTGCTTCTAATGTGAAATTACGCGAACTGGGCTGCCGCTACTCGCCGTTGGGTGGCAAGAGCCTGAGCGACGCATCCGCGAATCCAGGCTTCGGGAGTGGACGTCGTGGTGGTTTAAGCAGGGATGTTTACATCTCCCAGGAAGCGGACGAAGGGGAGGGTGCGGAACAAGGGATCCGTGGCGTGTATCAAGATTATGCAATCTGTCAATACCGCGAATTACATCCCCGCGATAGGTAAGGAGCGGATGCGAATGCGTGCCGCCTCAAAGACGACGACGCTTCCCTGATCGATAGCGTCTTGAAGATCCGGCAGGTTCCTGAGAAGCAGCTTTACCTGTGCCTCCGGGCGACGGGGTGAGGTCATGCGAAAGAGGATCACGGAGGGGCGAGTAGTTTCCCGAAGCGCGAGGAGGGTTCCGAAATCGGTGTCCGCTGACACTACGGTACGCGACTCGATGGCGGCGCGGTCAAAGATCTCTTCTCATCGGCGGTGTGTAATCCATGCTCGCGCACATGCACCGCATCGTGTCCGGCATTGCGTAGTCCGTCCGCTATGAGTGGCGAGAGCGCGTTGTCAACAAGGAATCTCAAGGGTTCGTGACGAGCGGCAGCTCGCGCTCCCGCAGCGCCTCGGTTGCGTACTGGAGCGCCTCACGGATGTCTTCCCGTTCGAGGTCAGGAAACGCGGCGAGAATCTGATCCTCAGGCATCCCGTCAGCTACCATCGCGACCACGGTGGCCACGGGTATGCGCAACTCCCGGATGCAGGGTACGCCGCCCATCTGTCTGGGGCTGATCGTAATGCGCGTAAACTTCACCGTTCTCACCTCCCGACTTCAGGTTACGCATCCTACCGTAGGACTACAAGTTCCTCGACATGACAATGCTAACGCCTTTATTCCTTCTGCACAAGGTTTGGTTTACGGCCTAAGCATAGAGCAGCCGCGCGACGCGTTCCGTTGTTTGCCGTGGGTTCTACGCCTCCTCACCCCCAACCCTTTCCGCACCCAAAGGGTACCCGGGAGGCGAGGGGGAAGGCAGCGCTTTCATCTCCATGAGTGCACTAGCGGCGCATGCGGTATTCCAGTGAAGCTTATCCCTGCGGGCTGTAAGCGGGGAGCGGGACTCCAGAACTCGCGCTATTCCCTGGATTCTCGTTCGCGCCCGCTGTGCGGGCTTGGCTGGAATGACGTCGGAAAAATATACAACGAATTTCACACGCGCGACACTAAGGGGGGGAAGCTCTTCTAGGGGGGCCCAGACGATGAGGTTACCGGGCCATAGGCGAACGAGGCGGGGCATAGAGTCGAAGACCGGGAATGAGCTTGAAATGCGAATCGAGAGTATAGACCTGGCACCGATGCTCGATGGCCAGGATCCCGATGATCAGGTCGGACAGCGGAAGCGTGACGCCTTTCTGTCGGAGCGACGCCGACAGCTCTCCAACTCGCTTCCAGGTTATGAAGCTGGTATCCAGAAAGCGGAGACCAGTGAGATGTGAGAGGATGGTATCGGCCTCGTCAGAGGAGCGGCATCCCTGGAGTAGTTCAGCCACTACCACGCCCACAAGGGCGACCTGTTCGGTGCGAATGAGGGTCCGGAGGCCGGCACGCGCCGGCTCGCTCCCCCCTTTGAAATATTCGATCCAGAGAGATGTGTCAGCGATGACCACGCCAGCGTCTCTCGCGTTCGGCCTGAGTCTTCAGTTCCTGTTCTTCGAGCTTACGCCAATCGAGGTCCAGGTGAACCTTCCCCTCCAGGGCGAGTAATCCCTCAATCTTCTTCCTCCGAAGAAATTCAGAGATCGCCAGGTGGATAGCCTCTCGCTTCCGCTTAACCCCTGACACGTGCATCAGCTCCGTAACCAGCTCGTCATCCAGATTGATCGTCGTGCGCATCGTAAGCACCTCCTTCTGATGACTATATTGTATGCTTGTCTACGCTGCCGTCAAGGGAATCCGGCGAGCGGCACTCCGCAGAGCGCGTACTACGCAGGTGGATAGTGTTTTCGGATATATGCGACTACTGGTCGAGCCGTTCGATGCGGATGGCGCAGACCTTGTATTCGGGGATCTTGGCGAGGGGATCGAGGGCCGCGTTGGTCAGGATATTCGCGCCCGACTCGGCCAGCTTCACAAAGGGGACGAAGACCTCGCCCGGCCTGACGGCGTCGGTCGGCTGCGTGAATCCGGTCAGTTCCCCCCGTCTGGAGATGAGGCGAACCGGCGCGCCTTTATCGAGGCCAAGTCGCCGGGCATCGTCCGAATTGATGGCGACCTCGAGCCGAGGCGCGAGGTCGAGGAGTCCTTTGACACGCGTGGTCAGTGTCCCGCCATGCCAGTGGTAAAGGATACGACCGGTGTTCAGGAGGAATGGATACTCGGGATCGGGCAGTTCGGCCGCCTCGACTGTCTGAGTCACAGGAATGAATGTCGCCTTTCCGATGGGGAACGACTCGGCGTAGAGGAAGCGGGTACCCGGATGATCCGATGTCGGACAGGGCCACTGAATCCCGCCTTCACGGTCCAATCGATCATAGGAGATGCCGCCAAGAAACGGGACCAGTCGCGCCATCTCATCGAAGATTTCAGCGGGGTGGGTATAGTTGAAACCGTCGCTCGTCAGACCGAGTTTACCGGCGACCCGTTTGGCCAGTTCGGAGGTGATCCACCAGTCCGGTCTGGCCTCTCCCGGCGGATCGATCGCCTTTCTGACCCGCTGGACGCGCCGCTCCGAGTTGGTGAACGTTCCGTCCTTCTCGGCAAAGGCGGCCGTGGGCAGGAAGACGTGGGCCAGTTCTGCCGTCTCGTGCAGGAACAGCTCCTGAACCACGAGGCAGTCGAGGTTAGAGAGCGCCTTTTTCGCGTGGTGAAGATCGGGTTCGGTGAGGAGGGGGTTCTCGCCGACCAGGTACATGGCCCGGATTGATCCGTCCAGGCATGCGTTGATCATTTCGGTGAGCGCCATTCCGGTGTTCTCAGGCGGTCGAACGCCCCAGGCTGCCCCGAACGAGTCTAATACCTCCGGTGTGTAGCCTTGATAGCCGGGGAGGTGTGAGGGGAGGCAGGCGGCATCGCAGCACCCCTGTACGTTGTTCTGGCCTCGAAGCGGTGAGATGCCGGAGCCGGCAAACCCCATCTGGCCCGCGACCAGGGAAAGGTTCAGTAAGGCGTGGACGTTGGCCGTTCCATTGGTATGCTGTGTGACCCCCATCCCCCAGAGCAGGCAGGAGCCGGAGAAAAGAGGCTTCGCGTACCACCGGGCGGCCTGAACGATCTGCGCCTGCGGGATACCGGTCGCCTGTTCGGCGAACGGAAGCGTGTACGGCTCCAGTGACGCCCGCCATGCCTCGAATCCGTCAGTCCGGTTGCGCACGAACTCCAGGTTGGCCAACCCTTCGTCGATGATCACCCGCGCCATCGCGTTGAAGAGCGTGACGTCGGTACCCGGCCGCTGCTGCAGCCAGAGGTCCGCCTGGTCGCATAGCTCGATCCGCTTCGGGTTCACCACGATCAGTCTCGCGCCCCGGCTCACAGCCTGGCGAAGGCGGACGCCGATGACCGGATGGTTCGACGATGGATCCGAGCCGACGACCATCAGACAGCCGGCCTCCTCATAATCGTCGTACGAGTTGGAGGTGGCCCCGGAGCCGAGTGAGCGCAGCATCGCCACCACTGAGGGTGAATGGCACAGGCGCGCGCAGTGATCGATATTGTTGGTGCCCATGACCGTTCGGACGAACTTCTGGACGAGATAGCCCTCCTCGTTGGTGGCCTTCGCCGAGGCGAGCGCGCCGAAGCGCCCGCGATGGCTGACCAGACCCTCCGCCGCCGTATCAAGGGCCTCGTCCCAGGATACTTGTTGCCAGCCCCCATTGCGGCGCACCATAGGTCTGGTGACCCGGTCGGCCGCATGGACGAATCCGGTGCCGAACCGGCCCTTGACGCAGAGCATCCCGCGACTCGACCGATTCGTGGGAACGTCGTCGGCCATCAGCGCGAGGCGCCCATCAGGCCGAACGCGAAGGCGGATGCCGCACCCGACGCCGCAGTAGGGGCAGGTCGTCTCGACCTCCCGCATGGCGGCCGCGGGCATTTCCTTTGGACGGATGGCCCCCGTCGGGCAGGCGGCGACGCACTGCCCGCATGAGGTGCAGACGGACGAGGCGAGCGAGCCGTCGCTCACGACCCCCACCCTGGTCGCGCTGCTGCGCCCCAACAGGGCGATGGCGCCGATCAGTTGAACGTCATCGCAGGCGACGGTGCAGCGGCCGCAGAGGATGCAGGCGTCCCGATCGAGGATGAAGAACGACTTGGTATCGTCCACCGGGACATGTCGCCACGGCATATGGCGGCGTTGGAAGAAACCGAGTCGGGCGCAGGCATCCGAGAGCTGGCCGAACCCTGGCCGATCGAACGAGGGGGTCGCCATACCGCAGGTGAGGTCAAGGACCCCATTGCGGATCCGTGTCAGAGCCGGATCGTTGGTCGAGACCACCATCCCGTCGCGGGCGGGGAGGTAGCAGGAGGCCGGGAAGCCGCGCATCCCGTCGACCTTGACCAGACAGCTCCGGCATGCGCCCAGTGCAGGCCGATCCGGGTCTTTACACAATTGCGGGAGTGGGATGCCAAGCCGGTTGACGGCGTCGAGGACCGTTGCCCCGGATGCGATCGCGACCTCGGTTCCGTCGATGGTCAGAGTGACGACCGCATCGCCCATCGTCATCCCTTTCTGCCGCTCTCGGGCGGGGTTGAGGTCATCTCTTGAGAAAACTGATCGAGCGCCGAGAGGAGCGACAGGGGCGCCGATTGGCCCAGGCCGCACAGCGAGGCCAGCCGTATCACCTCGGCCAACTCCTCGAGCTCCTTTCGCCGACCTGGGTTCTGAGGCTGCCGCAGGAGCGCCAGCAGGCGGCCTGTTCCCTCTCGGCACGGCGTGCATTTGCCGCATGACTCCTGCGCATTGAAGGCGAGGAGGGTCCGGGTGACATCACTGATCGATACGCCATCGCCAAGGGCGACGACCCCGCCGCTTCCCGGCGAGAGCGTCCCGCCGGGGATCAGCGGCTCGTCGAACCGGCTCGGGTGGACGATGACACCGGATGGTCCGCCGACGAGCGCCGCCTTCAGCGGCTGCCCATTCCCGTCTCCGCCGCCGATCGCGTCGAGCAGGTGGCGGAGCGTTACGCCCATCGGCGCCTCCGCGATTCCAGGCCGCGCAATGCGGCCGGAGAGGCCGAATAGCTTGGTTCCTTTCCCGCCGCCTAGCGCCGCAAACCAGGCGCCTCCGCGACCGACGATCAGCGGCACGGCCGACAAGGTCTCCACGTTGTTGATGACCGTCGGCCTGCCCCACAGCCCGGCCTCCACCGGGAACGGCGGTTTGGGGCGCGGCATGGCGCGCTTGCCTTCGATGGCCTCCATCAGCGCCGTCTCTTCTCCGAGGATAAAACCGCCCGCACCCTGCCGAAGTTCAAGGTGGAAGGAGAAATCGCTGCCGAGGACCCGTTCCCCAAGGAGTCCGGCGGCCTCAGCCGATTGGAGTGCGTGTGCCATCCGTCGCGTCGAAAGGTCGGCCTCGCCGTTGATGAACAGGATGCCGCGGTCGGCCTCCGAGGCGAAGGCCGCCAGGAGGATCCCTTCCAGGAGGCGATGGGGGTCGCCCTCCATCAGGTGGCGATCCTTGAAGATGCCGGGCTCGCCCTCCTCGCCGTTGATGACGAGGTACTTGGGGGATCCCGGCGCGTTGCGGCAGGCCTCCCATTTGTGCGCAGCGCCGAAGTAGGCCCCGCCGCGTCCGGCCAGGCCGGAGACCTTGACCTCGTGAATCACGGCCAGCGGATCGCCCTGTTCGAGGATACGAGCGAATGTGGCATAGCTGTCCTGGCGCAGGGCATCGGCCAGATCGTTCGCATTCACCGTCCCGCAACGCTCAAGAACAGCACGGTGCTGGTTGCGCAGGAACGGTTCCTGATCAAGACCGGGGATCCCACGCCAGGACGACGGTTCCCACGCGATGGCATCATGCTCCGCGGGAGGCCGGTTGTCCTTGAGTGCCGAGACCAGCGAGGGGATCTGCCCAGGCGTCACCCGTTTAAGGCTGATCCGCGGCCAGCCGTGTCGGTGCAGTTCCACAACGGGAGCGGCATAGCACATCCCGTTGCAGCCTCCCTCCGCAACGGTCGCGGCCAATCCTTGGCGACTTACCTCTTCGACTAGTCGATCAAGCAAGAGATCGGCCCCGACCGACGTACTGCAACTGCCTATACCGACGATCAGCGTCAACTCTGAAGACGCACGGGTACGCGATTGTTCGACAAGCCGCCCGAGGGTCGCCATCGGCGTGTCGCCAGTCGACCGTGACAAGGCCGGGACGGAGATGGAGGATGATCGAGCAGGCGGAGCGTCAAAGATACGGTCGAGTCGGTTCATCGTCAGCCGCCCATAACAGCGGTGATCTACCTCGACGACAGGGGCCATCGAACACCGGAAGAGGCAGTCGGCCGCTTCGAGCGTCACGGCGCCATCTGGTGATGTCTCGCCCGCCCTGAGGCCAAGGCGGTCTTGCAAGGCGTCGAGTAATGTCAATCCACCCTGGATACGGCAGCTCATGCCGGTACAGACTCGAATGAGGCGGGAACCCGGCTTGACGAGGCGGAACTCGGGGTAGTGGGTGGCGACGCCGTACACCTCGCTTTCAGGTACTCGGAGGTGCAGGGCGAGCGCGATGAGGCTCTCCGGACTCAGCCAACCCTCGGCCTCTTGTGCCGCTTGCAGTGCGGGGAGCAGCCAGGTCCGCTCCCGAGGGAACTGCGTGATCAGCGCACCAACCCCAGGTTGCTCAAGTGGTGCCACAATTATGCCCCTCACGAATTCTGCACAGTCTATCGGATGATACGTTATCGTACCGGGACAGTCGCATGAAGACCGCCTTCATGTCAAGGGTTATAAGGGCGAATGATGAGACGTCCAGTCACGATTGAGCAAGTGTGCCTGAAGCTATTTTTTTGTTGCACTTTGGCTTGGAAGATGTTAGATGAACTGTATGGACGTAGGGCTGTGCAGTTGTACGGCCCGGGCAGGTCGCGACACGGTCATACTACCGTGCGACGCTGGGGAGAATGGGATTGGCGGTATCCGCGTTTGTCTTCCTTGAGTGTGCAGCGGGTCGGTCGAAAGACGTGGCCAATCAGGTATCGACTATTCCCGGGGTCAAGCTGTCGCATGCTGTGACCGGGCCACATGACGTCATTGCCTTTGTAGAGGGGCCGGATATCAACGCATTAGGGATTACGATCATTTCGAAGATCCAGGCGGTGTCCGGGGTACTGCGCACCACGACGAACGTCGTGGTCGAGTGAGACCTTCACGCGACCGTGTCCGTTGTTGTTATTGTTGTTGCTCCTGACCTGTCGGCTCGACCGACGACTGTCTGTTAGAAAACACTTGACAAGGTCAGTATTTGCCATTTAGAGTTACGCGCTGTGATGGTGTAGAGAGATCGGGGCGGACGAATCAACCAATAACCGTCGATGACGGCAACGGCAGGCAATGAGGCCTGTGGAGTCAGCCGATGAAGGGGGCACGAATGCAGAAGCAGGAGCGACGGCCAACAATCATGACCCTGGAGGAGGTCGCTCGCTTCCTCCGGCTCAACAAGTCGACGATTTACCGGATGGCGCGAGAGGGGACGCTCCCGGCATGGAAGCTTGGGAACGTCTGGCGGTTTAAAAAAGAGGCCATCGAAGACTGGATCATCAGCAGCCAGCGGGCTCACGATCAGAAGCATCACCGCAAGTCCTAGGTGGCGGCGCAGGGCGACAGCAGTCCGGATGCAATTGTCGACACGCCGGCGGAAACAGGTGAACCCTTTCTTCCGCGTGTGATGTATCGACGGGGCCGCCCGTGCCGGCCCCGTCTTACCCTTCCACCGTATCGTTCCCCCTTCGATCGTCTCAACCGTTCCGCCGGTTACGCCTTCGACGCGATCCCACGGTGTACGTAGCCTCCGGATCGTTGATCCACACAGACCGGGTGGAACATCGACCCCGATATCGACTCTACGACGACAGCAACCAGGTGTCAGCCCGATCCATGGAGCGGAGGCCGTGTATCGTGTTGCCGGTCATCCATGAGCGTGATGGCATTGAAGGGGATAGCGCGTGCCGGTAAGGCCTGAAAAACGGGATACGCTCAACGCGTCGGAGGTTAAGGGGCTCAGACGGCGCTGCGAGGAGCTCAGCGCCTCTATCGAGTCGATGCGGGCCTATTATGAAGATCTGCTGGGCAGTCTGCAGGACGGGATCATCATCGTCGAGCCGGGGGGACAGATCCGCTCCATCAACCCGGCGGCAGAAGAGTTGACGGGACTCTCAGCGCAGATGTTTCAGGGGCGGCCCTTTGAGCAGATGTTTCCGAATGATCGCGCGCTGAAGGAACTGGTGCGCAAGACCATGGAGACCGGCCGAACGCATACCGATTTCGATGTCAGGTTGACGAGGGCGGATGGCTCGCACGTGGTCATCAGCGCCATATCCGGCCTCATCAGTGACGGTACGGGACGGGCGCGGGGTATTGTCCTGGCCATCCGGGATCAGACCGGGATCAGGGAGTTGGAGGAGCGCGTGCAACGATCGGACCGCCTGGCTGCGCTCGGGACGGTGGCTGCCGGGGTCGCGCACGAGATTCGAAATCCGCTGGCCGGCCTTAGAGGGGCGGCGCAGTTGCTCGAGGGTGAGCCTGGCTTCCCTCCCCTCCTGAGAGAATATACCTCGGTGATCGTCAAAGAGGTGGACCGGTTGAGCGCGATCGTCGAGCGCCTCCTGTCGTTCGCGACGCCTCGAGGCCCGGTTCTGCGCGCATGTAATCTGCACGAGATTCTTGACAGCCTCCTCTTTTTGGAGCGGGTGCCACTGCATACGGCCCGTGTCGCTGTCCAGCGTCAGTACGACCCGCAACTGCCGGAGATCCTTGCCGATCCTGCGGAAGTGCGGCAGCTCTTTTTGAATCTGATCCGGAATGGAGTGGAAGCCATGCCGAATGGAGGGGACCTCATTATCCGAACACGGTATGAGCGGTCCGCCAAGTGCTGTGGAGGTCGGTCGGTGGCTGTCGTCGAGGTCATCGATCAGGGAAGCGGGTTTGATCCCGAGATCGAGCGGCGCCTGTTTACGCCGTTCTTCACCACAAAAGAGGGGGGGACCGGGTTGGGGTTGGCCATCTGTCTCCGAATCGTCGAGGACCACGGCGGGGCGATGGAGGCGACCAGCACGCCGGGCAGGGGCAGCAACTTTCGGGTATGGCTGCCTCTGGCGAAGCAATCCGAGGCCGTCTCACCTCACCACGACCCTCATTGGGCCGTGCAGGGCCCCCTGCCATGACGCAGACACGACAGATCCTGGTCGTCGATGACGAGGAGAGTATCCGGTGGGCCCTCCGCAAGGCGCTGGAGCGCGAAGGGTACCGGGTCGTACTGGCCGCCGACGGGGTGGAGGGACTCGCCAAGTCCGCCGACCCCGGCATCGATCTGGTTCTCATGGATATCAAGATGCCGGGTGCCGAGGGGCTGGAGACCCTCAGCCGGATCAAGGAGGTCCGTCCCGAGCTTCCCGTAATCATCATGACCGCGTTCGGTACGCTTCAGGCGGCCGTCCAGGCGATGAAGCGTGGGGCCTACGACTACATCACGAAGCCCTTCGACTTCGGCGAGTTGGCCATCCTCGTCCGGCGGGTATTCGAGATCCGCGAGCTGACCGAGCGGGTGGCGCAGATGGAGGCGCTTGGCGGTCGGCCCTTCGATTTCGGGGGAGTGGTCGGACTCTGTCCGGCCATGCAGCAGATCTTCAAGCTGGTAGGGAAGATGGCGGCCAGCGACCTGACCGTCCTCATCAGAGGCGAGAGCGGTACCGGCAAGGAACTGCTGGCGAAGGCGATTCATTACAACAGCCGGCGGTCGGCGCGTCCGTTTGTGGCCGTCAACTGCGCCGCGATTCCTCGCGACCTGCTGGAGAGCGAACTGTTCGGCCACGAGCGTGGCGCCTTTACGGGCGCCAGTGCCCTCCGACGCGGCAAGTTTGAACTGGCCGAGGGCGGAACCATTTTCCTCGATGAGATCGGGGATATGGATATCGGCCTGCAGGCCAAGATCCTGCGTGTGCTCCAGGAGCGGCAGTTCGAGCGGGTGGGCGGCGAACGATCGCTGTCCGCGGATGTGCGGGTCATTGCCGCCACCAATCAGAATCTCGAGGCGGCCGTCGCACAGAAGAGCTTTCGAGAGGACCTGTACTACCGTCTGAACGTCGTCGCCATCATGCTGCCGCCTCTCCGGGAGCGAATTGAGGATATCCCGCTGCTGGTGAATCACTTCCTCCACCGCTTTGCAGAAGAGCAGAAGCAGGAGCCGAAGAGCCTGCCGCCTGAGACGCTCGAACTGATGCTGGCGTACCACTGGCCGGGGAATGTCCGCGAACTGGAGAATGCGGTCAAACGGGCCTGTGTGCTGGCCCCGACCTCTCTCGTCCTGCCGGAGCATCTGCCTGCCGTCCTGTTGCAGGCGGAGGCCGCGAGCGGTAGCGGCGGTCGATCATCGTTCGAGCGGCTGCTGTCGCAGGGGATTACGGGCGAGTTGTCCCGTCTCAAACAGGAACAGGACGGGCAACTGTACGCGTATTTTCTCGCGGCGTTGGAGCGGCCCTTGCTGTTGCGTGTCCTGGAGCGAACCGGCGGCAACCAGTTACGGGCGGCTGAGTTGCTCGGGATCAATCGGAACACGCTCCGCAAGAAACTGCGGGAGTTGGGAGTGGCGCCCGGTCGCGGTGATGACGATGAGGCGAAAGGCTGAGCGCCGACCGTCGGTCGTGACGCGCCACGCGTCGGGTCATTCAACGGCCCGCGCGGCCTCTGCTGCGATGAGATCCGCCCGCAGATCCCAATACGGCCTCGGCCGAGGTAAGCAGGAATGCCTTGAACGCGGTCGCGGCACGACTGAGATGCTTGTCCTCGCGGTGGACGACGAACCACTGCCGTCGCAGGGGAAGCCCCTGAACATCCAGCACGACGAGGCGCTTCAGCGCCAGTTCCATCCGAAGGACGTGACGGGAGAGCAGGGCGATCCCGAGCCCTGCCGCCGCCGCCTCCTTGACGGCGCTGTTATCCCCCAACTCCAACCCGACCCGCGGCGTAATGCCCTGTTGGCGGAAGAACTCGTCGGCGTTCAAGCGGGTTCCCGAGCCCACCTCGCGTGCGATGAAGACCTCCTGGGCCAGACGATCAACGGGAATCCGCCTGGCCGCGGCAAGCGGATGCGATGGGGCCACGACGACGACGATCTCGTCGGAGAGAAACGGTTCGGCCACGTGCGGGACCTCCTCGGGGGGGCGGCCCATCACGACGAGATCGACCTCATTATGGACGAGTCGGTCTCGCGCCAGCGCGCGGTTGGTGACCTCCAGGTTGATGGTAATGCCCGGATACTGCCGTTGAAATGCGCCGAGCAACGATGGAAGGACATACGCGCCGGCGGTGCTGACGGCGGCGACGGCGATCCGTCCGCGCTTCAGGCCGTCAAGCTCTTGCATGGCCAGCCTGGCTTCGTCGGTCAGGGTACAGATTCGTTCGGCATAGGGGAGAAGTTCTCTTCCTGCCTCAGTCAGGACGATGGTTCGACCGACCCGTTCGAAGAAGGTGGCATCGAGGGTCCGCTCCAGCTCCCGCACCTGTGCCGAGACGGCGGGCTGAGACAGCAACAGCTCTCCGGCTGCGCGCGAGTAGCTGCCGTGTCTGGCCACCGCCAGAAAGACGCGAAGCTGATGGAAGGTCATAGCTGTATTATAAGGAAATCGTTATACATATAGCAAATCGTTTACATGTAACTGTATTTGACTTCCGGGGGGAAATTGTCGCATACTGATAGCCAATTATCGCGTGGCGCTGAACCACAACGGTATCGGGCTGCAATCGACGGCCGTATCGAGAAACCCACCTGTCAGGGGTTCACCTTCCGAGTCGACTATGGAGAAGCAGACGACCTCAGTTGATGTGACCGAACCGGTTGTGCTGAGAACGGAGTGTCCGGACCTTAGCCTCTATGCGAGGGGGAAGGTCCGGGATATCTACGATTTTGGTGATCGCCTGCTGCTGGTGGCGACGGACCGGATCTCCGCATTCGATGTCGTTCTGCCGACAGGCATTCCGGGGAAGGGGAGGGTCCTCACCGCCCTCTCGACCTTTTGGTTTGATCTGACCGCGGACCTCGTATCCAACCACGTGCTGGCCACCGAGGTCGACGCCTTTCCGCCGATGTGTCGCCCCTATCGCGGGATGCTTCAGGGACGGAGTATGCTCGTCAAGAAGACTAAGCCGCTGTCCATCGAGTGTATTGTTCGGGGCTACCTGTCCGGTTCGGGCTGGGCGGAATACCACAAGGCAGGGACGGTATCCGGCATTCCGCTGCCCGCCGGATTGCTCGAGTCCAGCCGTCTCGACCCGCCCCTCTTCACCCCCTCGACGAAGGCGGAGCAGGGGGCGCACGATGTCAATATCACATTTGATGAGGCCGCGGTCCAGGTAGGTCGAGAGCTGGCCGAGCGTGTTCGGGAGGTCAGCCTGTCGCTGTATGAACGGGCAAGGACGCATGCCTTGGAGCGAGGGATCATCATCGCCGACACCAAGTTTGAGTTTGGGCTGCTGGATGGCGATCTCATCCTGATCGATGAGGTGCTGACGCCCGACTCCTCCCGGTTCTGGCCATGCGACGCCTATGCGCCTGGCCGATCCCAACCGAGCTTCGACAAACAGTTTGTGCGCGATTACCTGAAGTCGATCGCGTGGGACATGCAGGAACCGGGACCGGAATTACCCCCGGACATTGTGGAACGAACCTCTGCCAAGTATCGGGAAGCGCTGAGGCGATTGACCGGGACCGACCTATTGGGATGAGGAGACGTACCGGCTGATGCGCGGCTTCATGATCGGCACGCTGAAACAGGCGAAGCGCGTCATCGTGATTGTCATCGGCTTTACGGTCCTGGTGCTCGGGATCGTCCTCATCGTACTCCCTGGGCCCGCCACGCTTGTCATCCCGCTCGGCCTGGCCATCCTGGCGACCGAGTTCGTCTGGGCCAGAAGACTGCTGGTTCGATTTAAGCGCGAGGCCAGACGGCTGAAAAATACCATCGCGAGGAAGATACAGAACAACGCCCGCCAGCGTTCAGAACAGCCGTAACCGCATCGACTCCTCGGTGTCGTCCCCAACAGCGTCATTGCGAGCGCTGCGAAGCAATCTCACCGTTCTGATTTGAAAACCCCGGCGTACCCTTCTGCTGCTCGGGTCATGACGATCCGCGAGAAGCCATCTCCGCGTTCTCCTGTCCATACTCGGGAATAGAGATTTACAGCGCTGCCCGGCCATATGTCTGCCATTGGCTTGCAGGCCAGCTTGCCGGACAGGTCCGCGTGTCGATGGTCTTGTTTGACATGTTGACACAATCGAAGCGGCGACCCGGAGACTCCAACCCGTTCCGCCCCTCGCTCCAGCGGACGAAAGATTTAGGTATACTGATACTCTAATGTATTACGGTAAATATATTGACTAACGTGTATGAAGAAGGTATGTATATATAAAAGGTATTCCTAAAGGAGGCTCTATGGATAAGGCGGTTGTTACAGTCAAGGGTCAAGTGGTGATCCCGTCGAGGCTGCGGCGGCGATTCGGCATTAAAAAGGGAACGCAGGTGTACCTGTACGAGCGGGAGGGGGAAATCGTTCTGAAGCCGATCACTGACGAATATATCCGGACAATGGCAGGGATAACCGGTACCAGAGGCAGGCTCCTCAAGACACTGATGGCGGAAAAGGCAAAGGAGCGGGAGCTGTGAGGGCGGCGTTTCGGGTGATAGACTCTTACAGTCTCATCGCCTATCTGGAGGGTGAGGCTGGGGCGGACAGGATGATCGAGCTGTTCCGTGTCGCGAGAGATTCCGGTCGCGATCTCCTCCTCTCAGTGATCAACTGGGGCGAGGTATATTATGTCACGCTGAGAGAGGCGGGACGCGAGCGGGCCGACGAGGTGGCTCACCTCATTTCGACGCTGCCTATCGAGATTGTCCCTGCCGATCTGGACTTGACCAGGCAGGCGGCTACGTTTAAGTCCAGCAAGAAGATGTCCTACGCCGACTGCTTCGCCGCCGCCTTGGCCAAACTCAGAAAAGCAGAGCTGGTGACAGGCGACAAGGAGTTTAGGCAAGTCGAGGGCGAACTGAAGATTCTGTGGATCGTATAGCCTTTCAGGCGATCGTCAGCACCCTCTCCTCCGGTTGCGTCGTTTCCGTCAAAAGCTGACGCCAGGATTTCAGGCACTGAGGGCGAGTCAATTTATGGCCTCGCGCCCGGCGCAGCAGGTAGCTGCTCGTGGAGCCTTCATGGCGAAAGTCCCCCCTGTATCAGGCGAGGGTGAGGAGGATCTCGCCGCCCTCCACGCGGACCGGGTAGGTTTTCACGGCGCAGTCCTGCGATGCGCCCGTCACCAGATCGAACTGCCTGGCGTGAAGCGGGCAGATCACCTTCCCGTCCCCGATGATGCCCTCAGCCAGCGGGCCGCCGCGATGCGGGCAGGCGTTTTCGGTCGCGAAGAGCTGCCCATCGCGCTGCCGGAACACGGCGATGGGACAGCCGTCCACAACGTAGGTGCACCCCTGGCCGAGCGGGATCGCATCGACCGGGCCAAGCGGCACAACGATCTCCAGTGCGGCGCGTTTCATCTCCATCCTTCACCTCGTGACATCTATCAACACGGGTCTACTGAACTGGGCCGGATGGACCGGCTCGTCCGCTTCGGCCCACGGATCGGTGCGGGCCTCGATCGCCCGTTCGATCTCGGCATCCAACCGCGCACCGATCCCCTCTACATCCTTCACAAGCAGGTCACGGAGCCGCTCGATGCCGACACGCTCCACAAGCCTATGCGATCGCTCCATGTACTTTCCATGTTCCCGGTAATACTGGATAAAGCGGCCCATATATGTGAGGACCTCGTCGTGTGTCTTGACCGCACACAGCAGGTCCGCCGCGCGCACCCGGGTTGCGGCTCCGCCGCCTACGTAGACCTGCCAGCCGCCCTCAACGGCGACGGCGCCAAGGTCTTTCACGGTGGCCTCGGCGCAGTTGCGCGGACAGCCGACGGCGGCGAGCTTCATCTTGTGTGGGGTCTCGATGCCGGAAAATCGATTCTCGATCTTGATCCCCAGCGCGATCGAATCGCCCAGCCCGAATCGGCAGAAATCGGATCCCACACAGGTGTTGCACGAACGGACCGCCTTGGCGTAGGCATGCCCGCTGGGCATGCCCAGATCCTTCCAGACGTACGGAAGCTGCTCCTTCCGTACGCCTGCCAGTGCGATTCGCTGACCGCTGGTCAGCTTGATCGCCGGGATCTGATGCTTTTCCGCGACATCGGCGATGCGCCGAAGCTCCGCCGCCGACGTGACGCCGCCGCAGATGCGCGGCACAATCGAAAATGTCCCGTCCTTCTGAATATTGGCGTGAACCCGGTCGTTGATGAATCGCGCGTCGCGCTCATCTTCGTACTCCTCAGCCCAGATGGTTTTCAGCAGCGACGCCAGGGCCATCTTGTGGCTCGGTTCCTCATGTCCATTGTTCAGTTCCCGGAACAGTGCGCTGACGCCCTTGATCCCGTTTGCCGTGATGGCGGCCACCAGTTCCGGCTTGGTCATCGGGATGCTCGGCACATACCAGTGTTCGGATGGGTCCTCCGCCACCTCTCCCGCATAGACCTCGAGGAACTGTTCGAGGAGCTTCTTACAACCCCCGCAGCTTGTTCCGGCCTTCGTGCAGGCCCCGATCTGCGAGACCGTCCGACACTTGCCGAACTCGATCGCCTCTCTGATCTGACCCTTCGTGACGCCGTGACAGTGGCAGATCTGGGCGTGATCAGGGAGGTCAAAGACCGAGAGGATCGGGATACCGGTAGAGGTGCCGAACAGCAGGTCGGCGCGCCGCTCCGGAAGCACGGCGTCCAGCAGGAACATCTGGGTCAACACCCCGGCGGTATCCGTCTCGCCCAGGAGGGTGGCGCCGACAAGGCGGTTGTTGCGTATGATCATCTTCTTGTAGACGCCCCGCGACGGCTCGATGTAGCTGACGACCTCGTCCTGGGGCTCGACTGCAGCGGTGTCGCCCATTGAGACGAGCTGGACCCCCATCACCTTCAGTTTGCTGACGGGCTTGGAACCCTGATAGCCGCCGTTCGAGGAAACGCCGGTCAGATGCTCGGCCAGCACCCTCGCCTGGTCATATAACGGTGCGACGAGGCCATAGAGCTTTCCGCGGTGCTGGGCACACTCGCCGACGGCATAGATGTCGCGATCGGAACTCTGCATCCGGTCGTTGACGATGATCCCTCGATCGACCGTCAGTCCGGACTGTATGGCAAGCTCGGTGTCGGGTCGGATCCCGCAACTCATCACCACCATGTCAACGTTGAGTGTCGTGTTGTCCTGAAACTCGAGACCCGCAACCCGCTCATCCCCGAGTATGCGCATTATACTCTTTTCAAGCAGCGCCTGTACGCCCAACCGCTCCATGGCCCGCTGCAGCAGCGCGCCCCCGTCGGCGTCCAGTTGCTGCGCCATCAACCAGGACGTCTTTTCTGCAACGGTGACCTGGAGTCCAAGCGACAGCAGACCGCGCGCAGCCTCCAGACCCAGCAGGCCGCCGCCGATGACGGCTGCCGTCCGACAGCCCTTTGCGTAGGCCTCAATCGCCTGTGCGTCATCGAGGGTCCGGAGGACGAAGACCCCGGTTTTCTTCACCCCTTCGACCGGGGGCACAAAGGGCCGGCTGCCGGTGGCGAGGATCAGGGTGTCATACGATTCCTCCACGCCGTCGGCGGCCAGCACGATCTTGTTGGCGCGGTCGATCGCGACGACGGTCACTCCCGCATGCAACAGGATATCGTGATCGCGGTACCAGTCGAGGGGATGCAAGAAGATCTGCTTGACGTCCTTGGAACCGGTCAGGATATCCGACAGGAGGGTACGGTTGTAGTTGCCGTACCGCTCTGCACCGAACATCACCACGTGAAACCGTTTGTGATCCCGGGATAGAATCTCTTGAACAACCCTCGTCCCGGCCATCCCGTTGCCGATGACGACCAGCCTTTGTGGTCCGTCCATCCTTGGCCTCCGCTATCCGGAAAAACGATGCCGGTCCCTTGGGGGAACCGGCGTCGTTGCCGTCGTGAGGCCGCCCAGCCTCGGGCAGCCTTTTACTGGTGAGGACTGCGCAATTACGATGCCAACTGTTGAGACGATAGGTGCCTGAACGTTGTTTGCCTAAGAATTAAGGAGTTAGGACACCCCACCCGCCTTGGCGTACGCCGCTTTGATGAGAGCGACTGCACGATCCCGAGGCACATGAAGAAAAGTGGTGTTCATATGTTAGGCGTGACGCCCTGTTTGAAGGTGTAGATTCGGTTCACATACGATCTCTTCCGCTTCGGTTCCTATTCTGGTATCTTCTGCGTACACCGGTGTTCCAGTTCACTGCGAATGAAGAGGGAATGCATTCGCGCCGTAGAACAAAGCCGAGGGGTGCCATGGCATTGAGAGGAGAGAAAATGCAGCGAGGAAAGACGGCGGCGGTCCTGCTTTTACTCGTGGCCGTTACGCTGATGAGGCCTGGATCAATCTGGGGCGACGCTACCCCGGCAATCGAGAAACGGTTTGCCTCCTTGCTGGAGCAGGCCCGATCGATCGGCGACAAGGAGGAGCAGACTCAGTCCATCGCCGGGATCGGTAAGCTGATGTGTCAGTCGTTTCCCAAGGAGCCGGGGATTCGCGTCCTTCAGGAGGCCCTGACGCTGTCGCGGGCCATCGTGCCGCCGCTCGCGCGTTCCATGCAGCAGTATTGGATTGCGGTGTCGCTGGCGGGGGAATGCGGCGAGATCCAGGAGGCGACCCGCATTGCGCGCGGTATCGAGGATGTCAATCAGCGCGTGAATGCGCTGCAGGCCATCGAGAAGATTCAAAAAGAGGCAGAGAAAGAGAGCATTACGTCGGTGCGGCCCGAAGAGGATGAGATGCGACGGGCGCTGGAGCAGGAACCGCCGTTCCTCGTGACCGTTGAGAATGTAGACGGCGAAGGGGTCGTCAAGAGCTTTGCCCACGGGTTTATCGCGGATCCTCGAGGGTTTGTCCTCACCAACGCACATTTGGACAAGGGCGGCCATATCCGAGTCATACACCTCGGCAAGGAGTACAGCGCCGACATCACGCGGCGTCTTGGGAGTTCCGATATCCTCCTGCTTCGACTGCTGAAGGTCGGCCGACCGCTGCCGGCCGGTACCCTGCCGGAACGGCTCGAACTGATCCAGAACGAAACGGTGGTCGGCACGGTCTGTGGGCCGGTCGGGGATATACGGAGAAGGATCGGGATCTTCGAAAAGTCGCTGAATGGCGGTCAGGCCTTCAGCGCAGACTTTCAGTCGGACGGGATCCAGCAAGGCTGCAGCGGGGCGCCCCTCCTCAACCTCAAGCGTGAGGTGGTGGGGATGGTGTACGGGGTGTCGCCCAATGATCGATTCGGCTTTGCGAAGCCGAGCACCGAACTCCGCAAGATTCTCGATCAGGTCGTCAAATGACGATCGTCAGTTGCGTTGGCGCAACGGCGACCTCCTGACCCGCTTACCCTTGTAGTGGAACGTGTCAACGACGCCTCCGGTGGGATCCTTGAGGAAAGCGGTATCTTCGATCAGGTCCCATACCAGCCCTGCGCAGTAGACGACCAGTTGCCCCCTGCGATCGACGCCATGTGACCCGCTTCCACCGGATACGATCACCGTATAGCCCGGATCGACGCTGACATCGGGGAAGCGGCATTGGTGTCCTCCTTCATTTGACAGCGTATAAGCGTCCAGACTGATTGCGGCGGCGCTCAGGTTGGCGATGCGAACGTAGGAGGGATACGCATCATGCTGAGCCGGATCGGCAGGGCGCACGTTGGTGATTTTCAGATCTCTGGCGCGACCCCTGGCAGACCAGATGCCGGCCTTGCGTTGTTGGGCCTCGGCCTCGAGCCGAAGGAGTAGGGCGTGATGCCTCCGATTCTGTCCGACAAAGAAGGCATGCGCCAGGCCCTCCTGCACCAATCTGGCATTGACCATCTCATCTCCCACATAGACATAGGCCAGCAGCCGATCGCGGCTGTCGGTCTTTTCCTGATCGAACTCGAGTCGAACCTCCCGTCCCATGACCAGCGACTCGTTACGCTGCTTGGCCTTGAGATAGAACGGTTCCTGGTATTCCGGCGTGTTAATGCCCAGATACCGAACCGTCCGGCCATCCTCCAGCAGGATAGTATCCCCATCGAATACCCGCTTGACCCGGACGAGTTCCTCGGTAGCCGTGAACACGGTCGGGGCAGCAACGGTCTCGCCATATGCGCGGTCTTCAACCCTGCTGTTGCAGGCGGCGCAGAACAGCAGCCCGATGAGAATCGGTATTGACACCCAGAGGCGGTACCGGCTCATCCGCCAGGGACCTGAACGATCAATCCAACTCGAAGTACGTCTCATATTCTGTTGTGGTTAAGCAAGAGAAGGTTGATGGCTGATCACCGGGGCTCGGAACTCGATGCTCCAACACAACTCGCTAAGACTCAAGGATTGCCTCGGCGTCGATGGTCACCGTCACATCGTTGCCAACCACCACACCGCCCCGATCGAGCGCGCTGTTCCAGCTCACGCCAAAGTCGTGCCGGTTGATCCGGGCGGTGGCAAGAAACCCGGCGCGAGTCTTCGGTCCCTTGTCCGTACCGTCCTCCCACCATGGCGTCTGCCACTGGCCAAGGTAGCGGACGTGCAGGTCGACGGATCGGGTCACTCCGCGCAGCGTGAGGTCGCCGACCACCACGGCCTCGGTGGCCCCTGTAAGGCGAACCTGGGATCCGCGAAAGGTGATCTCGGGGAAGCGCTCCACGTCGAGGAAGTCGGGACCCTTGAGGTGGGTATCGCGATCAGGCTCACCGCTCCAGAGGCCCCGCGCATCGATGACGGCATCGACGCGAGACAAGGCGGGCGCCTCGGGGTCGAACTCCAGTGTGCCGTGTACGTGCTTGAAGTGACCCCGGACGTACGTGACCATCATGTGCCGTACGCAGAACTCGGCGGCGGTATGTCCCGGTTCGAATATCCAGCGACTCATCGATCACCTCCCTGTCCCGGATCTCACCGTCCCATAGTCGCTATGCCTACTTAGATGTCTGCCCAACGACCAGGCTCAGCAGCCGGCGGGGCTGGAGAGCCGTTGAACCCCGAAAACCCGTCATGCCCCGCCGGTCTGCTGCAGCGACTGGTTGGCCCCCGCCTCGTCCGGAGAAGTTGCCTCGCCCTCCCGCGCTTGGGCCTGCTCTGCAAGCTGTTCACCGTCAGTCGCCGAACGTGGCGGAGGAGGCAGCAGGATCTCGATGGCGAGAGGGGAGCCAAAGAGCTCGTCCCGGATGCGATCCCGCTCGCAGTCGATTTGCTCCCCACTCGCGCCCAGCCGGCGCATGATGAACTCAGTCATCGCCAGCGCCACTTCCCCTTCACCGGCGAAGACCGCGTCCGCACCGTGGCGGCGCAAGGCCGAGATTTCCCGGAGGTAGTGGCAGCGCGCGAAGACGCGAATCCGCGGGTTGACCTCCCGGACCAAACGGATCGCCTCCTCGCTGCCGCGCATACCGGCCGAGCTGAGGATGAAGACGATGGCGTCCTGCGCCCCGGCCTCCTTGAGGGTTGCCAGGTGGGTGGCGTCGCCGTACACGGCCCGCACCCCGTCGTCGCGTAGTCGTTGAACAGTGTCCAAATTCAACTCTATGACTATCGGCTCGATCTCGTTCTCCCGGAGCAGCCGGACCAGCGTACGGCCGACCGGGCCATAACCGACGACGATGGCCTGGCCATTGCATGCGACGGTGGAAGCGGGCTCGCCCGCGGGCTGCTCTGGCGACTCCACCCTGGGCGGTACACTGAGCCAACGCCACAGACGGGGGTGATGTTTGGCGCGCGCCTCCAGTGCGTCGATCAGCCGATACAGAATCGGGTTGAGGCTGATCGAAACGATCGCGGCGGCGATGAGCGCGCTCGTCGCCTGTTCCGGCAGGATTTCAAGCGCCCGGCCGAGCGTGGCTAGGATGAAGGAAAACTCGCCGATTTGCGCCAGGGCCACCGCCACAGCCAGGCCGACCCGGAGGGGATAACGCAAGAGCACGACGATCGCCAGGGCCGCGAGGGGCTTGCCCAGGAGAATGATGGCCAGGGTTGCGGCGACCAGCCGCGGTGCTTCCACCAGGAACGCGGGGTTGAAGAGCATCCCCACCGAAACGAAGAAGAGGACGGCGAACGCGTCGCGCATGGGCAGCGCCTCCGACGCGGCGCGCGAGCTGAAGTCCGTCCGGCCGACGACCATCCCGGCCAAGAAGGCCCCCAGCGCCATCGACACGCCGAACAGCTTGGTGGCGCCCACGGCGATGCCCAGCGCCAGGACCAGGACGGTCAACGTGAACAACTCGCGCGAGCGCGTCGCCGCGACCCGCGCGAGCAGCCAGAGGAGGAGCCGCCCGCTGGCGAAAATGACGAACGCCACCAGGAGGCCGATCTGCACAACGGACCAGACCAGGGCCACGGCAATGCCGCCCGCCCCAGCCCCGGCCCCGAAGACGACCGGCAGCAGAACCAGCACGAGGACGGTGAACAGGTCCTCGACAACCAGCCAGCCGACAGCGATGTGACCGGTCGGGGTGTGCAAGTCATTGTTATCCGCCAGGACCCGCAGCAGGACCACGGTGCTGGCGACCGAGATCGCCAACCCAAACACAAGGCCCCCCGACCAACCCCAGCCGAAGGCCAGGCCAACCAACCAGCCCAGGAGCGTCGCCACAGCACTCTGGCCCAGGGCACCTGGCACGGCCACCTTGCGCACCGCCAGCAGGTCGTGGAAGTGGAAGTGGAGGCCGACGCCGAACATCAGGAGGATGACCCCGATCTCGGCGAGTTGGTCCGCAAGTTCCCGGTTGGCGACAAATCCGGGCGTGCTCGGCCCGACCGCAATGCCGGCCAACAGGTAGCCGACGATCGGGGACAGCCCGAGCCGATGGGTCAGGTAGCCCAGGATCAGGGCGGCCGCCAAGCCACCCGTCAGCGTCAGAATCAGGTCCAGGTTGTGCATGCGTCCATGTTACACGGACGACCCCAGCATTGCAACCAGAGGGGGCTAACTATCATGCAAATGGTGAGCATCACTGGAAATCTCGGCTGGCGGTGGTGGCGAGAACCGGGCGTGGTCAGGAGGTGACCGGTGACCTGAATCCGGGAGTGTTAGTGCGCCCTGGCAGTGACCGCGTCACTCAGCAAGATGGCCTGAGCGATCTCGGCCATCGATCGTCGCGTGTTCATGCTGGTCTTCTGGATCCGTGCAAACGCCTGCTGTTCGGAGATCCGCTCGCGTTCCATCAGGATCCCCTTGGCGCGTTCGATCAACTTTCGGTCCTCAAGGTTTCGCCTCAGGTCGGCGTTCTCTTGTCTAAGGGTTTTGAACTCCTCGAATCGGGAGACGGCCAATTCGATAGCCGGCAGCAACTCCTCTTCGCGAAGCGGCTTCAGCAGATAGGCCATCACGCCAACCTCTTTGGCGCGCCGAACCAACCCTTGGTCGAGGTGGCTACTCAGCATAAGGATTGGCAGGGGGAGGGTCTCCAGGATATGAGCAGCCACCGTCAGGCCGTCCATGTCCGGGAGACCCACCGCCAGGAACAGCACATCAGGCCTCAGCGTGCGGGCCAGATGCAGGGCCTCAGCCCCGCTCGCTCCTTCTCCAACCACCTCAAACCCGAGCCGTCTGAGCGCGCTGCCGAGAGCGGCCCGTGATTTGGGACTATCGTCAACGATTGCTACAGTTTTTCGCATGGCACCAGGGAGCAAACGCGCTGTGTCGGTTATTGGTGTGCCGGCACCCTCTTTGGCACAGCCGCCGGGCTCATCTGATAACCGGGTGGTGGAACCGGTCCAGGCACGCCAACCGAATGGGTGACCACTTGAAAGTCCGGATAAGCCAGCATCCCGTGCTCGCCGTAGTCGAGCCCTTCCAGTTCCTCCTCTGGACTCACGCGCATCCCCATGACCATCTTGATGACGGCCCAGGCCGCCAGCGAGATCGTAAAGGTGAACAGGCCGACGCCAAGAACTCCGATCGCCTGGGCCTTGAGTAACGTCAAACCGCCCCCGAAGAACAGCCCGTCGCCGGTCGTCTTGGGCATGATGCTGTCCTGGGCGAACAGGCCGACGAACAGGGTCCCCATGATACCGCAGGCCAGGTGGACCGAGGTGGCGCCGACGGGATCGTCGATCTTGAGCCGATCGAACATCAGGACGGCCCCGACGACCACGACCCCTGCAATAAGACCGATGATGACCGAGCTGCCGACGCTCACAAACGCGCATGGGGCTGTGATGGCGACGAGCCCTGCCAGACATCCGTTCAAGGTCATCGAGAGATCGGGCTTGCCCATCAGGAGCCACGCGGCGAGGGTGGCGCTGAAGGCCGCCGCCGCCGCCGCGCTATTGGTGGTGACGGCGATGCGGGAGATATCGTTCCAGGAGGCTGCCATCGTGCTACCCGGATTGAAGCCGAACCACCCGAACCAGAGGACGAAGGCGCCGATCGTTGCGGCCGTCATGCTGTGGCCGGGTATCGGATTGACCTTACCGTCCTTTGTGTACTTTCCGATTCTGGGACCCAGCATCAAAATACCGGCTAGCGCCGCCCAGCCCCCCACCGAGTGGACGACGGTCGAGCCGGCGAAGTCCCACATGCCGAGCTTCTGGAGCCACCCGCCGCCCCAGATCCAGTGGCCGATCACAGGGTAGACGACCCCCACCATGACGAAGGTGAAGACGATGAAGGCATGGAACTTGATCCGTTCGGCGACCGCGCCGGACACGATGGTAGCCGCCGTCCCGGCGAACACGAGCTGAAAGAAGAATTTGGTCCAGATCGGGACGCCGGTCCAGTTGATGGCGCTATAGACCCCCTGGTAGGCGTCGCCCATGGCTGGACTATTGTCGGCCCCGCCCACGAACCAGAGTCCCTTCAGGCCCACGAAGGCATTGCCGTCACCAAACATGAGTCCCCATCCAAGGATGTAAAAGGCCAATGATGAGATCGCGAAGACGATGAAGTTTTTCGACAGGATATTGACGGTATTCTTGGCTCGGCAGAGCCCGGATTCGACCATGCTGAATCCAAGGTTCATAAAGAAGACCAGGAATGCCGCAATCATAACCCAGAGGGTATCCACCGCGATTTTATAATCCTTGATGGCGTCAGCCATCTCCTTGGTGAAAGTGACAGTCTCGGCGACGGCGGTCGTCGCCGGAGCCGGCGCCGCCTCCTGGGCCCAGAGGGTCGTCGCGAAGCCAAGGAACAGCAGGGCCATGAAGGCCAGGATCAGAATCCCTTGTCGTTGCAATGGTGTGAGCATCGTTGCCTCCTTACTTGTTCAGGGCGCGTCCACACGCCGCTGTGGGATACGGGCGGCTGTCTCACCCTCGAGACCGCCGCCGTTGCCCGTTACACTTAGAACTGGTAGATCAGCTCGCCTTGAACCGTATTTTGCGATTTGACCTTTCCGTTGCCTTTGTCCCTGTCAAATATCTCTTGGCCGTGCCTCGCCTGGTCATGGCGATACTCAACGCTGGCGAAGAGGTGATCGAACAACTTGTATCGGCCGGTCAGTGTCGTGCCCCAGACCTCCAGTTTTTCACCCGGTGTTGCGCCAGGGAGTCGGAAGCCGTCCTGATCCTTGAAGTACTCGCCCCGTACACCCACCGAGAGTCGGTCAGTAATGTCATAGATGGCGTAGGCTGCTATTGCGTGCCAGACCGCCGTATCGCCGTCATCGAAGAAGGCTTCCTCCTGCCTGCCGTAGTCGTAGTTCAGTGTGAGGGTGAGCGGCGTGAACGGCTTATAGGTGGCGATCAGATCGATCAGGCCTCGCTTGGGACCATTGCGATTGACGTCACGAGCGGGGTCGAACGCATTGGAGACCGTCTCAGCCCCCCATGACCCGCCGAGGGTGAGGGTGAAATCCTTCAGGAAGGGGGGAGTGACGGTGGCTGCGCCATGAAACGACTTGCCTCTGTTATTATCATCCGTATTGTCCCAGCCGTTCACAATCCCCACGGTTGTTGAAAGCCAGTCGGTAAAGGGGTAGGTCGCCATGAGGCCGGTATGGGTGAGCGGTATGGCCCAGGAGAACGCCATTGAACGGGAGATGTTGAAATTGCCCGTTCGCCGGATCACCTCGGCGCCGTGCAGGGTCACGAACTTTCCGCCCTTAAGGTCCAGGCCCCTGCCGATGGGTGCCTTGTAGGTCACATAGGCCTGGGTCAGATCGAACGGCTGGTCGGTTTCGCCCAGCCCTAATGAGTGAATCTTCTTGGCATCCCGTCCAAGGATTACGTCAACCCCAAAGCCGATGGGTGAAGCCTCGCTGGTCGGTTTTTCAACATAAAACTCAGCCTGGTTAATATCGAACTGATTGGCCTTGTCGTCGAAGAATCTGATGACGTTGTTCTGCGATTTCGGATCCCTGAAGTTGTAGTTATAGGAGACGGCAACATGCCCGCCGAACTGCCAGTCCTTCATGGTGTTCAAAATCGGGGTCGTCTTGAGAGCGTCCTCCAGATTCTTGATCCGATCTCCCAGACTGTGAGCGGCTTCCCCTGGTGCGGCGGCTGCTCCCGGCGCAGACACAGCGGCGACTTCCTTCTTGGCGCCAACCTGATTCTCGAGCTGGTTGAGCCGCTGCCCCAGTCGTTCTACCAGCTCTCTCAACTCCCGGATCTCTCGATCCTTGGCATCCTCAGCCCATGCCGCAGGGGCAGCGATAGCGACGGCAAGGAGGAGTGCCCCACTCATTGCCAGTCCAGTTACCGTGAGTTGTTTCAACTTCATTCTCATGAATCCCTCTCCTCTGTGGGTGTGACTGCTTAGAAAGTCTCCGTTGACCGAGTCGAACCGGTACGCTCGCAAGAAGCGAGCCAGCCTCCGTCCAAAACGAATGACCATCAAGATCGTCGATGACGCGCAGGATCTGTGAGAGGTCACACAGCGTAAAACCAATGAGTTACACTGTTAGTGGTGAAGTTGAATCGTGATATGAGCTTTGGGGGAAATGGTACATAATGAAAACGTGTTGATTATCTTGTGGGCAGGGCAACGAGGGTGATGCTTAAGAGACGTGCGGGACAAAAGACAGGGGGTAGGGTGGAGGATGTGGGGTGCAGGTGTTGGGGTTTAGGGCGGGGTGAGCAGGGACTCGACCAGCCTTCGAGAAGCCCTGCTGGTCCAGTCGCGATAGCCGATCTCCTTGGCGCGAATGATCCCTTGACGGTCGATCAGGATCGAGACAGGTAGCCCGATGACCCGGAACTTGCGAAGGACCTTCATATCGGGGTCGAGCAGAATCGGGAAGGTCAGGCGAAGCTCCTTCACGAAGTCACTGATTTCTTGCTTTGCGTCGGCCTCGATGTTGACAGCGAGGATCTCGAACCCTTTGTCCCTGTACTCAGTGTAGATCTGTTGCATCGTCGGCATCTCCAGCCGGCAAGGGGGACACCAGGTCGCCCAGAAGTTAATCAGCACCACCTTCTTCCCGCGAAACTCCGAGAGCCGAACGGTATTCCCTTCGAGAGTTTTGAGCGTAAAGTCAGGCGCGAGGTGACCCTCTTCGGGCCGTACATCAGCCGCCCACAGGTCGGTTCCGCCAGGCATATCAGCGATGACGAGTCCAAGAGTGATGCAGAAGATCGCTATCGGGGACAGCAAGCGGAAGAGATGGCGTCGTATATCTCTATACATTACCTCGTGCCTCGTACGTCACAACAGTGGACGTCATTGCCTAGAAAGTCTCCCGTGTCGGTCATTGCGAGGGAGCGGAGCGACCGAAGCAATCTCATCGTTCTTCGCAGCTCTAAAAACGGTGAGATTGCCACGCTCCCGTTGGTCGCTCGCAATGACGAGACGACCTGTGTCGGTGCTCAACCTACCGGAAAAATCGGCGCAGGTCAAATCCTTGACGCCCTCGTCGCTGTACTGCCTCTAAATAGTTGGTGTCTTGAAGGCGTGCGGGACAGGTCATGGTTCGGGAAGTACTCTACTGTGTGAAAATCTGGTGGTTCAGTGAAGCCGACGCAACACTGGAAAGGTAGCGCAAGTACTTGATTGGATTAATACCCGGACGTCATTCCCGCAGTCCTTAAGCGGGAATCCATTCCGGCTTCAGCGACCTCGCGGGTATTGAACTAGCGCCTATTTGACATTCCCCAGAAACTCTCGTGTCTCAATGTCCGCATCTCGTAGCGCGCCCCTGAGCGTATAACGATCCACTTCCGGATGATAGGGAAACACAATGCGTCGTCCGTCGGGGTGTTCCATCTTGACGTGGCTACCTCTGCGGTCAATCTCTACAAAGCCAAGACGCGTTAAAGCAGCCAGTACTTGTCGGCCAGAGAGGAGGGGCAGCTTCACGAAATCTCAACGACTTCGTGGGTCGTATCCGAGACCGCTTGGCCTGGTGCGGGTTCGAGGAACAATTCGATTGCCTCGCGGATATTGTGTAACGCCTCCTCGCGCGTTTTGCCTTGCGACCAGCAGCTTTTCAAAGCGGGGCAGTGTGCGACGTACTGTCCATCTTCTCCTAATTCGAGTATGACCTTGATGTTCATATCGAGAGTCTATACACGCGATAATAATATGTCAATCGGTAGAACACCGACCTGGCCGGTGTACCAATATTACTGGCTGAACTGGAACGCCTGAACCCCGACGCTGAGTTGGTTTGCGGCCTGCAAGGGATCGCTGCCCGCCACGGCGAGGCCGGCGTAGGTGAAGTACGTCCCGACCGGTTCGGCGCCATTGAACGTATAGGCGAATGGCACGTCAGTCGGGGCCAGCGTCACGTTGGCCGCGAACGGCACCGGGACCGTGTCGAAGACAAAGACGATCGTGTCGCCCGGACCCGGGACGAAGGATAGAAACGTCACCCCGTCGGGCAGCAGGACCCCAAGGTAGATGTCCACCTGCGTCGGTGTAGACCCTGGAATGAGAGTAGCCTCGTAGGTAATCGTCTGGTCCGTGCCGAACGCGGACCCATTAAGCAATACCCCCGCGACGTTGACGCCGAATTCGAACGCGCCGATATCGCACGTGCCGCCCTGCGGCCGGGTGATGCCGCGCTGATCGGTGGAGGGGCAGCCGCTGATAGTGCCGGCGTCAATAGCAGGGCTCCCTGGCAGCAGGGCATGCGTCTGCGTAGGGCCGCCGTTATTCTGTAGCGGACCGAGGAGGGGGTCGGTTACTCCGGGATGGTCGCTGGGTTGGGTAAGCTGACAGGTATTGTCGCTGTCGAGGTTGTGCCCGAAGGAGGGGGGGAGAGCCCAGCTATTACTGCAGTCTGGGCCGACAAGCTGCTTCGCAATAATCGTGTTCTGAAGTGATATGAAGCCGGGGCTCGAAAGAGCGCCAGAGAAGGCGCAGCCGGTTCCGTCGCAGCTCGTCGTATTCCCGCTCAGCGTGACGTTCGTGAGCTTCACGGCGCCTTCGTTGTATAGGCCGGCGCCATCGGCACCGCAGGATAAGGTGCCCCCGCTGGCGGTACAGCTCGCGGTATTCCCGCTCAGCGTGACGTTCGTGAGCGTCGTGATACCCTCGATGCCAACGTTGTCGAGGCCACCGCCTATAGCGATGCAGCCGAAGCCGCCCCCGCTGGCGGTACAGCTTACCGTATTCCCGCTCAGCGTGACGTTCGTGAGTGTCATCGAGCCACCACGGAGACCACCGCCGCGCGCCTCGCAGAAGCCGCCCCCGCTGGCTGTGCAGCTTACCGTATTCCCGCTCACGGTGCTGTTCATGAGCGTCAGGCCGCCGCTACCAAGGCCGCCGCCCAGGGCAATGCAGCCGAAGCCGCTCCCGCTGGCAGTGCAGTTCACTGTGCCGCCGGTAATCCTCACCCCGGTGATCGTCACCGGTGCAAAGAAGGAAAGAGCCTCGATGACGCGCGCGTTCGCCCCTGTAGCGTCCAGGATCGTGCTCCCAGCCCCCGCACCGGTCAGCGTCAGTGCCTTGTTGATGGTGAGCGGGAAGGTCTCGCCAAGGGCAAGGTTGTAGGTCCCTGCTGCGACCGAGATCGTGTCGCCCGCGACCGCTTGGGTGAGGGCGTGCGTGATCGTTTTGCAGGGAGAGTCCGATGAGAGGCAGGTGTTGCCGCTGTCGTTTCCTGACGTCGCAACGAAACGAGTCGCGGCGAACGCTGCGCCGCCGACCAGAAGTAGCCAGGCGGTCAACAGACCGGCCAGCAACCGACGGCTCAGAGAAGAGCATGGAATGAGCGCAGTGCAGGATCGCATATCGCTATCCTCCTTCCGGTGGGACTTGGTGGTCCGGTTCGGGGAGGCGAGGTCGGTCGGCGATGATAAGACACGCCCTCGATCACTCCCGTTGTCATCATGCTAGGGCAGCGGTCCGAAGACGATCATATTGTTAGTCTTATCAGTTTCCGTGATGACGTTCGTGAAATCGAGGATGGCGAGGACAAACTTCCCTGTGGCGGTGGTGCCAATTGGCAGGGCGACGCTCAGCCTTTTACCCTGCGTCTGGCCTGCGCGGAGCGCGCCCACAGCGACCTGCCTCAGGAAGGTCTCCGGGGTGATCCCGTCACTGGAGAGGAAAAAGCGGAGGAAGGAGGCGCGTGGTACCCTGACGGTGCCCTGGTTCATGACGTTGACTCGCCCTGCAAGCCTGCACCGCTGCAGGCCTCGTGGTGTCGTCCGGCAGATCTGGCTGAGGCTATTCCACGCGCCGGTGAGGTCGGGGAAGGGTGTCCCTTCGTAGCGGGCCAGGGCGAAGTTGGGGGTCCCGAAGTTGGCGTTTGCGACCCCTGCTGCCACCAGCTTGCCATCGGGCTGCAGGACGAGGGCGGAGGCTTCATCGAAGCTCCCGAAGAAATCGGTGGTCACTATGCCGCCTACGCCGAAGGTGCCATCCAGTGACCCGTCGGGGTTGTAGCGGGCCAAGCCGAAGTCTGTAAAAAGACCAACAACGGCTAAGCTGGCCGCCACCAGCTTGCCATCGGGCTGCAGGACGAGGGCGGAGGCCCCACCATTGCCAACGCCGGTCGTCACCTTGCCGGTGCCGTTGAAGCTCGTATCCAAGCTCCCGTCGGGGTTGTAGCGGGCCAGGGCGGAGTTGCCATCCGAAACGCCTGCCGCTACCAGCTTACCGTCGGGCTGGATCACGAGGGCGCGGGCGTCGTCGTTACCGAAGAGGCCGCCGAAGTCAGTGGTCACCTTGCCGCCGGTGCCGAAGGTCGTATCCAGGCTCCCATCGGCATTGTAGCGGGCTAGGGCGAAGTCGGGGGTCCCGAAGTTGGCGTCTGCGACCCCCGCCGCCACCAGCTTCCCATCCGGCTGCAGGACGAGGGCGCGAGCTCCGGTCTGAAAGGAGCCGCCGAAGTCAGTGGTCACCGTGCCAGGGACACTGCCCGCGGGGTTAAGGCTGGTATCCAGGCTCCCATCGGGGTTGTAACGGGCCAGGGCGAAACAGGAAGAAAAAGGAGAACACGACGACAATCCCGCCGCCACCAGCTTGCCATCCTGCTGCAGGACGAGGGCACTCGGCACGCCACCTGTGCCGCCGAAGTCGGTGGTCACCGTGCCGCCAGTTCCGAAACTCAGATCCAGGGTGCCATCCGGCATATAGCGAGCCAGGGCGAAGTCGATAAAGAAACCAACAAGTGTAGAACTCGCCGCCACCAATTTACCGTCGGGCTGCAGGACGAGGGCGACGGTTCTTCCGCAGCAGCCGCCGAAGAAGGTGGTGACTACCTTCCCGCCGGTGCCGAACGAGGTATCCAAGCTTCCATCAGGGTTATAGCGGGCTAGGGCGAAGTTGTGGTTCGAAGTTCCCGTCGCTACCAGCTTGCCATCAGGCTGCCGGACAAGGGCGAAGGCGATATTAGGGGCAAGGGGATCTCCACCGAATTCGGTGGTGACCTTGCCGCCAGTGCCGAAGGTGGGGTCGAGATCTCCGGGGGCCGCGAAGACGGTGCTGGCGATAAGGAGCAGCCACGCGGCCAGCAGGCCGGACAGCCGCCGGCGGGTCAGGAAAGAACGCGGAATGAATACGGCGAGGGCTTGCATAGATCCATCCTCCTAAGTCAGGAAACCGCTGGTCCGGTCTGCTCGGAGTTCCGGACTGCGACGTCGCGACAGGCCCTCTTAGTCAGATGGGATCTGCCGCGGCCCGCGCTATAGATAAAAAATTCCTGCTGCAATATAGGTACGGGGGGGGGGGGAAATGAAAAAACAATTTNNCCCCCCCCCCCCCCCCACCCCCCCCCCCCCCCCCCCCCCCCCCCCCCCCCCCTCTCAATACGCTTTTTGGCGTAGGCAAAAATCTGTGGCGGCAGCGAGACCCGCCGAACGAGGTGAAAAGAACCCCCACTTGGGGCGCGACTATTCGCCGGCGCTATGTCTCAGCGATACGCTGCCGCAGTCGGGTGAGTCGAGCCCCTCTCGCCCCTGGTAGACGCGCCGAGATGGAGCTTGACACACGTACGGCCATAGCGTACAGTATGCCATGCACATCGGGACATTTCGGCACAGGGGTCTCAAGCGCCTGTACGAGGATGACGACGGCAGCCTATTGCCCGCTGGGTCTGTAAGAAAACTCAAGGCGATACTCGCCGCGCTGCAGTTCGCTGACAATCTGTCGCAAGTGCAAACCGTGCCGGGATGGAAATTACACCCGCTGAGAGGCGGTCGCAAAGGTCAATACAGCATCACCGTTACCGGCAACTGGCGCGTGACCTTTACATTCAAAGGTAATGTGGTCACGGACCTGAACTTTGAGGACTACCATTAGGAGGATTGAGTGATGGCTATGAAGAACCCGCCCCATCCCGGCGAAATCATCCGTGAGGACGTGCTGGGCGCGCTGAGCCTCTCCATCACCAAGGCAGCGGAGATCCTTGGTGTGCGCCGGGCTACGCTGTCTGATGTCGCCAATGGCAAGGCGGCTGTCTCGGCTAACATGGCGCTGAGATTGGAAAAGGCGTTCGGCGTCAACATGGATTTATTGCTTAACATGCAGGCCGGATACGATGCGGCTCAGGCCCGTATGCACAGCGCCCGCGTAAAGGTGAAGCGCTTTCACCCTATCGGCACGAGGGCTTGATTTCATCCTCTCCGGCAGGTCGCAGGGCTACCTACTGGCGTAGGGACGCAGCTTCATACGACGGCCGGCATGGTACGATCATTATGTATAATCTTTAGCGAGAAAGGTTAAACCATGGCGACGGTGAAGATCCTGGCGAAAGGCCAGGTTGTCATTCCGGCCAAGCTCCGAAAAAAGTACCACATGACCACGGGGTCCGAATTGGAGGTCTTCGAATACGGCGGTGTCATCCATTTGATCCCACCCGTTGCGGATCCGATCGCGGCGGCTATGGGGTGTCTGCCAAAAACGCCGTCGCTCGCCAAGCGGCTCTTGCAGGAGCGAAAAAAGGACCTTGTGTGACCGGTGGCCTCAGCAAGGTCAACCACCTCGCCCGCATCCAATGGATTTGAACCGAGCCGCTGTCCGCTACGCGTGTCATTGCGAGAGCGGAGCAATGATTGACCTGTGCTGTGTGTCCTCCTACAATAAGACCGAGGATCCGAAACATCCCCCGTTTCGTTATATCAGGTGACCATGTCATCGGAGCAGTTGAAAGCGATTCCCTATTTCCAGGACCTTGATGCGCGGGCGTTGGAGGGTATCCGCGCCAACGCCTTCGAGGTGCAGTTAGAGAAAGGGCAGGTGCTGTTTACGGAGGGGGAGCCGGCTCAGGCGATGTACGTGGTTCGTTCCGGCAAGGTGAAGATCTTCAAGCTTTCGCCTGATGGGCGCGAGCAGGTCCTTCGGATTGCGGAGGCCGGGGATTGCTTCAACGAGGTCCCGATCTTCGACGATGGACCGAACCCCGCCAATGCCCAGGCGGTGGAGCCGACGGCCCTCTGGGGTATCCGGCGCGAGGGGATGCGGCGGCTGGTCGAGGCGCACCCGGCGATCGCGATCGGTTTTCTGAAGGCGTTTGCCGGGAAACTCCGCTACTTTACCCGCAAGGTGGAGGATCTTTCGTTTCGCAGCGTAACCAGCCGCGTGGCCAAGCATCTGCTGGAGATGGCCGAGGATGACGGCAAAGGCGGTCTGCGTCTGAAGCAGCAGTCCACGCAACAGGAGATGGCGTCGGTTGTGGGAACGGCCCGCGAGATGATCGGCCGGGCCTTTAAGGCCCTGGAAAAGGAGGGCGCCATTACGTTTGATCGCCACGGGGTTGTGATCGTGAGCCGGGCTGCCCTGATCCGTATGCTCTGATCTTGCCTTATTCTTCCCATAGGCTACAGGCTATAGGCTGTAGACTGTGAGACTAAAGTCGCAGACATCCCAGAATCTCTCCCCTATACTACACTCGACGCTGAGTAGTGCTTCATTGCGAAAGTTAGCGCACATATACCGTCATACCCGCGAAAGCGGGTATCCAGTAAAAACATGGATTCCCGCTGAAGGACTGCGGGAATGACGTCATGGGTATATTGCAATCAAGTGGCAGGTAACCCGAGAAAAAGGAGGTAATCGATGATGAACGAGAGCAGTTGTCACGGCGAGGGTGCGTCGATGCCGGAGGCGATTCGAAACGTACCCGATGATCGCCGCGTGACCCTGGATGTGCGCGATCAGGTACGGGCGGGACAAGAGCCGTTTCAACGGATCATGCAGACCGTTATGTCGCTTCGAGATGACCAGGTCTTTACGCTGTACAATATCTTTGAGCCGATCCCGCTGTATGGTGTCATGGCGCAGCGGGGCTTCGCCCACTGGACGCAGAAACGCGGTCCGGAAGACTGGTGCATCACGTTCTATCGGACGGATGCCTGTTCGGCAGCCGCGCCGGCGCCTGCTGCCGCGTCAAGACCCGCACCGCCGACCGGGGATGCCATCGTCGTCGACGCCCGCGGTCTGGAGCCGCCGCAGCCGATGGCGAAGATCTTGGAGAATCTCCCGCGGATTACCGCGGGCGGGCAGATCCTGGCGATGACCGACCGACGGCCGATGCTGCTCTATCCGAAGCTTGAGGAGCGGGGTTTCAGCTTCTCCACCGAAGAGACGACGAATGGTTGGTTCGAGACCCGTATCTGGAAGTAGCGCCGCCCCGGCCCGCCAGCCGTCCCTCTGGGTGCCGCTGCGTTACTTCGTGACGGCGCAGGCGGCCTTTGTGGGCGCCCTGCTGTGGGCGCCGTGGCAGGTCGACAACCTGCTGGACTTCTACTATCAGGGCAATGTCCTGGCCCTCACCCATCTGCTGACGCTCGGGTGGATCACGATGACGATCATGGGGGCGTCGTTCCAACTGGTCCCGGTGGCCCTGGAGACCACGCTGTGGAGCGAGCGTCTGGCCTGCTGGCAGTATTGGATCATGCTGATCGGCGTCACGCTGATGGTCAGCCATTTCTGGATGGGCCACCATCACGGCGTCGCGATCGGCGCGGGCCTGGTGCTGATTGCTGTCACACTCTTTGTGATCAATATGGGGCGGACAATGTGGCAGCTCCCACGCTGGGACATCATCGGGCGACATGTGGCGGCCGCGCTGGTCTACCTGGCCTCGACCGTGATCATGGGAAATCTGATGGCGCTCGACAAGATGTTCGATTTCCTGGGAGGCCAGGTTCTGCGGACCATTCACGCCCACGCCCACTTGGCCGGCATCGGGTGGGCCAGCATGATGATCTTCGGGGCGGGGTATAAACTGATCCCCATGTTCAGCCTGAGCGAGCTGCGCGATGAGCGCCTGCCGTCCCTGCAGTTCTGGCTGTTGAACGTCGGTCTGGTGGGCCTGTATCTGACGCTGCTGCTGCACAGTTCGTTGGCCGTGCTCTTCGCTATTCTGATCGCCGCTGCGGTCGGGCTGTTTCTGCAGACGATGCGCGAGGTCCTGCGGACGCGCCGACGTCCCCGGCTGGATTGGGGGCTGCGGCATTCCCTGAGCGCGTTGGGCACGCTGGTCATGGTGACGGTCCTGGGGGTGTGGCTGAGTACCGGTTGGGTGTCGAGCGACGAGTTCGGCGCGAGGCTGACCTTCGGCTATGGGGCCTTGGCGCTTCTCGGCTGGATTTCGGTCATGATCATTGGTATGATGTACAAGATTATTCCATTCCTGGTCTGGCACCACCGTTATAGCGACCTGGTCGGACTGCGGCCGGTTCCGGCTGCCACCCAGCTCCTGGGCGAGTCGACGCCGCGGACGGAGTTTTGGTTGCTGTGTGCGGGCATCGTGATGACCGTGGCCGGGGTGATCTTTACATCCTGGCTGCTCCTGCAGGTGGGTACAGTCACATTGGCTATGGCGGGTCTGGCGTTCGCCGTGGCCGTATGTCGGATCTATCGCCACCTGGTCCCTCGCCTGACGCCGCTTCCGGAGGCGCAGACTGTAGGGGCATAAGCAGGGTCGCGGTTCAAAGGCCGGGAGGTCCAAGCCGTAATGGTTCAGCAAAAGGAGGTATGATGACGCAACCGGGAACATCACCGATAACGGAAGAGCAGATCTACACCACGCTCCGGAGGCTGATTGATCCGGAGTTGGGCGTGAATATTGTCGATCTGGGTCTGATCTACGACGTTCAGATGCAAGGGGGCGATATAGGGATCCGGATGACCCTGACCACGCGCGGCTGTCCCATGCACGCCAGCTTCGTCCAGGCGGTCGACCGCGCCCTCCGGGAGATACCGGGTGTCACCGGTGTGACTGTCGAGATCGTCTGGGAACCGGCCTGGAATCCGGACATGATCTCGCCCGAGGGGAAGCGGGCGCTGGCGAACGCCGGACGGGGGGCGCCCGCATGGTAACGCCTCGGTTAACCGAAGATACGATCATCTCAGCGCTTCGGGAGGTCAAGTACCCGGGGATGAGCCGCGACCTCGTCTCCTTCGGCATGATCAAGAATACGCGGGTCGAGGGCGCGGATGTCTACCTCGATCTTCAGATTCCGACCGAGGATACGCAGGTCATCGCTAAGGTGGAGGCCTCGGTCCGTGAAGCACTCGGTCGCATCCCTGGGATCGGTACGCTGTATATCCAGACCGTCCGACGCCAGGCACCCCAGGAGTCGGCACCAGGACCGGCCCCGCTGCCAGGGGTTCGGCGTATCATCGCCGTGGCGTCCGGGAAGGGTGGTGTCGGCAAGAGTACGGTATCCGTCAATCTCGCCCTGGCCCTCGCCCAATCAGGGGCGGTGGTGGGTCTTTTGGACGCCGATATCTACGGACCGAATGTACCGAGGATGCTGGGCGAGGTGGGTCGTCCCAAGGCGCATGAAGGCAAAATTGTCCCGCTCGTACGGTACGGCCTCAACGTGATATCGGTCGGCTATCTGCTGGGCGACCAGTCGCCGATCATCTGGCGCGGTCCCTTGGTGGCCCAGGCCCTGAAACAGCTCCTGCACGAGGTTCACTGGGGTGGGTTGGACGACCGCGCGCTGGACTATCTGATCGTCGATCTGCCCCCTGGAACCGGGGATACCCAGTTAACCCTCGTCCAGTCGGTGCCGTTGACCGGCGGGGTCATCGTAACCACCCCGTCAGTCGTAGCCTTGATGGATGCCGAGAGGGGTCTCAGGATGTTTCGGGAGGCCCGCGTCCCGATCCTGGGGATCGTGGAGAATATGAGCTACTTCATCTGCCCCCACTGTCAGGGCGAAACCGATATCTTCAGCCGCGGCGGCGGACGACAGGTCAGCGAGTCGCTCGGGGTCCCATTCCTGGGGGAGATCCCCTTGAACCCGGCAATCCGGGAGGGCGGGGATCATGGCGCCCCCATCGTCGTGGCGATGCCGGAGTCGGCTGAGGCGCAGATCTTCCGCGCTGTCGCGGAGAAGGTGCGTCTGGCGGCCGAGACGGCCGCCGAGGCGATGCCTCAGATGACCATCCGCTAACAACCAACAACGCTCTGTTTCATTGAAGGAGGAAGTCACTATGTCGGGGAACTATGCCGCAACCGTCGATGCCCGCGTCCTGCCGATTCCGCAGAAGCATCCGACCATCTTTCGCGTGTTTGACGAACTGGCGGTCGGGGATACGATGCTCCTGGTCAACGACCACGATCCGAAGCCGCTGTACTACACCTTTGCCGCCGAACGGACCGGAGAGTTCGAGTGGCGCTATCTGGAGGCCGGTCCGGACGTATGGCAGGTGGCCATCCGCCGGGTAGCCGCCGCTGCCGGTACGCATGCACCAGCCGAGGGAATGGGCTGCGGCGGGCACCATATGCACGAGCATCATGCACACCATGGACACGAACATCACGGACACCAGCATGCCCATACCGGCTCGCCGACCCAGACCCTCAAGGACGAACATACCCTGATCCTCCAGGCATTGGATGGATTGGAGCGAAAGCTGATTGCGCTGGAGGCCGGCGCGGCGCCGGATCGGACCTACTTCGAGAAGGCGGTCAAGTTTATCCGGACGTTCGCCGATGCGTGCCATCACGGCAAGGAGGAAGACCTGCTGTTCAAGACTATGGTGAACCGCGGCTTTCCGTTGCAGGGCGGACCGATTGCGGTGATGCTGTCGGAGCACGAGGCGGGGCGCACCTACATCCGTGACATGGCCGATGCCGCCGCGGCGCTTGGGACCGATCCGGCTGCCGCACAGAAGGTGATCCGGAACGGGCGGGCCTATATCCAGATGCTGCGGCCCCACATCGATAAAGAGAACATGATCCTGTACGCCATGGCGGACAATATGCTGAGCGCGGATGACCAGGCGCACTTGAGTGAGGAGTTTGAGCGCTTTGAGAACGAGAAGATCGGCGCGGATGTCCACAACTCCATGATGGCGTTACTGGACGAGTTGAAGCCGGGCGGCCACTCCTGCATGTAGGCGGCTAGCGATCCCCCCACGGCAGACGCCGTCGCTCTCTATCAACGCCTGCTGTAGAACTCAGAAACCTCCGAAAGGCGACGCGGGTCACATCGTCTCGTGACCCGCGTCGCGATCGTTTTCTCACCTTCAACTTCCTTGTGAACTACTCGACGCCTTCTGTAAGCACGTCCTGCCGTACCCGCACAAGTTCCGGGAGAGCCCCGTCGTAAAGCCTGGTCGAATCACCTCGCCTGCCTGAAATGGTGTAAGTATGTCACCACTGCCACTCATGGGCGCTATACGGTCTATCGGGATTGCTGATAAGCGGGTGAAGCGCATCCTCCAGCGTTCGCGTGAGATGGCGACCAAGAACGCTGAGCACCTCTAGGCCTGCACGCGCATCCCTGAAACTCCGGGGTCTTGGGATGCTATCAACAGGGAACGGTCGGTGGTAAGATGAGAGGCGAGGAGGAACAATATGATGGGTAAGCAGATCACTGTCTACAGTCAAGCTGGGTGAGGGTCCTGTCACCAGGAGAAAGAGTTTCTTTCTCATAACGGTATCGCCTTCGTGGATAAGAATATTCAGGAAGACCCGGCAGCGCTGGAGGAGTTGCTGAAGCTCGGCTATCGGGCGACACCCGTCACGGTGATCGATGGCGAAGTCGTTGTCGGTTTCGACCGCGGGAAGCTCGAACGGCTGCTCGGGCTTAGTTAAGGCTATTGCGGTACGGTCTCGGAGGTGGAATGGTCGAGGTTCATTGTAGCGGATGCGGGCAGGAGATCGAGCTTCCGCCGCAGACGCGCTCAAGCGACATCATCGCCTGTCCTAACTGAGCGGGCCTCTCGCTCCGGGTGAGCGAGCACAGGGGCAAGTGGTCAGCCGTGGTGCTCAAGACGGCGAGTTGTGCCGTGGGAGATGAATTGCTTGTGCTTCCCGATGACGTGCAGCCTGGTGACACCATCGAGTGCCACGGGATCACGCAACGGGTGACCTATGCCTACGGCGCTTATGCGCTGGAGAAGATATGAGGTGTGAAAGACATGCGGGTATCGGATGTGAAGTCCGGCTTTTTTGGAATGGCGTCTGCGACGATCGCCTCGCTCTGCTGTCTCCTGCCGCTTGCGGTTATTGTCCTGGGGCTGGGGAGCGGCGCCTTCATGATGACCACCATGCGGTACCGGGCCATCTTTATCCCAGCGGGGATCATCGGGGTGGCCATCGGCTGGACCTTTTACCTTCGTGAGCGCAAGCGCTGCAATGCGCTGAGTTGCAGGATGTCAGGTGGACGATTGAACCTGGCGCTCCTCCTGCTTGCAACCGTTATTGTAGCCGGAGCCGTTGCACTGGATCAACTCCCGAACTTCACCGCCGACCTGTTGATGCGCGCCACATCCGGCACCTCAGATACGACGCCAGCGTCTGTTTCCACCGCCGATCACCCGGTCATGGGACACGAAGGAGATATGAAATGAGCACACTGCTTCCGTGTAATCGCCGATCTTTCCTCGTCTGGGGGCTTGGCGTATCGTTCCTCCTCGTTTTGAGGCAAGGACTGGCCGCAGAAACTGCCGTCGTTCACCTGCGAATTGACGGTATGACGTGAGGGGCCTGACCCCTCGTGGTCAAGAAGGCCCTGGAAGGGCTGAAGGGCGTTACACGCGCCGAGGTAAGTTTCAAGGACAAGCTCGCGCGCGTGACGTATGAACAGGGCGCCGTGACCATCGAGCAGATGATCGAGGCGGTAAAGCGCGCGGGTTTTGGGGCGACGCCCCAGTAGATCCACCTACATCAGGCCAGCTCAAGAAGGGAGCTGACCAGAGCTCCGACTGCAAGGTCACCGCTTCTGCACGCGGTTTCCCACCCCTGGCCTGATGGAACACCTTGACAACTCGTTGGAGCAGCGGGAGAATCACTCTACTTCTTGGACGTTTTACGACCCCGCTTTGCAAAGTAGGAAAAGCGATACCCTACAGGTATGGGGAGGACGATACGGTGAAGATCGAGATCGAGCGTGAGAACGACGGTCGCTGGATCGCCGAGGTGCCCGATCTGCCGGGGGTCATGGTCTATGCGGAAACGCGTGAAGATGCGCTCGTTAAAGTTCAATCCCTTGCCCTCCGAGTGATCGCTGATCGACTTGACCACGGCGAAACCATTCCGGAACTCCATGAACTCTTCGCGGTCCCTGCATGACCGAGTGGCCTTCAGCCAAAGCCCGGCAGGTACTCTCCGCCCTCTTGCGGCTCGGTTGGACCATGAAGCGTGAGGCCAAAGGCTCCCACCACGTGCTCTCTCGCCCAGGCTGGCCAGATTTTGTCTTCGCATTCCACGATCGGGACGAAATCGGACCGCGCATGCTCAGCCGAATCGCCAAGCGAACCGGATTGAAGCCGGAAGATCTATAGATCAATAACTGTAATAATACCCGTACCGTCATTCCCGCGGTCCTTAAGCGGGAATCCATTGATTTTACTGGATACCCGCTCCCCGCTTCAAGCCTGCGGGGACAAGCTTCGCGGGCATGACGGCTTATATGCGCTAACTTTCGCAATGAAGCACTAGCTTACCGTAACCCTCTTAGAACACCCCCCGGAACCCCCAGATCACGATCACGTCAGGCTTGAGGCCGAAGGACCGGTCGAGGCCTCGGCTGATGGGGACCTCCACCGCCGCCTCGACCACCCACTGTGGACCAAGAAAATACTGGAAGCCCGGCGCCAGGAAGAACTCGGTCCCACCGGACTCCGACACGGTAGCACCCCTGACCGCATCCTTCGTCGCCGTAGTCCCCACCAGCTCCAGGCTTAGGTTAAACTGGGAGAGGTCCCGAATCGGCCAGTCCGGAAAGAGCTGATATTGGACGGCGAGGTTGTAAGAGACCGTATCCCCCGCCTGAAACCCTTGCGCCTCGCTATTTACCTTGCCCAACGCCCCGAGGTACAGTCCCCACCGCCGGCTAATCGAACCCAGATTGAGCCCCACCAGGCCATCGACCGAGCCTGACCCCGGCTGCAAGGCAGGCGGAAGCCGCCCCTGGCTATCGCGCCGCCCGCTGTCGCCGGTCGGAAGCTTCAGACCGCCCAACAGCGTGGCCTCGAAGATTCCATGAGGCCGGTCCTGCCGGAAGAACCGGTAGAGGCCGAAGAGCCGCATATCCCCGGCTCCCTCAGCGCCACGCCGGCGGCCATCCTCCAGCGTGAGATGTTTTGAGACATACGGGAAACTCAGCGCCACGTTGAGATCGCGTCGAGGGGAATAGAGCGCCAAGACCGGGGCCTCCCAGATGGTGAGGTGGTTACCTCCTTCACTCAGACGGGTGTACACCCCGAGCCCACGCACGGCTGTCCCAAGGGAAAACAGCGTGGTAGGCCCGACACCGACAATCGGATCGGCCAAGCTCGGGTCCGGCCCTAACACCCAGCACGCAGCAACCAATCCGAGAACGCTGAACCACCGCCCTCTGGTATGGTGCAGCATTTGAACCCCTTACCTCTCTTTCCGTTTTCCGTTTGCCGTTTCTGCTATGGGACCTCAAACCGCTCAACCTGGGCCCTGTTCTTCTCCTGCGGGATCATCCCGACGATAGCTACGCGCTTGCCGTCCTGCCCAGTGGCCTTCCGCAGCGCCTCGAGCTGCTCATCGGCCACAAGCGCGATAAGCTGATCCGTTCCCTCGACCTTGAAGAAGGAAGTGCCGTCTCTGGTGGTGAGCCGGCCTATTGCCTCGAACCGGATCCAGGTCGGTGTAAACCCTGCATCCACAACGAGCTGCCTGAGCCTCTCCACCTCGACTGGCTGGCCTTCCTTCAGCTTCATTTCTGCCTGCGCCAACTTCAGGCTGACCTTTACCGTGTCCACGCCATCCAGGCGTGTGAGGGCCTTTCGGACCCCATAGGCTCAGGTGGCTCAGACCATCCCGTCGACACCCATCTGAACCTGCCTGATCTCGGCCAAGGCCAACGCGGGACACGCTAAGGCCAGGACCACAGCCAATCCGATCACAGCGGAGACCTGCGTTATTCGCTTTCCCATACCGCTCCTCCTTTCTTAAGCCTCTACGCTGGAAGACATCTGCGAGTGCTGCCCGACCCCCTTGATGGCCTCGAAGAAGTAGGCGCCGCGGCCCCACAGGGAATTGATGAAGATCGACGTCACGCTGGCCGCCATGGCCACCATGCCCCAGATGGGGTAGATCAATCCTGTCGCGGCGGCCGGAATCCCGACACCGTTGAACAGGAAGGCCAGGCAGACGTTTTGCACCATCTTTCGGTAGCTGTACCGGCTGACCTCGTAGGCGTCGAGCACAGCGCCCAGCCGCTGGTTGAGGATGATCACATCGGCGGATTCGATGGCGATGTCCGCTCCGCTGCCGAAGGCGATGCCGACCTCGGCCTGCATGAGCGCCGGTGCATCGTTGATGCCGTCGCCCACCATGGCCGTACGACCGCCCTCCTGAAGCGTGCGGATCATCGCCGCCTTCTCGGCCGGTAGCACCCGCGCATGCACGTCGGCGATGCCGGCGGCGCGGGCGAAATAACGCGCCGCCTCCTCGTTGTCGCCGGTGATCAAGCTTGTTCCGATGCCGAGCGCATGCAGGCGGCGCACCGTCTCCACTGCGTCGGGCCGCAGACCGTCGCCGAGCGCCAGCAGGCCCGGCAGTTCGTCTCCCCGCGCCACGCCGATCACGGTCAGGCCTTGCGCTTCGATTGCCTTGATGCGCCGTTCCTGTGGCTGGAGATTGACGGCTTGGCTCGCGAGAAAACCAGGGCTGCCGACCAGCACCCGCGAATGGTTAAGACGCGCCCGGACGCCTTGACCCGCCACGGCTTCAAATTCCTGTACCTCCGGTAGCGCGATATGCCGTTTGGTTGCCTCGTCCACCACGGCGCGGGCGAGCGGATGTTCAGACCCGACCTCGACGGCTCCAGCCAGCGCCAGCAGTTCGTCTTCCGGGCAGGCCAGTGGAACGATCGTCCGTAACGCAGGACGACCCTCGGTCAGCGTACCCGTCTTATCGAAGACTACGCGCTGCACGCGTCGCAGGGCTTGAAATGCCTCACCGGTGCGCATCAGCACACCGCGTTCGGCCGCCTGGCCTGCGCCTCGCACGATCGACAGCGGCGCCGAGATCCCCACCGCGCAGGGATAGCCCATGACTAGCACACTCAGGCCGGCGAACATCGCCCGACGCAGATCGGGCGCGGCCCCGACGACCAGCGGGCCGAGCGCCCAGACGAGGGTCGCGCCGGCCGCAGTGAGCAGCACCACCGGGGTGTAGACGCGCAGCACGCGGTCCACAAGGTGCAGCAGGCCTGGTTTCAGCGCCCGCGCGTCTTCGACACTGCGGATCACCTGTCGGAGGAAACTCTCCTCACCCACAGCCGTCACCCGCACCAGTAACGTGCCGCGACCGTTGAGGGAACCGCTCACCGTCCGGTCGCCCGGGCGCTTCTCCACGGGGAGCGGCTCGCCGGTGACGAGGGATTCGTCCACATCCGATTCACCCGACTCGACCTGACCGTCCACCGGGACCCGCCCGCCCGGCCGAATGCGGACCACGTCCCCGACGCGCACCGCTTCGAGCGGCACTTCTTGCTCCGTACCATCCTTGACGATAGAGGCCACGTCAGGCTCCAGGTCCAGCAGCTTCTTGACCGCCTGCGAACTGCGGGTTTTCACGATCAGCGATAGCCATTCTGAGAAGATGTGATAGGCCAGAACCATCACTGCCACTGAGAAAAACGCGGTCGTCGGATAATCCGGCAGGTCGAAGGCCAAGCCGACTACACCGCCGGTCAGTCCTGCGAATGCCCCGGCCTCGACGAGCACGTGCTGGTTCAGGATGCCGCGCCGCAGCGCCATGAGGCCCATGTGCGCAATATGCCCGCCCACGCCGAAGATGACGCTCAGGGCGAGCGCGCCGGCAAGCCACGGCGTGGCGCCGCCGAACGCGCCGCGCAACTGCAGAGCGTACGTACCTGCCCCAAACGCGGCGAGCAAGACCGAGCCGGCCAGCGCCCACCACGCGCCGTAGCTCCGCAGGACTACGAAGGAAAAGGCCACCATGCTTGCGATGGAAAACGCGCAGAGCGCAAACCACGGGCTGTCGAGCGGGTACCCGGCCAACCCCATCGCGGTGATGCTCATGGCCAGCGCGGCGAGGAACCGCTCGCGCTCGCGCACCAGCGCCCGCTCTTCTTCCTCAAACGCACGCAGCTTGCGCGGATCGGAGATGGTGTAGCCGATCTCCTTAAGCGTCTGCAGCAGCTCCTCGGCCCGCGCACGCGCGGGGTCGTACTCGATCAGTGCTTGTTCATGGGTCAGGCTCACCGCGACCTTGTCCACGCCGGTCTGCTTGCCCAGTGCCCGCTCGATGGTGCCGGTACACAACGAACAGTGCAGCCCGCCAATGTGGGCGCGGATTCGCCGCCGGCCTGGTCGTTTCGAAGGCTCGTCGCTCCAAAAGCGCTCGGTAGATTCAATGGTCGTTTCCATGCTCATGTGTGCCTCCCTTACGTATTTCTCCCCTCCGATGCGAGGGCCTCCAGGATCGGGCACTCGCTGGTGGGGCCGCGTCCGCGACAGGCGGCAGCCAACTTCATCAGCGCCGTCTTCATCTGTTCCAGGTCGCGAACTTTCGCGTCGATATCGGCGACTTTGGCCTCTGCCCGTCTTTTGATGTCCGCGCTCGTTGTCTCGGGTTCGATGCGCAGAGCGAGCAGATCGCCTATCTCCTTCAACGAGAAGCCCAACTCCTGGGCGCGCCTGATGAACCGGATCCGCTCGACGGCCTCGAGGGGATATTCACGATATCCGGATTCGCGTCGGGGCGGTTCGGTCATGAGCCCTCGCCGCTCGTAGTAGCGAATCGTCTCAACATTCACGTGGGCTTGCTTCGCCAACTGCCCGATCGTCAATGTCTGCATCTTCTCACCTTAACTCACTTATAACATAGACCCTGTACCTAGGTACGGAGTCAAGGGGTGCGGAGAACTTTTTATGGATCTCCGATTTGCACTGAACTCAGAAAGACTATTAACCAGGCAGGAATGTGCCCTAGGACCTTACGGTTGGAAGTGCGAAGGGAGGTGTGGTGAAGCACGCCAGAGACGGGTCTGCGAATAGAAGCCTTTCCACGCAAACCAGAAGGCCCTGGTGGCCGGAAGCTGACGCAGCCGACTGCCGGTGAGCTGGCCCTTGATGGCCGTACCGGTGAGCACCTGCCACGTCGAACCGGTCTGCCGGTCTTCCATCACCAGGTCGCCATCCGCCTCGCGCAGATTCGCAAACTCCAGGACCCGCTCCCCCACCCGCCTCGAGAAGGCCACTGCCGTCGCCTCTTTTGCCGAGAAGGCCACCAGGATCGGTTCGCCGTTCACCATATCCTGCACGAGTGGCTGGCGGTTCAGATCGCGATAGGGATAGGCGACTCGCGTGTCGCCCAGACTCAATCCCAGGACGAACTCCTTTCCAGGAAGCACAGCGTCCGGATTCCTGGTTCCGAAGATCCCCAGCTTCTCCTGGTCTTCGAAGTAGCGCCTGTAGGCATTATGGGTTCCCTCGACCCCGAAGGCGCTCTGCTTCGAGAGGACGAGGGTATCAGGATGGAGTCGTCTCCACTGCTTCCAGGTGGTGTGGGAGGCCGGATAGGGTGTCAAGGTCTGCCCTTTCAGCGGCCCGACAATGGCACCTCCTGTGACGTGGCTCCAGAGGCTGCCGGTCTCGCGATCATACATGACCAAGGCGTCCCTCCAGAGCTGTCCGCTGACCCCGAAGATGATCGGCGCGCCCTGGTGCGTCGGCCGGACATACACGATGCCCGTAAAGCAGAGGGGTCACCAGGTCACGGCAATCGGCAGGCTCCCGAGCTGGTCGTTCACAATCTCATGGTGGTTGAGTTGCCAGAGTGAGTAGGCCTTGGCGACCTTCCCATCGGTCACAGCCAGAATCGGCTCTTCCGGCTGCATGACCCGATCGCCCTCGGTAGCGGAGACGAACGTGGGATGATCGATGGCGGGGATCGCGTCTTTCGGCAGGACGGTCATGATGGGTGCGCCGTCCACGGTCCCAGTAAAAGGCCCCGCCCTCTCCGCCAGGGCCGAATCTGAACCCCACATCGAGGTCGCGAAGGCCACTAAGCCCACGAAAAGCCAATACCACGTTCTCCTCAACATCTCATCCTCCCACCCGATGGGCCGTTTCCATATCCATTCTCAGCCAAGACGCATAAGCAATTGAAGGAACCCCTTGAGCGGCCCGCTGGAGAGCTTTTCCCGGTAGTACTGATCAGCCGCCCGGCGCACGCCCTCGACGAGGGTAGGGTAGGCATGGATGGTCTGTGCAAGTGCGCCGACCGGGAGCCCCTTCCGCATCGCGAGGATTACCTCCTGAATGAGATCACCGGCCTGAGGGCCCAAGATATGGGCTCCCACGATCTTGCCTTTCGGCGTACACACGAGCTTGGTCAAGCCCATCGCCTCGCCATCACAGAGGGCCCGGTCCAGGTCGCCAAAGCGATAACGATAGACCTTCACATTTCCGAACTGCTCCCTGGCTTCGGCCTCGGTCAAGCCCACCCTGGCCACCTCGGGATCGGTGAAGGTGCACCAGGGGACGGCCGAGTAGTCCGCCCTGCTTTTGAAGGGGAACAGCGCATTGCGGACGACCAGACGGGCCTGGTACTCGGCTACATGAGTAAAGAGGAGCTTCCCCGTGATGTCGCCACAGGCCCAGATGTTCCGAGCGCGGGTCCGTAACGTCTCGTCCACCATGATCCCCTTACTGTTATAGCTCACCCCTGCCGCCTCGAGGTTCAGTTCCTCCACATTCGGCCGCCTGCCAGTCGCCAGGAAGATCTCCTCGGCCCTGAAGGTCACTGATGCACCTGTGCATTCTCCATGGACTAGTTTCTCGGTCCCGGATTGCTCCACTCGAAAGGCCTTGGTGCAGGTGTGGATGTCGATCCCCTCGGCCCGCAGGATCGCCTCCAGCGCCTGGGCGACCTCTTGATCTTCTCGGGGCAGGATCTGCCCCACCACCTCTAAGACTGTTACCCGGACGCCGAAGCGGGCGAAGAGCTGGGCGAACTCGATCCCGATAGGCCCTGCCCCCAGGATGACGACCGATCGAGGGAGATGCGAAAGCGTCAATGCGCCGACGTGGTCGAGGAAGCCCACCTCCGCCAGGCCCTCAATCGGAGGCACAGCGGTCCTTGAGCCGGTGGCGATGACCACCTTCTTGGCGGCAATCGGCTCCCCGCCAACCTTGAGCTCTGTAGGGGAGAGGAAGCTCGCTTGGTCGGAAAAGAGCGTGACGCCGAGCCCCTTAAATCGCTCCGGGGAGTCGTGCTTTCCTACCTGCGCTTGCACCTGTCGCATCCGGTCCATCACTTTTACAAAATCGAAAGAGACCTCGGGCGGATTCAGACCAAAATCGGCTGCCCGGCGCATCAGGTGCAGGACTTTCGCGGAGCGGATCAGGGCCTTGGAGGGGACACAGCCCGTGTGCAGGCACTCTCCCCCAAGCCGGTCGCGCTCGATGAGGGCGACCTTGGCGCCGAGGGACGCAGCGCCGGCAGACGTCACAAGCCCCGCCGTGCCGCCGCCGATCACGGCGAGATCGAAGGTGTCCATCAGCTCCTCCTCACGCTCGAAGCGGACTGTTTAATATCGGATGAAGGCTCGTGGCCGTAATAAAGCCGGTGGAGCCGATCGGGGCTCACACCAACGAAATAGAGGAAGCGGAGCGCCCACATCAACAGGATGGTCCAAAGGATCCCGTCCCGCTCCCACTTCCGCGCCGATGCCGTGACCTTCAAGCGAAGGCATGCCATCCCCCCCACCCCTTTCAGCCGCTTCGTCAGCTCCACATCCTCCATCAGGGGGATGTCGGGATACCCTCCGAGCTCTTCGAATGTTTGCCGTCTCACAAAGAGGGCCTGATCACCGGTGCAGATCTTCGTGAGGCGTGAGCGGAGGTTGATAAAAAAGGCGATGACCGTGAAGATCGGACGGAGATTGTCGAACCGGACATCGAAGCGTCCCGCCACGATCTCGGGGTCGCGAAAGGCCTCCGCAATCGCTGCTTCAGCCTCGGTTGGCAAGAGGATGTCAGCATGGAGGAAAAGGAGCACTCCACCGTTTGCCACCTTCGCGCCTGCGTTCATTTGCCTGGCCCTCCCCCGCTCATTCGAGAGGCATCTTACCCATGGAAACCGACGCAGAACGGCGCTGCTCCCATCCTCACTGCCGCCATCCACGACAATCACTTCGGCTTCCGGACAGATCACCCGAAGATGGGGTAGGAGCCGCTCCAGATTTTTCGCCTCATTGAGCGCTGGAATGATAATGCTCAGCAAGCTCTCCTCCCTCCTAGCGGTCGCCGCTATCCACCGACTGGAGCACGATGTCGCCATAGTACGCCACTGCGTCCTCGCCGGTGTTGTCGGTATCGGTCATGAGGGCGATGCCGGCGATTCGTGGAGGTGCTTTGCCGAAGAGACGCGTATAATCGTCGTAAAGGTTCCGCTCCTCGCGCACCCACCGCCCCACGTGTTCCGCCCCACTCTCCACCGCGATCATCTTCGCCCGATCAGTGTAGGCGCTATCGATGGCTGTCCCCTTGGGCAGTCGGCTGTCCCAGATGTAGTTAATGACGTTTTTTGGCGGGTACTCGCCGTAGATGAGCTTGTAGGCTCCATAGCTGGTCTTCTCCCAGAGTGTGGCGTTGCGAGCGTCGTACTGGAAGGCCACATAGAGACGGGCTGGATAGTCGTCGCCTTCTTTGCGGCGGGCATCCCCTTTCGCGAGGATATTCTCCACCTTCCATCGCCAGGAGATAACCCGGTAGACCTTTGGATCGAGGTCCAGCGCCTTGTACAGGCCGGAAGCCGACGCATGGCTTTCCGCTTTCACGACGTAATGCTCCCCCTCTCGAATCATCGTGTAACGGGTTTGCGAGGGGATCTTCCGGAATGTCAGAGGCTTCCAGCCGTTGGGAAACCCCTCCGGACTAGTTGAAGGACCGAACCGGCCCACGACCTGGATGTCTCCGCTCAGGGCTTGAACGACTGCGTGGAGCGAGAGCGCTACACCGAGAGCGAAGGAGACGAGCCATCGAACTCTTCTTGCCATCAGTTCACCTCAGCTTTACCAAATCGTCCGCCACTGAGCTGGTTCGCTTGAGCCATCTCGGAACCAGGGAGAGCAGGACCAGCAGAACAGCGGCAATCCCCAGATACGTCAGGGTCCGCTGGACATCCCCACCTCCTTCAGCGAGGGCGCCACCCGCGAAGGTGTAGGCAACCGTCGCCGGGAGCATGCAGGCCCAAGAGATGAAGAGGTACCGCCCAAACTCGATCCTGGTCAGGCCATAGGCATAGTTTTGGAGATTGAAAGGAAACAGAGGGACCAGACGGGTGATCATGACGATTCGCCACCCGTATCGCGCGATTGCCTGGTCGATCTTCGCAAGCCTTGGGTTCTCCGAGACCCACCGGGCTACCATCCCCCTCGCGCCATAGCGAGCGATGTGGAAGGTAAGCGCCACCCCGATGGTGGAGGCGATAGACACATAGGCCGTTCCCCAGAGCGGGCCGAAGACTACGCCGCCCAGGATCGTAATCGGGAGACCAGGGACGAAGAAGAGTTCGGCTAAGATGTAGCCGGTGATGTAGACCAGCGGAGCGACTGGCCCGAAACTGTCGATCCATACCTTTAGATGGGCAAGGTTTTTCAGGCCGAAGATCTCCTGGAGCCCAAACATCCTGGCCAAAAACACCCCTCCCAGGATGAGCCCGCCGAACACGAGCAGGCGCACCCATCGTGTCGATGACTTTTGAGCGACCTCACTCAAAGCGATGCCTCCTCCACCGATACCCAGGCTCCAGGATGGTCCCGGGTGCGGTTATGGTCTCCAACGCCTTCAATACATCGAGCAGGATCGTCCGCTGTTGCTTCACGGCAAAAGCTTCACCGAGAGGATGACCAAAGGGGTAACGGAGATAGAGCGCACGGGGCGGTTTCACCTTTTTTGTTACCTCTTCCTGCAGCGTGATTCCAATTGTCGGAATCCCTTCCACTTCGATGGCACGCTGGAGCAGGCCCACGGCCTGATTGCACAACCCTCAGGCCGGGGTGAGGACGACAGCCTCTGCCCCGTCGCGCCGCAGGCGACGCGCTACCTCCGGTGCGGTCTGCTGTACCAGCGTCTTTACGTGCGGGCCGTCGATATGCCCCATGAAGCCATAGACAAAGGGGGCGATCCCTCCAATAATCCCTTCGGCCTTGAGCTCCTTGAGCCGGTCTACGGGCAGGACCACGTTGAGATCCTGGTCTGCCGCCGAGTGGTCATAGTATTTGTGGGTGATCGTCAGCTCTTGTGGCTTTATGTCCGCCGAAATGACCCGAAAGCTAGGATCGCCGTTCGGATCGTCCATGTCAAAAGGAGGTTGAGTCTTCAGGTGGACCCCCGCCGTGGTCACGAGGGCGATCACCGACTCTCGAACCGGCTTCTTCAAGGATGCCCAAGGGATCCCTTCCGTCTCCATGAAACGATGGCGCTTGGCCCACCGCTCGGAAAGCCATGGCACGTGTTTGTAGAGCTGCACCACAAGCGCATTGGTCAGATTGTGAAGGCGTCCCATCAGCGAGCTCCCATTTGCATCATGAGGCGATCCGTTGCACCAGCGCGTAGATCCCCGCCGCCAGCGATGCCGCAACCGGGAGCGTGATGACCCAGGCCAGCACGATATTCCGGATCACGTCCCATTGGCCTTTGCCATTGCTGGCGCCAATCCCGAACAGGGCTCCACATGCAACGTGCGTGGTCGAGACAGGCAGACCCCACCTGGAAGCAAAGATGACCAGAAAGCTTGTCACCAGGTTGGCGACAACACCCTGGTCAGTGTCCATCGCGGTGATGCGTTTACTCACCGTCTTAGCTACGCCCTGCGCATGAAGCAGCCCGCCTAAGGCCATGAACAGCGCGACTAGGTATACACCCCACCCGAGATTGAGTCCTCCTGCAGCCACGGAGAGGGCGACGATCTTCGGGGTATCATTGAGGCCTCTGGCAAAGCTCACAGCCCCTGCGCTCAGGTAATGACCAGCGTCAAGGACGGTCTGGACATTTACGCCGAACATCGTACCGCTATAACGCTGCCGGCAATTGCTCTCTTCATCCACGACGACACGAAGGGACTCGGTGCCCGTTGTCACGAGTCGCCCTTCAGGTGTCATGGCCACGGCCACAGGAACACGCTCTTCCCCTATACAGAGACAGGTCTCTTTTGTGAACCCGGTACAATTCGCCGCGAGTCTGAAAAGCGGGTAACCAAGCACTGCTAAACCCACTGCTATCAATGGGCTTACCATGAGCGGCCCTAAATAACTCGACCACAGGGTTGAAAAGTCCAAGTCTAAACCGACAGCCACGAGGCCGGCCCCAACAAAGGCCCCAGTCAAACTATGCGTGGTCGATATGGGCGCACCAATTTTGGTTGCGAGAAATACCGTGAGGGCCGCGCCCAGGATCACGGCAACGGGGAAGGGTTTCGACCCGACGAGAGCATCAGGTATCAGGCCCTGCCCCCGGAACGTCTGGACGAGTGTGGTGGCCAAAAAGACTGCCGCTATCGAGCCGGCAAACGTTGTGGCCGTCGCCAACCAGAGGGCCTTTCTGTAGTTCGTTGTGCCGCTTCCAAAGAGGGTGGCCACCCCCTTGAAATTGTCATTGGCCCCGTTGGCATAGGCAACGAACATCGTCGCCACGAATAGCGTTACGTTCCAAGGCAACATGCGTGCTCCTTAAGCGAGTATGGCCCCACCGCAACTGCTCCCTGTCCCTGCGGTACAGGCATAGCAGTGGTTCCCAACCAGGATCTGGCGGCCCTCGACGGAATCTGCGTCCAGTTCCCAGATCTTCAGCGGCTTACCCTCTCCATCCCGAAGCGGCATCCGGAGCGCCTGATTGAAATCACAATCGTACACCGACCCTTCCCAGCCCACGCTCAACACATTCCTGCACATCACACGGTCCAAGGTTGCCGGGTTAAAGGCAGACTCCAGGAGATGCATGTACTGATCGTGCTCCCCACGCAGCTTCAGGAACTTCTCAAAGCGTGTGATCGGCACATTGGTCAGGCAGTAGAGACGGTTGAACACAATGCCGTATTTCTCCTGGAGGACCCGTTTGTAGTCCACTTCGAGTTGCTCCTGTGGTGGCGGCAGGTACGCGCCCAACGGATTGTAAACCAAGTGAAGATCCAGTCCCGTCCCCGGCACGCCGTAACCCAGCCGGTTCAGCATCTGAAGGGCGCGGATGCTCAGCTCAAAGGTCCCGTCTCCTCGCTGACGATCCACATTCTCCTCGAGATAACAGGGAAGCGAACAGATCAGCTCAATCCGGTTCTCCCTAAAAAATTCCGGCAGGTAGTCTTGGCCAGGCTCAAAGATGACGGTGAGGTTGCACCGATTGATGACGTGACGCTCGAGCAGTACGCAGGACTTCACAACAAGGTACTCGAAGTTCGGATTCAGCTCGGGTGCGCCACCCGTAATATCCACAATCGGAATTCCTGAAACCTCCACGAAGCGCAGGATGGCCTCGACGGTTTCACGCCCCATGATCTCTTTGCGTCCAGGCCCGGCCTCCACGTGACAGTGCAGGCAAGCCTGGTTGCACAATCTCCCCATGTTCACCAGGAGCACATCGATCTGACGCTTGCGAAAGCCGTCACCACTGTCGCGCATGCGTTGAGCAAAGGGGCGACGCATTGGATACTTCACCTCAGGGGCAGCAGGTGCTGCCCGGACCGCAGCCATTGGAGCCGCTCCGGGTCACCGTGTAGTCCATTCCCTTGGTCTCGCGGGGATGGCGCCGCTCCGTACGCGCGCAATCAAACGTATCGGCCTGTTCCAGCGGAATCTCTTCTCTGGGTGGCAGGAGAATAAACTGATCCTGATACGGGGCCTTCGAATAGAGCTGGTAGGTCTTATCGCAGACCGCGATCCGCACCCCGCGAGGGAGGACATGGTTATCGTCGTCCATGACCTGCTTCCACGGGCCGCGATAGATCACCGCCTGGTTTCGCTCGAGGCAGGGGCCTTCCTTCCCTTTGTTGGCGGTCAGTGTGATCGAGCGAAACTCGATTCCTTCGATCGTCTGGTACGGCTCTGTTCTCATCTCCTCGATATGTATCCCGTAAAACTTGGCCTCCTCAAAGGCGCGGAGCAGCTCTTCCTCTTGAAAGGCCCCGGAGACGCAACCACTCCACAGCTCCGGATCGTGTGTCAGGTGATCCGGGACCGGTTCATCGCTCACGATGTCAGAGATGGCAATCCTGCCGCCTCGCTTGAGGACGCGATACATCTCGGAAAACAGCTCCCGTTTCTCCTCAGGTCGGACCAGATTCAGGACACAGTTGGAGACAACAACATCGATCGATTCATCAGGAATCAGCGGGTGCGTCTGCGAGATTCGCTCCTCGAACTCGCGCAGCCTGGAGAGGTCGTTGACCGAGTGTACAGGGTCACGCGCCAGATGTTCCTCCACGAGATCCAGGTTGAGCTTGAGATTCTGAATCCTGCCTCGACGAAACTCCACGTTGTGGTAGCCGAGCTTTGTACCTATCGCCTCTTGATATTTCCGAGCCAGCGCCAACATCTCCTCATTGAAGTCGACGCCGATGACTTTCCCCTTCGGCCCGACGATCTGGCAAATAATGTAACAGGCCTTGCCGCCCCCGGACCCGAGATCGAGGACCGTCTCCCCCTCCATCACGTATCGTGACGGGTCTCCACACCCGTAGTCCTTTTTGACGATCTCCTCAGGGATCACCTCCAGAAGCGATCGGTCGTAACTGACCGGGACACATAATCCCACCTCGACCTCTCGAGCGGCCTGCCCATAGCGCTCCAGCACCGATTCTTCAACAGTGGCCCTTCGAGCATTTTCGTTGTTCGTTCCATTATTGAGCATTTGCCTCTCGTCGCCCATAAGCGTATGTCTCCTCACGTGCGCCTCCCGTGAAAAACTTTCAACTTTCTCCCCTCAGCCTCCAACCGATGATTAGATGACCATAGCAATGAAAAGGATTCGCGTCTATGAACGAATACATCGAGCGAACTTGTCCTCATGAGCAAGCAGGAGACTCACGCTGCTGTGGCACAGATTGCCCCCAGGGCATCGTAGGCCAGGAAGTGGGGAAGGGCATCTTGGCGGAACCGGCCATGGGAGCCGCGAAGGTCCTGACGCCCGCCACAAAGCGGGCGAAGGCGACCGTCAGGCCTCCACCACGCCTCGCAAGGGTGCGTCGTTTTTGCCCGATCAAGGCGAGTCTCTTTTGCGTTGTCAAAACGACGGCGCCGATGATGAAGACATCATCTTATGTTTCCGAGCCGACACGTTATATCGTCAACTTGTGGACTCGATTCTGGGCTGTGGCTTCCTACGCAGTCCTTCGCGCGGTACACCGCCCCAATGACGGCACCGTAGAGCAAGTGGGCCATCAGACTCATCCCCGCCATGAGCATCGCACTCGGCGCGGTTCCCCCGTCTGGCGTCACCGCCGCACACGGGTTCGTGGCAACCACGGCGCCGCATGGATTCATGGGGACCACCGCGCCGCATGGATTCATAGCCGGTACGGCGGCGGACCCAGCCAAGAGGGAATGCAGCACCGTCAGGGCCGGCGCCAGCGCTACCATCGCAAAGATCCAGGGAAGGATGGAGTAAAGAGCGCCCTTGAGGGGCCGTGGGCCCGGAAGCCACGTGGCGAACGCCACGGCGTAGATCATCGCCAGAACGACCCCGTTGAACAGGTGAACCAGGCTTCCTGTGAGGTAGGTCGGCAGGCCGATGGGCAGCGCTTGCCCCAGGGCCCCGATCAGATCCATCTTGGGGAGACCCATGAGCGGGGCCATATACATCAGGGCCGTCATCGCAAGCGTGCCCAGGAACCCCGCCATGACTGCTGAACCGATACTGAACCGTTTCATTGTTTTCTCCTTCATTGTTGTACGTACGGGTCTTCACTGACCCTGTCTTCGTTGATGTCTTCGGCAGTTCTATTGCGTTGTGATCCCACGGGCGGAGTTGCCGGCTCGCCCCTTCTCTGTCTTTTAGATGCAGGGGCAGCCCGGAGGATTCACGGCCGCGCGGAAGTATGAGCCTGAAAGGATTCGCCAGACGTTTCTTGAAGGGAGACGACCAGCAGCGGCCTTGGCAAGTGAGACGGCTCGATTGAAAACCGGGGGGGGACTACAGAGGCAGTAGCGGGAGCGGTTCTGTACTATTGTTACTCGGAACTGTCACAGAGAAATCTGTCAGCCTGAGGCATACCTGTCCACCGGTGTGACCGGCCTTCCTACAGAAAGGACAGACATGGTGTGAAGGCTGGGAGATGATGCTCACGGGTGATCCCCGCCTGCTCTCTCCTGGCGAATCTGCGTCTTGAGGAAGCTTGTCAATCGGGTTGTCAGCTCCTCGGGCATCGCCTCGTAGGGGAGCGTTCTGACCCAAGCCGTCGTCGCCTGATAGGTCTTGATGAAGTTGTGACAGTCCGGGCAGTCCTCAAGATGCCGCTCCAGCGCCCTGCTGGTTTCGGGGGGCAGGGTCCCATCGAGATAGTCGGCCAGCAGCTCCACCTGCTGCTGGCAGGTGAGCATCCCCGCGCGTCCCCAAAACGGCTTCCCAGTCCAGCGTGTCAGACGCTCCCAGAAGCTCATGGTCATCCCTTTGATCCCAATTCTGTCATGTATCGTTCCAGCCTGCCGCGAAGGACCAGACGTGCCCGGTGTAAGCGCGCCTTGACGGCCTGCAGCGACGCGCCCACCACCTCGGCCGCCTCTTCATTCGAGAGCCCCTCGAAATCCCTCAGGACGAGGACCACCTTGTAGTCAGGCGGGAGGGCGTCGATGGCCTCCCAGAGCAGGCGCTCGCGCTCATTCCGCAAGAGCCGATCCTCCGGCCCGTGCGTGAAGTCATGAACCATTTGGGCATGCCGCCCATCCTTCGTAAACTGGGGGAGGTACGCCTCGATCGACTCCTGGATCGGCCCCCGGCTTCGGAGCTTCATCAGGGCGGCATTAACGGTGATTCGATAGAGCCAGGTGCGGAAGGCTGAGCGGCTCTCGAAGCTCTCAATCTTGCGATACACCGCGAGGAAGACATCCTGGAGGACCTCCTCGGCATCCTCCCGGTTTCTGGTCATCGACATGGCCAGTCGATAGACCCGCTCCTGATAGCGACCCAGGAGCGCGTCGAAGGCCGCCTCGTCTCCGCCTTTTATCCGCTCGACGAGGTCCTGATCCGGAAGATCCATCTGATCCCTCGGTACAGTATTAGATGCCTCGATATTGCGGAACGATTCGGAGCTCCCTCCCCGCCAAAAGGCACCGCGTTCAGATCACGACACCAGCTTTGCTTCTCAGCCGACGGCGAATTATATAAAGCCCTGCCGCAAATCTCAATCGCAATCGTGAGAGGGGCATCGGCGCGCATCCCAGATTGTTGCGCCGCCATCTAAACAGCAGAAGGAGTTAGCCATGAATGCACCATTGCTCACGCACCTGCTGGATCTGCTCTTTCAGGACCCCAGCGTCCACCGGCAGGCAAAAGACCGGCTGAGCGACTGGATCCTTGATCGGCATGCCTGGGGATTACCGCTTAATGACCGGACCCTGCTGGAGTACCTGCATACCGTCCATCCCCATATCTTTGAGCGACTGAGGAGCCATCCGCGGGTCAAAGACGAGATCGACCAGCTCCTGGCTACAGAGCATCGTCTGAGCCTGCCGCACGACGCGACGCCATCCCGTGCCTGAAGGTCTGCATGTCACCTCTTTTTGACCTCCTCCGTCCGCCTGTCTTTGCGCGCATGCCGCCCCGATTCCAGGGTACTCTGGATCACCGAGCGGAGAAGCCGGCTTCGCTGCGTACCTTCTAAAAGCGTCGTCAAGTTCTCGTAGAGGATGGGATCGGCGAGCAATGCGCCCAGGGTCCCTTCGCCTCTGGCGATTTTCTCACTAATCTCGTTGAGGTGCCGGGAGGCTTCCGTAAGGTTTTTCACCAAATCCCTGGACTCCTGGACCAGCTTGGCGCCCTCCGGATCGTCAATTAGAACATGGGCCAAACCCTGGCCCTCCTTAACTTCCTTGGCCAGAGCCCCCACCGCCTCAGCAGCACGGGCCATGTCCTGCACAAGTCGGCGGCTGGCCGGATCCTGAATCAGCCACGGTATGGCCCCTTCTCCGCGCTCCATCGATGCGGCGATCCGCTCCAAGGTCCTGGCCGCCCCGGCAATAGCCTCAGGTGTCTTGGACTCTTCCAGCGTTGACAGCATGGTATCGAGAGAGGCGGCGACCCGCTCCGCGTGTCCCAGGACCCGCTGCCCCTGGCCGATAAAGGCGGCAACGTCCAGCCGCTCCTCGACCTGCAGGGTTGCGCCGTCGGGGAGGCGAGGCTGCTCCGCGCTCCCGACGCTGATCTCGACGATGGTATTCCAGTACAGCAGATGGTCGAGTCGGTATTGAAACATGGCCACCAGGAGGCCGCCGATCATCCCGACGACGTTCGCAATGCTGGTCAGAAGCGGAAAGACCACGACCCCGGCCAGGAGTCGAGGAACCACCAGGAACTTCACGTGATTCGCCCCGATGGCTCGGAGGGCATCGACCTGCTCTGTGACCATCATCGCCCCCAGCTCGGCCGTGATCCCCGCCCCGACCTTGCCCCCCACCAGGAGCGCCGTCATGACCGGAGCCGCCTCCCGAACCATGGACTGCGCCACCGTGGGTCCGATGTAGAGAATCGCGCCGAATCGCTGCAGCTCATGCGCCCCCTGCAGCGCCACGACCATCCCGGCAAAGAGGCCCGAGACCACCGTCAGGACCAGCGACAGGACCCCCATCGCATGAATCTGCGCCACAAAGAGGGTGAACTCGTAGGGTGGCAGGATGGCCTCGCGCAACGCCTGCAGTGCCAGCAGGAAACTGCCCCCCAGGTATGCGAAGAATCGCCTCACCGTTTCTCCCCTCTCGAGAGCTGAAACCGATGAATCAGGGCCTCAAACTCCTCGTTTACCCCCGAATACTTCTCAGGAGACGCGAACAGTACAAGGTCGTAGACACAGTCAGATCCCTTGAGGGTATAACCATGGAGCAGGAGTCTCTGACCACCCAGCTCACCTCGTACAACCACCTCTACTGCCTCCCCCTGGCTCGTCGTGCGACGATCCTGCCTCAGAATCTCCTTCTCGCGGATGCCGAAAAAGAGGTGTCGCATTACGATCTCCAGCGGTCGGTTCGGTAGGGTCTCGTCACAGGTGGCATTGACCACAATCCCCGCTTGACTGCTCCGATGACGCAAGACCAGATCCGCCTCGTTATCCATCTCAACATTCCACCCGTCCGAGGGCAGCAGGGCGAGGTAGCCTTTGGCCTCATTGATGTACGTGTGGCCCCGAAGCTGACCGGCGGCACATGCCGTCAGCAAGAGCCCGAGAGCCAGAAGGCTCAAGTGAACATGTCGCACGTAAGACCGCAAGGGCGAGTCCGCATCAGTCGGGGGAGTAACCGCCAGCAGGCGCATAACTCATGCACCGGCCGTAGGCGTCATAGGCGTAGCAAGAGCCATAATACGGGTAGCTATACGATGGATAGGAGAAATTACTCTTTTTCGACATCGCGTTCAGGATCCTTCGCATCTGGCACGCCCCCCTCCGGGGGGCATGAAGTCCCTCAGGTCGAGCCGCTTGTGTTGGCAAGCCAGTACCCGATTCCGATCACGGCTAACAATCCTATAAGGCCTTCCATCGTCTTCTCCTCTAAAAGTGCAGACGAGCGGGCCGCTCATCAACACTCGGTTTATAACCCAGGTCCATCACCAAGACCTTCGCCAGCTCTTTCGCATCAGGGTCTGTCAGGTTCTTGTCTTGAGCCACCCTCATCTGCCTTCCCTCCATCCAGCCCACCATTCCACCCATCCTGTTCACGCTACTTCTTTCTATGGATATAGATGAGGCATAAAACGGAAAGGATGCGCGGGATGCGATGCGCCGTCTCCCCGCGCTTTTGCGTATCCGGGGGCGACCCTGCCGCATCTAATAAACGTGAGCGTATAAGGTGTCAGCCATGCAATGCCCTGCAGCCCTTCAATCACCCTTCGTCCGGCTGAAGGAGATCATGAAGCGGGCGGTCACGCGACGCCTCAACCGGGAGGTCGGCGCGTATGAGATCAAGGTCCCCAACAGCATGGGGCGACTCTATAAACATATCCGGAAGGGGGATGTGGTCCTCATCGAGGGGATGCTCAGAATCAGCCAACTCATCAAGTACACCACCCAGAGCCAGTGGAGTCACTGTGCCCTGTACGTAGGAGATGAACTGCTGCGTCGGGGAGAAGCCCTGCGCGAGCAGGCGCTGGCCCGGTTCGGCCAACTCGCCGACTGCCTGCTCATCGAGGCGCTGCCCGATCATGGGGTGGTGGCCTCGCCCCTCCCAAAGTATCAGTGGCACAACCTGCGGATCTGCAGGCCCTTCAAGATCGACCCTGCCGATCTGGATCGCGTGATCGACTCAGTCCTGGCGGACCTCGGCAAGGCGTACGACCACCGTAATTTCCTGGATCTGACCCTGATGCTCCTCAGCCCGGTGGAGTTCGGCTTCCTGAAGCGGCGGACCATCCAGACCTGCCTGGGCAACTGCACCGAGCACCAGGTGATCTGTTCAGGGATGATCGCCCAGGCCTTCCAGCGGGTCGGCTACCCGATCCTGCCGGTGGTCGATATCGGCAATCCACCTGACGACATGCTGCTCGAGGCCGTCCCATACGCCTACCCCTTGACGATGCGCCACTACTCGCAGATTTTGCCGCGCGACTTCGACCTGAGCCCCAACTTCCAGATCATCAAATTCAACCTCATCGAAGAGGGTGACTTCGACTACAAGCACCTGACCTGGACAACTGCGAGCAGAGAGGGCGGGTGCCAGTGATCAGCATGGTGAGGGTGTGGTGGTGATGGGCAGCTCTCAGCCTGGGAATGACCGAGGATGAGCCCCAGGGGCGGCTGCTCGAAAACCACACCTGGGGCTCAGGTCGAGGAGAAGCCTGTGATAACAGTTCACTACTTACCGGCGCAGGGGTTCATGGGTCCTTTCCCCGCAGACTTGCCCAGCGGCGCCCACAACGCGTCCTCCTTGTGCTCCATATCCTGAGGGTCGCCGGTGGGATGACGGACGATCACCAGCATCTGCCATACGCCAAAGGGCTGCCGATCGAGCTTCGCCTTGAAGGTCGCGACCCCCTTCTTGTCCATCTTGAACATATACGGGGATGATCCGACGCCGGCCATCTCGTGTTTCGGCTCCATATTTACGTACCAGACGCTATATACCGATTCGGGCTTGAGGTCCTTCACGCGGAGGGTCAGGGCGCTGTCGGTCATTACCGCCTCGCCGCTGCCACGTTCGACCCCTTGGGACCGCTGAAGGGTGATCGTCGTCTGTGCCGCTTCGGAGGCGCGCCCACTTCCCAGCAACGCGATGACGACCAGCCCCCCGATCATGGTCAACGCGAGAATCCTTCGATGTTTCATCGGTATCCTCCTGTGTGTTTGTGGTTCTCTGTTGCACACCTCGACATCTTCGGCTCCCTAACCCTTGAACTCGACGCGCGCACCTCCTTTCTCCTCCTACCAGTTCTTGAGATGCAAGGAATCGTGTGGGGGATTCGCTAGACTTCTTGTCTTGAAACTTGGACGACTGACGTATTGGAAGGAGACGTCGGAGCAGACTGTAACGGCCGGAAAGGGACGCGCACCGCCTCGGGGTCTTGGCCGAATGCCCGACGCTGATCTGCTTCGATGGTGAATCGCTGACCGTCAGCATGCATCTAACCCCATGAACGAGGAGTGGCTGTCAGCCGAAGAATAGACATTAGGATGCGTCATTGCGAGCGCAGCGAAGCAATCCAACCGTTCTTCATCCGCAAGTTTCGCCATCTTACGAAAACAGAACGGTGAGATTGCCGCGCACCCTTCGAGTGCTCGCAATGACAACCAAATGACCGAGTTGCGGCGTGAATCTCTATTCTTCGGTGTTAGAGTGTCGAGGGGCAAAGAAAATTCTGATTCCTTTTTCCAGGGGAGGCGATCACAATTGATCCAACATGCAAGATCAGGAGGTTACGAGTGATCGAATTCGGTGAAGCGATCTGCAGCAACCTCACGGCGGCACTCCACCGCGAGTGGCTGGAGACCAACGGGCTGGGCGGATTCGCCTCCTCCACCATCATCGGTCTCAACACGCGACGCTATCACGGATTGCTGATCGCCGCCACCAAGCCGCCGGTGGGTCGCCTGGCACTGCTCTCAAAGCTTGAGGAAGTGTGCATCATCAACGGCCGGCGCTTCGAGCTCTCGGCCAACCAGTATCCCGGCGCCGTCCATCCACAAGGCTACCAATACCTCAGGCGGTTCCGCCTCGACCCATTCCCGATCTTCACCTACGTCATCGAAGGGATCGAGATCCAGAAATCGGTCTTCATGATCCACGGCGAAAACAGCACGATCATTCAATATGAATTGCGATCTGCCACCCGCAATCCTGGTCACTTACCACTAGTCACTGATCACTATTTTATCGAGGTACGGCCGCTCATCGCGTTCCGCGACTACCACGTTACAACCCATGAAAACGACGCGCTGAATCCTCAGGTGCAGGTGGCAGCCGATGGGGCGGTAGTGACACCTTATGATAGCTTGCCGGCGCTGCACGTCGCGTACGACGCCGACGAGCTCGACGCAACAGGGCATTGGTATCGCAACTTCGAGTATGAGGCGGAGCGCGAGCGGGGACTCGACTTTCGTGAGGACCTGTTCAGCCCGTTCGCCTTGAGGTGGGATCTGAGTCGCCGAGCGGAAGCGACCATCATCGCCTCGACGGAGCCTCACGATGTAAGAAGCGCTGCTGAGCACAGGCTGGCCCAGATCGCTCGGCGCGGCAAGCTGCTTGCCACAGTGCCATCCCGCGACGGGCTGGTTCAGACGCTGGCGGCGGCGGCCGACCACTTCATCGTCAAGCGGGGGAATGATAGGACGGTCATAGCGGGTTATCCCTGGTTTACGGATTGGGGCCGCGACACGATGATCGCGCTGCCGGGTCTCACGCTTGTGACGGGGCGGGCCGACGTGGCCAAAAGCATCCTGCTGGCCTTTGCGCGTGAGACAGATCACGGGCTGCTCCCGAATCGCTTTCCCGACGCGGGTCAGGCGCCGGAATACAACACGGTCGACGCCTCGCTGTGGCTCTTCGAGGCGGTGCGGGCGCTCCTGCACTACACCGGCGACCTCGCGTTTATCAAGCTGCATCTGTATGACCTGCTGGGTGACATCATCGCCTGGCATTTGCGCGGCACACGCTACGGTATCCGTATAGATGACGACGGCCTGCTCACCTGTGGCGAGCCTGGCGTGCAACTGACCTGGATGGATGCCAAGGCGGGCGACTTCATGGTGACGGCCAGGCCCGGCAAGGCGGTGGAGATTCAGGCGCTCTGGTACAATGCACTGGGCGTGGTGGCGCAGCTTGCACAGGCGCTTGGCGATCCAGCCAATGCCACGCAGTGCCGCGAGATGGCGACGCTCACACGGCACAGCTTCAACCGGCTGTTCTGGAACGAGACGGCCGGGTGTCTGTACGACGTCGTTGACAAGGACGCGAGCGACGCCGCCATCCGGCCCAACCAGATCCTCGCCGTCAGCCTGCCGCACACGATGCTCGCCGCCGACCGAGCCAAGGGGATCGTCGATCTGGTGGAGCGAGAGCTGCTCACGCCATATGGGCTTAGGAGCCTTGCGCCGAGCGACCCGCACTATCGCGGGCGCTACGAGGGCGACCAGTACAGCCGCGACGGCGCCTATCACCAGGGGACCGTCTGGCCATGGTTGATGGGGCCGTTCATCACCGCCTACATCAAGGTCAATGGCGGCACCAAGGAGGCCCGTGAGCAGGCGGCGGCGTGGCTTGCGCCTTTCCGCGCGCACCTGCGCGAGGCCGGGCTCGGCCAGGTCTCGGAGATCTTTGACGGCGATCCGCCTCATCGGCCGCGCGGCTGCATCGCTCAGGCCTGGAGCGTGGCGGAGCTGCTGCGCGCCGCCGTCGAGGATGTCTCCGAGCTGTGGTACACTCTTACGGGTAGCTGAAAGCTGGGAGCAGGCCGCATGATTCAAAAGGAGCAAACCATGAACGTTGTGCAAGCGTTGCGTGAGCACGGACAATCGGTCTGGTTGGACTATATCCGGCGAGGTCTTATCACCAGTGGCGAGTTACAGCGCCTGGTGGATGAAGACGGGCTGCGCGGCATCACCTCCAACCCCGCCATCTTTGAGAAGGCGATCACCGGAAGCACCGACTACGCCGAGGCCCTCGCGCGCCTCCAGGGGCAGCGGGATCTGGACGCGAAGTCGCGTTACGAGCAGTTGGCCGTCCAAGACATTCAGGACGCCGCCGATCTGCTCCGGCCTGTCTATGAGCAGACGAAAAGACGGGACGGCTTCGTCAGTCTCGAAGTCTCGCCGTACCTGGCGCGTGACACGCAGGCCACCCTTGAGGAGGTGAGGAGACTGTGGCGAATGGTGGGGCGCGACAACGTGATGATCAAGGTCCCGGGTACCCATGAAGGCATTGTCGCCGTGAGAAAGCTCATCGAGGAGGGGATCAATATCAACGTCACCCTGCTCTTCTCCCAACAGGTCTACGAGCAGGTTGCCAAGGCCTACGTGGCGGGGCTCGATGCACTGGTGGCCAGTGGCGGCGATCCGAGCCGGGTCTCCAGTGTCGCCAGCTTCTTCATCAGCCGCATTGACACGGCCATCGACGCCATGCTCAGCGCGCGGCTGAAGACCGCCACGAGCGCCGGTGAGCAGGCGCTGCTGCGAGGTCTGCTCGGCAAGATCGCCATCGCCAACGGGAAACTCACCTACCAGCGATATAAGGCGATCTTTCACGGTGAGTGCTGGCAGGCCCTCGCGAGCAAGGGGGCGCACACCCAGCGTGTCCTATGGGCCAGCACCAGCACCAAGAATCCGAGCTACCGCGACGTGATCTACGTAGAGGAACTGATCGGCCCCGACACGGTGAACACGATGCCGTCGTCAACGCTGGAGGCGTTTCGCGATCACGGATGCCCACGGTTCAGCCTCGAAGAGGATGTCGAGGGCGCGGAGGCAACGATGCGGACGCTTGAGCGGATCGGCATCTCGATGGACGAGGTCACCGACCGGCTGCTGGATGAGGGCGTGCGGCTGTTCGCCGAGGCATTCGATAAGCTGCTGCGAGCGGTGGAGGCGCGATGCCGGGCGGCCGTCAGTGCTCTGGCGGGTCGTCAAACCTACACACTCCCTGACGATCTCGCTGCCGCGGTCAGCGCGTCGCTCGATGCGTGGCGCGTGGACGGCAAGGTGCGAAGACTATGGGTGCGGGATGCCACCGTCTGGACAGCGACGGATGAAGGGGAGTGGCTGGGCTGGTTAGGGATTACCGAGGATCCGCAAGCGACCGAGAGTCGCTTGCGGGCCATTGCCGAAGAGATCAGGGACGCCGGGTTCTCGCATGCGGCGCTGTTGGGGATGGGGGGCTCCAGCCTCTGTCCCGAAGTGATGGCCCGAACGTTCGGCACACAGAACGGCTACCCCGATCTGCACGTCCTCGACTCGACCGATCCTGCTCAAGTCAGGACCTTTGAGGGACAAGTGGACCTGGCCAACACGATCTTCATCGTGTCGAGCAAGTCAGGTACCACCCTGGAGCCAAACATCTTCACCCGGTATTTCTTTGAGCGCGTAAGACAGGCCGTCGGCACCGACCAGGCCGGGAGCCGGTTCATGGCCATTACCGACCCCGGGTCGGAGCTGCAACGGCTTGCCGAGTCGCTTCGCTTTCGTCACATCTGCTTTGGCCTTCCAAGTATCGGCGGCCGCTACTCGGCCCTGTCCGATTTCGGCCTGGCGCCGGCAGCGATCATGGGCCTCGACGTGCTGAAGCTGCTGGACCGTGCCGAGACGATGGCCCATGCGTGCGCCTCATGCGTCCCGGTTGAGGAGAATCCCGGCGTAGTTCTGGGCACCGTCCTGGGTGTGCTCGCCACACACGGACGCGACAAAGTGACGATCATCGCGTCGCCAGACATCCGGCACTTCGGCGCATGGCTGGAGCAGCTCCTTGCTGAATCGACCGGGAAGGAGGGGAAAGGGTTGATCCCCGTCGATCGTGAGTCGGAAGGTCCCATCGAGGTGTATGGCGCCGATCGCGTGTTCATTTACCTCCGATTGGCGTCCGATCCAGATCCCTCGCAGGATGCCGCATTGGATGCCTTGGAGGGGGCCGGCCACCCCAGTGTCCGAATTTCGATTGCTGATCCCTATGACGTGGGCCAGGAGTTCTTCCGGTGGGAGATTGCGACCGCCGTAGCCGGATCGCTTCTCGGGATCAATCCCTTCAATCAGCCCGACGTGGAAGCGAGTAAGACGGCTACGCGAACCTTGACGGCGGAATATGAGAAGACAGGGTCGCTACTGCTGGAGACCCCGATCCTTCAGGACAACGGTATCGTGCTGTTCAGTGACGACAAGAACGCCGCCACATTGGCCACGGCCGCAGGCCGCGACCGGTCGCTCGTCGGGTATCTCAGGGCGCACCTGAACCGACTGCAGCCCGGCGATTACTTTGCGCTCCTGGCCTATATCGAGATGAACGACGCCCATGAAAGCGCGCTTCAAAGGCTGCGTCACGCAGTCCGTGACAACAAGCGTGTGGCGACATGCCTGGGTTTTGGCCCCCGCTTCCTGCACTCGACCGGTCAGGCCTACAAGGGCGGACCGAACACGGGCGTCTTTCTGCAGATTACGTGCGACGACGCGTTCGACCTGCCTGTGCCCGGACAGGGGTTCAGCTTTGGCGTGGTCAAAGCCGCCCAGGCGCGTGGCGACTTCCAGGTCTTGGCGGCGCGGAATCGCCGGGCGTTACGGGTTCATCTCGGTTCCGATGTGGAGGCCGGCCTGGCATCACTACACGCGGCACTACAACAAGCATTACGCTGAGAGCTGACCGCTGCGTTTCCTATAAGGAGCAGACACGATGCAACTCGGGATGATCGGTCTGGGGAGAATGGGCGCCAACCTGGTGCGCCGCTTGCTGCGTGGCGGGCATGCCGAGCCCCCTTCCGGAGGTTAGCGAAGATGCGGCTCTTGACTGAGGCGAACGCTCAACCTTCCCGTTATCAGGTGCCGGACGCGTGTGCGCTCGTCATCTTTGGCGCGTCCGGCGATCTGACGCGGCGCAAGCTCCTGCCGGCCCTCTACGCGCTCATGCACGACGACTTGCTCCCTGACCGGTTCGCGGTAATCGGGTTTGCGAGACGGGAGAAGGACCATCAGGCCTTTCGCGACGAGATGGGCAAGGCGGTGGAGCAGTATGCCCGCCTGCGTCCGGTGAAACCGGAGGTGTGGGACCGCCTGGCGCGCGGCCTCTACTATGTCGCGGCCGCATTCGAGGAGCCTGCCGGCTACGAGCGGCTCCGGACGCTTCTCGCCGACGTAGATCACCGACACGGAACCGGCGGCTATCGGCTCTACTACCTGGCCACACCCCCCTCGGCCTATGCGGAGATTGTGGCGCGCCTGGGGGCCGCCGGACTGGTGAGCGAGACGGGGGAGGCGCCGTACGACACGACCCCTGCCCCGAAGACTCGCGGCTGCTGCCGGATTATCGTCGAAAAGCCGTTCGGGCATGACTTGGCCACGGCCACAGCCCTGAACACCCACATCCATCGCGTCTTCCGCGAGCCGCAGGTTTACCGGATCGACCACTACCTGGGCAAGGAGACCGTCCAGAACATCCTCACCTTCCGCTTCGGCAACAGCATCTTTGAACCGTTATGGAATCGGCGGTATGTGGACCACGTGCAACTCCTGGTGGCCGAGGACCTGGGTGTGGAGGATCGCGGCGGCTACTACGACAGCGCGGGCGCTCTGCGGGATATCGTGCAAAACCACATGCTGCAGCTCCTGTCGCTGGTGGCCATGGAGCCGCCCGCTACCTTTGAGCCGGATGCGGTCCGCGACGAGAAGGTCAAGGTCCTGCGGGCGATCCGTCCCGTCCCGGTCGAGCGGATCGAGGACGCAACCGTTCGGGCGCAGTACATCAGCGGGACACTGAAAGGAAACAAGATCGTGGCCTACGCCGACGAGCCCAGGGTCGCGACGGAGACAGCCACGGAAACTTTTGTGGCGCTGCGCCTGGAGATCGACAACTGGCGCTGGGCGGGGGTGCCGTTTTACGTGCGGACCGGCAAGGCGCTGCCGAAGCGGGTCACCGAGGTCACGATCCAGTATAAGCGGCCGCCACTGCTGCTGTTTCAGCACACGGCCCACGCCGGCCACGAGAGTCGGGACATCGTGGAGCCGAATCGCCTCACGCTCCGCATCCAGCCGGACGAAGGGATCTCATTACGAGTAGGGCTCAAGCCGCCTGGACCGTACATCAGCCTGGTGCCGGCTCGACTGGGCTTCTCATACCGGGAGGCCTTCGGGGTCGATCCTGCAGAGGCCTACGAGCGACTGCTGCTGGACTGCATGCTCGGGGATTCGACGCTATTTATCCGGCGCGATGAGGTGGAGTCCGCGTGGGCGCTGGTGACGCCTGTCCTCGAGGCCTGGGCCGCCGCAGGCCGCACCGGCCTGGCGTACTACCCCGTCGGAAGCTGGGGCCCAAAAGAGGCCGACCGCTTCATCGAGGCCAACGACCGGAAGTGGGTCAACCCATGATCGCGTCGCAGGAGCGGCGGGAAAAAGGAGAGGAGCATGTCTCAATGAGGCGGCTCCCCTCATGGGTTACAGCGCCTTAAGGACTCCCTCCTGTACGTAACGCAGAAGGGTGTTCCACGCCTCTTTGGGAAGCGTGGTCCTCTCGCTACCTTCTCCAATGCGGACCGCCACAGGGCTCCCCCCGAACCTTATCAATGCATGTCGCCGGACTGAGGAATTAGACAATACACCGCGGGTCACTTCTTTCAGTGACCCGCGGTGCCGGAAACTTCTCAATGCGAGTTTCTAGATGAACGATTCGAGAGCTACCTTACCTCGATCGTCCCCTTTAAAACTAGCGGCCTCGCCCCGACATGAATATGGTACGGGTAGGTACCGACACGGGGGAACTCGATGCTCGCTTCCGTCGTAAACAGCTTGCTCCTGACCGGGGCTCCCAGCGTGCCATTTTCGAAGACCACGCGAATGGCGGGGTCGCCCGTGGCATTGATCCAGGTGATATGATCCCCAGCGCTGACGCTCGTGACCGCCTCGTGGAGCTTGCCCGTATGGATGACCACATGGGTCGCGAGGGCTTCAGGTGGATCAAGCGCGGTCATAGCGACGCCCAAGACTGCCAATGCCATTCCAAGTCCAATCCTAGTCACGCATCTCATTTTCACACCTCCTTTGCAGTGACAACGCCAGCGATATTATTCTCTAACTCTAATATAGGTCAGAGGAGCGGGTTCGGTAGAGTTTATTGAG